>NZ_JADZGI010000001.1:635028-952542 GCF_015865035.1 Novosphingobium aureum | reverse complement strand
CGCCACCTTCATGTAGTCTGAGAAGGCGCGCGCCGGGGCATGGCCGCCCGAGAGGCCGCCGACCCGCTTGGCATCGTCGCGGCCCATCCACACGCCGGTGGTGATCCCGCTCGAGAAGCCGAGGAACCAGCCGTCCTTGTTCGAACTGGTGGTGCCGGTCTTGCCCGCGACCGGCCGTCCGATCTGTGCGGCGCGGCCTGTGCCAGTTGCAACGGTGGTCTGCAGCAGGTCGGTGATCCCCGCCGCGACATAGTGCGGCACGAGCACCTGCCCGCGCACCGACTTGTGCTCGTAGAGCACCTCGCCCGAGGTCGTCGTCACCTTGCGGATGCCATAGGGCTCGACCGAGGTGCCGCCCGCCGAGACCGCCGCGAAAGCGCGGGTCATGTCGATCAGGCGCACTTCCGAGGTGCCCAGAACCATCGAGGGATTGGTGTCGATGGGCGTGGTGATGCCGAAGCGGCGCGCCATGCTGGCGACCGTGCCGAAGCCCACTTCCTGACCCAGCTTGGCGGCAATGGTGTTCTTCGAATAGGCGAAGGCTGTGCGGATATCGATCTGCCCGGCATAGTTGCGCCCCGCGTTCTGCGGGCTCCAGCCGTCGATCGTCACCGGCTCGTCGACCACGCCGTCATCGGGGGTGTACCCGGCCTCGAGCGCTGCCATGTAGACGAACAGCTTCCATGCCGAACCCGGCTGGCGCACCGCGCTGGTCGCGCGGTTGTAGTTCGAATTGACGTAGTCGGTGCCGCCCACGAGCGCGAGCACGGCGCCGTCGCGGTCGAGGCTGACCAACGCGCCCTGCGTACCCTTGGGCACGTTGCCGTCGATCGAGGCGGTGGCCGCCTTCTGCATCGCCGGGTCGAGCGTGGTCCACACCTCGATGGGCTCGCTCGTCTCGGGCAGCAGCATGTCGAGCTGGGGCAGTGCCCAGTCGGTGAAGTAGCGCACCGAGTTCTGGCCTTCCTGCGCGGCGATCTCGACCTCGTCGAGATTGGTCGCATTGGCCTCGCCCTGCGTGATCGCACCGTTCTTGGCCATCAGCCCGAGTACCACGTTGCCACGGTCGATCGAGGCCTGCACGTCGGCGGTGGGCGAGTAGTTCGAGGGCGCCTTGACGAGGCCCGCTATGATCGCCGCCTCGCCGGTCGAGAGCGTGGTCGCGGGGTGGCCGAAGAACTTGCGGCTGGCCGCGTCGATCCCGTAGGCGCCGCCGCCGAAATAGACCTTGTTGAGATAGAGCTCGAGGATCTGGTCCTTCGAGAACTTGCGCTCGAGCGCGAGCGCGAGAATGCCCTCGCGCGCCTTGCGGGTGAACGAGCGGCTGTTGTTGAGGAACACGTTGCGCGCGAGCTGCTGCGTGATCGTCGAGGTCGCCTTGGCCCCGTCGCCGGTGACCGCCGAGACCCAGACCGCACGGGCGAGACCAAGCGGATCGACGCCGGGATGCTGGTAGAAGCGGCGGTCCTCGACGGAGACCATCGCATCCTTCATGATCTGCGGAATTTCGGCCGCGCTCAGCCATTTGCCATAGCTCGGCCCGAGCGAGACGAGTTCGCTGCCGTCGTTGGCGCGCACCACGATCATCTGCCCGTTCTGGCTCGACTTGAGCGCGGTGAAGCTGGGCAGTTCGCGCAAGGTGAAGAACACCGCGGTCCCGAGGAACACGGCTCCGAGCACGGCGAGCGCGATGCCCCACACCAGCGCCGCGGTGATCACCCGGCGCCAGAGCGGCTTCTTCGACGATTTGCGGGGTGAAGATGCGCCCGACTTGCGGCGCCGGCCGGAATTCTTGGCCATATCCTAGGTGCAGATCCCTCTTGCGGACAACGATGTCCCCTCAAGGCTCTACACCTTGCATGGCGATTTGTAACCCGCCGTTAACAGGCACCCGTCGAATTGCGACGGCCTTTGGCAGATTGCGAAAGGCCGTCGCTGCAAGCCTCAGCCGCCCGAGCTCTCGTTGCCCTCCTCGGGCTCGAACTCGAGCGAGGCGGAATTGATGCAGTAGCGCAGCCCCGTCGGTCCGGGGCCGTCGGGGAACATGTGCCCCAGATGGCTGTCGCAGCGCGCGCAGGTCACCTCGGTCCGGATCATGCCGTGCGACATGTCGCGGTGCTCGTCGACCGCACCCTCGCTGACGGGAGCGGTGTAGCTCGGCCAGCCCGAGCCCGAGTTGTACTTGGTCTCCGATTCGAACAGCGGCGCGCCGCAGGCCGCGCAGGTATAGAGGCCGGACTGCTTGTTCTGCTCGTACTTGCCGGTAAAGGCCCGCTCGGTGCCCGCCTCGCGCAGGATATGGTACTGCTCGGGGGTCAGGCGCTCGCGCCACTCGGCTTCGGTCAGGTTGAGCTTGTCGGTCATGGAATGCTTCTCCTTGGCACCCGATATGGGAGCCTGCCCTGCGCCTGTCATCCCCCCTGCCCTGCGCCCCCTTCCGTGTGCCCTTCCTTGCACCCGGCCCGGAGCACCTGTCCGGATATGCTTGCCCGCCCCCGCCAAGCCATTAGGATGAAACGACGAAATCCTTGGGGGACAAGTCAATGAACCGTACGTCCGACAGCCTGATCAAGATCGGGCTCGCGCTTTTCCTGTTGCTCGTGGTGGTCGTGGGCGGCGGCCTGGGCTCGTGCGCGGCCTACAATTCGCTGCGGGTGTGGAACGCGCAGGTCGCGGGCGAGGCGCAGCTCGCGCAGGCGACGCAGAACCGGCGCATCGCGGTGCTCGAAGCGCAGGCCGCGCTCGACAGCGCCAAGCTCAAGGCCAAGGCCGAAGTCGAGCGCGCCAAGGGGCTCGCGGCAGCCAACCGCATCGTCGCCGACAGCCTCGGCGGTCCGGAAGGCTACCTGCGTTACCTCTACATCCAGAACCTCGAGGAATCGAAGGGCCAGATTATCTACGTGCCGACCGAAGGCGGCCTGCCGATCCTCGAGGCCGGTGCACGCCCCCGCTAGGCACGAGGGTCAGCGATAGCCACCTGACCAGCCCGGCGGGCACCTCAGTCGAAGCGCAGCGCGCCGGTCAGGTCGCCCGGCGGCGGGCCGCCCGCGGCAATCATCGCCGCCTCGCGCTCGGCGAGCCCGGGCAGCTTGCGAAGGCCGAAGCGGCGGGTGATGAAGCGCGCGATCGAGCCGGTGTCGTAGATCGTGTGATCGACCTCGCCCTTGCGCGCATGGGGGCTGACGACGAGCGCGGGCACGCGCGTGCCCGGTCCCCAGCGGTCGCCCTTGGGCGGGGCGACGTGGTCCCACCAGCCGCCGTTCTCGTCGAAGGTAACGACGACCAGCATCCTGTCCCACTGCGGCGACTTGCGCAGCGCCTCGATGACGCCCGCGATGTGGCGGTCACCGGCATCGACGTCCGAGTAGCCCGCGTGCATGTTGAGGTTGCCCTGCGGCTTGTAGTAGCTGACCGGCGGCAGCCGGCCCGCCGCGACGTCCGCGAGGAACTTGTTGGTGCGGGCGGTCTCGCCGGTGCCGCCGTCGCGCAGGTGCTGCGCACGCGCGGGCTTTTCGGGCCCGAACTGGACGTAGTAGTTGAACGGCTGGTGGTGTGGCTGGAAGTTGGGCCGCGAAGGGAAGTCCTGCGAGTTGAGCTGGCCGTGCAGCGCCATGTCCCAGCCGCCCGCATACCAGGCCCAGTCGATCCCCGCCTCGCTCAGCACGTCGCCGATGGTCTCGTGCTCCTGCGGGACGAGCGTGCGCGCGTACGACCAGTCGGAATAGCCCGGACGCTCGGGGTCGAGCTGATAGGTCGGTGCATAGGGCGGCAGCATGGTGTTGACCGCGTAGAAGTCGGGCGAGAGCGAGTCGGGAACGAAGCGTACCGGCCCGTCCATCGCGCTCTTGGCCGACTGTGCGGTCTGCCTGGGCACGATGCCCTTGGGATCGTCGCCCTCTAGCTGGACGATGCGCCCCTTCGCCGGGCTCTTGTCGGCCTCGGGATAGAACGGCGGGCGTGCGGCGATCAGGTACTGGTGGTTGAGGAACGAGCCACCGAAGGCGCCCATGAAGAAGTTGTCGCACAGCGTGAACTCGCGCGCGATCTGCCACAGCCGCAGGTTTGCCGCATTGTCGGCATAGTGCCCCATGGTCAGCGCGCCGCTGTCGCCCCAGGCGACGAAACCGTCGTTCGCCCCGCCGTTGATCTGCAGCTGGTTGTTGTAGAAGGCATGGATCAGGTCGCGCGTGACGAGGCCATGCGGCAGCGGATCGCCCTCGGGCGTCGCCAGCGCGAAGGGCGCATTGGCGAGCGGGGCGATGTCGTCCTGTCCGATCTTGAACCTGCGATGCTCGACCACCTGTTCGTCCGGCACTACCCCGTCCCAGACCGGGGGGAGCTGCGCCAGAATGCTGCCGTCGCGGTCGCGCTGGCGGGCGCGCTCGGGCGAGACCGCGGCGAGCGGCTGCTCGAGACCGGGAAAGTCGCCGAAGAGATTGTTGAAGCTGCGGTTCTCCGCGAAGATCACGACCACCGTGTCGATCATGGCGGCGAGCTGCGCGTCGCTCACCGCGCGCGGCGCGCGGGGGCGGCTGCGTGCCTCGGCCTGGCCCGATGCGATCGTCGGGGCGACGACCGCGGCGCCTGCGCTCGCCATCAGGCCGGTCAGGACCCTGCGGCGCTGCGGGCTCGCGGGGCTGCCCTCGTCAAGCGCGCTGGCCGTATTGTGGAGAGCTGGCGAAGGCGTCGTGGCGCCATCTTCTTCGTGCGACATGGCTCGCGCTCTACCCGGCTCGCCGCAGCGCAGCAAGGATATAGTGTATCACAAAGCTTCGGAAGCGACCTGATTGCCATGCGCCACCTCGCGGCTCTGCGCGGCTTATCGACATAATCGCTCAGTGGATAACTCTATGATCGAGTAAATCGATCAACCCAATCGGATCAACACGCTACAAAACCGCGCGCATCCCTCCTATCTCACCCTCGTCAGTTCAACACACCCAACGAGGGAGCATATATCCATGGGTATCATCGGCAGCACGATCCAGCCGTTCAAGAACACCGCATTCCAGCAGGGCAAGGACTTCTTCGACGTCACCGAAGCAGACATCGCCGGCAAGTGGGCGGTCTTCTTCTTCTACCCCGCCGACTTCACCTTCGTGTGCCCGACCGAGCTCGAGGACCTGGGTGAGCAGTACGAGACCCTCCAGGGCATGGGCGTGGAAGTGTTCGGCGTCTCGACCGACACGCACTTCAGCCACAAGGCATGGCACGACACCTCGGAGAAGATCGGCAAGCTGAAGTTCGGCTTCCTGGGCGACCAGAACCACGAGCTCTCGAACAAGTTCGGCGTCCTGCGCGAAGCCGGCCTCGCCGACCGCGCCACCTTCGTCGTCGATCCCGACGGTGTCATCCAGATCATGGAAATCACCTGCGAGGGCGTTGGCCGTAACGCGAAGGAACTGGTCCGCAAGATCAAGGCCGCGCAGTACGTGCGCAACAACCCCGGCCAGGTCTGCCCGGCCAAGTGGGAAGAAGGCAGCGAGACCCTCGCTCCCTCGCTCGACCTCGTCGGCAAGATCTAAGAACAGCCGCGACTGACCGCACAGGCGGTCACCGGGTCGCGTGCTGGAGGCGCGCGGCCCGGGGCATCCCTCCCCCGGAGCCCGCGCGGCTCCGCGAGGCACGCCCCGGGCCGCCCCCTCCTCTCTCCCAACGCACTCTTTTATCCAAAAGGACCCCCAGATGCTCGACGCCAACCTGAAGCAACAGCTCTCCCAGTACCTCGGCATGCTGCGCGAACCGATCGAGCTCGTCGCCTCGCTTGGCGACGATGCGAAGTCGGCGGAAACCCGCGAGCTGCTGACCACCATCGACAGTCTGTCCGACAAGGTTTCGGCCAGCTTCGACGGCGATGATGCCCGCAAACCCAGTTTCGAAATTCGCCGTGTGTCGAACCCTGAAGCGTCCGTTCGCTTCGCCGGTGTTCCGCTCGGCCACGAGTTCACCTCGCTCGTCCTCGCCCTGCTGTGGGCCGGCGGTCACCCGCCCAAGGTCGAAGAGGACGTGCTCACCCAGATCCGCGAGCTCGAGGGCGACTACGACTTCGAGATGTACTTCTCGCTCTCGTGCCACAACTGCCCCGACGTGGTGCAGGCGCTTACCCTGATGGCGCTCAACAACCCCGGTGTGAAGGCCACCCTGATCGAGGGCGGCGCCTTCCAGGCCGAGGTCGAGGACCGCGGCGTCATGGCCGTCCCGGCTGTCTTCCTCGATGGCACCATGTGGGGCTCGGGCAAGATGGACGTCGCCGAGATCCTCGCCAAGCTCGACACCAAGGCGGGCGAGAAGGCCGCGGCCAAGCTGGCGGGCAAGAAGCCCTTCGAGGCGCTCGTCATCGGTGGCGGCCCGGCTGGTGCAGGCGCTGCGATCTACACCGCGCGCAAGGGCTTTTCGACCGGCATCGCCGCCGAGCGCATGGGCGGTCAGGTGCAGGACACCATGGGCATCGAGAACTTCATCTCGGTTCCCTATACCGAAGGTCCCAAGCTCGCCTCCGCACTCGACGCGCACATCGCCGAGTACGACATCGACACCATGCCGCTGCTGCGGGCCGAGAAGCTGATCCCGGCCAAGGAGCTTGGCGGCTACCACGAGGTCGTTTTCACGAACGGCGCCTCGCTCAAGGCCCGCTCGCTCATCCTCACCACCGGCGCGCGCTGGCGCCAGCTGGGCGTGCCGGGTGAAGCCGAGTACCAGACCAAGGGCGTGGCCTATTGCCCGCACTGCGACGGCCCGCTGTTCAAGGGCAAGCGCGTCGCGGTCATCGGTGGTGGCAACTCGGGCGTCGAGGCGGCGATCGACCTTGCCAACATCGTGGGCAGCGTCACGCTGATCGAATTCGACACCCAGCTGCGCGCCGACCAGGTGCTGGTCAACAAGCTCAAGTCGATGGGCAACGTGACCATCATCACCAATGCCCAGACCACCGAGGTCACCGGCGACGGTTCGAAGGTCAATGGCCTCAAGTACAAGGACCGTGCGAGCGACGAGGAAATCACCGTCGAGCTCGAGGGTATCTTCGTGCAGATCGGTCTGGTGCCCAACACCGAGTGGCTCAAGGATAGCGGCGTCGAATTGTCGAACCGCGGCGAGATCGTGATCGACCAGAAGGCGGCGACCAACATCCCCGGCGTCTTCGCGGCAGGCGATGCGACCACCGTGCCCTACAAGCAGATCATCATCGCGATGGGCGAAGGCGCCAAGGCCGCCCTCTCGGCCTTCGACTTCCTGATCCGCAACGAGGCCCCGGCCGAGATTGCGCAGGCGGCACAGGATGCTGCCGAGAAGGTCGACGCCTGACACGCCCATAACTTCCCCGAGTACTTTCGGGTCGCAATGAAAAAGGGGCGGGAAGTCGAAAGACTCCCTGCCCCTTTTTACGTCGTCACGCTCGCGAACGCGCGGCTCAGCGCCGCCGCTTGAGCACGATGTAAAGCGCGCCCGGCCCGCCATGACGGCGATGCGCACCGCGCAGGGCAACCACGTCGCTGGCGTGCTCGCTCGCCGAGAGCCAGTCGGCGAGCTTGGCACGGATCGCACCGCGCCGCTCGCCCCGGTCCATCGCCTCGTTCTGGCGCGCCTTGCCGGTCACCACCAGCACCACGCGCGCGCCCATCGCCTTGGCCTGCGAAAGGCCGTGCATCAGCCGCATGTAGGCCTGATCGAGGTTCGATCCGTGCAGGTCGAGGCTGAAATCGGGCACCAGCGTGCCACGCGCGATGCGCTTTTCCCACGAGCCGTCGAGGTGCGGCGCGGCTTCGGGCCGGGGCGGCGCGACAGGCTTTGGCGGCTGGGGCGGCGGCACGCGCCCCTTCACCTTCTTCGGCGGCGCAGGTGGTTTAGCCGGGACCGCGGGCACGGGCTTGGCCGGGGTCGTGGCGGCGCCTGTCAGCACCTCGCGCCGCGACCGACGCCGCTCGAGCGGGGTCACGGTCCGGGCGACCTGCGCCCAGATCTGCGCCTCTTCCTCGCTCAGCTTGCGTCCCGGTTTGCTCACGCCACCCTCGTTCCTACTCGACGCCGAGGCGCCCGAGCGTACCCTTGGGCACCAGCACAAGCGCCTCGCCGCGCCCGCTCATTCCGCCCGCGGTCAGGCGCGCATCGTCGCCCGCGCCCCAGAAGGTATCGAAGCGATTGGCGCCCTTGATCGCGCCGCCAGTGTCCTGCGCGACCCACAGGCCATCCGCCTCTGCGCGATCCAGGTCGAGCCAGACCGGCGCGCCGAGCGGCACGAAGCGCGGGTCGGTCGCGACCGAACCCCGCGCGCGCACCGGCACGCCCATCGCGCCCAGCGGCCCGTCGCCGGTCAGCTCGCGGAAGAACACCCAGGAGCGGTTCTCGTTCATCAGCGCGCGACCCGCCTCCGGGTTCTCGCGAATGTACTGCATGATGCCCTGCATCGAACCGGCATATTGGCCGGGCCCCTCGCCCAGCAACCCGCGATCGCGCATGACCTTGCCGATGCCGGTATAGGCGAGGCCGTTCTGCCCGGCATAGCCGATGCGCGTCACGCTGCCGTCGGGCGCGCGCAAGCGGCCCGAACCCTGGACCTGCAGGAAGAAGAACTCGACCGGATCGGCCACCCAGGCGATCACCGGCGCGCGGCCCTCGAGCGCGCCCTGCTCGATCTGCGCGCGCTCGAAATAGGGCACGAAGCGGCCCGCCTCGTCGTAGCGCCCGATCGGCATGCGCCCGCTTTCGAGCGGCTGCGCATCGCCGGCGCGTGCACGCACGAGGTCGCTCGGCATGCCGTAGACGGGCACCTCTATGCCCGGCTGGCGGGTGCGCGAGCCGACGATCTCGGGCTCGTAGTAGCCGGTGGCGAAGGCGCGCGAATCGCCCACGCGCACGGCCTCGAAATACTGGGTGAAGAAGCCCTTCGCATCGGCGGGCGACCAGCCGCGCGCGGCGGCGCAGGCGCTGTTCCAGTCGGCCGGGCGGGTGAGCCCGGTAAGGTCTTCGCGCAAGAGCAGCTTGGGGCAGCTCTCGCCAAAGCCTGCCAGCGCCGCGCGCGCATCGCGCTGGCCGAGCGGCAGGCTCGCCACCGCAGGGCCGGGCCGCACGCCAAGCGCGAGCGCATTCTCGGGTAGCGGCGCAGGTACGGTGCCGCCCGAGAGCCCGCCCTCGGGCACCATGCGCACGCATGCCGCAAGCAGCGCGCTGCCGATCAGCCATGTCGCGAGCGCCCTGAAGCGCGGCTTGGTTCTACGAGGCACGGGGAATTCTCCAGCGCCGCGCGCAAAAGGCGGCGCGGCTCTCTTCGACTTATCGCGGGGCCTGCCGGTGGTCGAGGCCCTGCAGCGCAAAAAGTTCGGGGCGAGACTTGCGTCCCGCCCCGAACTTTTCGTGCAGTTGCTTCGCGCGGATCAGCCCGCGTCGGTTTCCTCGAGCACCCAGTCGGGGTCGGCGGAGTTGACCATGCGCGAGAAGGTCCAGACATCGACCGCCTCGATCGCATCGTCGAGCGAACCGGCCACGACCAGCCCTTCCGCGTTGCGGGTCACCGCCGCGATGTCCGAACGGAAGCGCAACGTGATGCGTGCCTCGCCCGATTCGAGCCCGGCGTTGACGATCGTCACCTCGTCGATTCGCACCAGACGGTTGTCGAGGGTCTCGCCCGCTTCGAGTCGCGCGTCGATGGCCGAGGAGAAGCTGTCGTAGACATCGTCGTCGCAAAGCCCGCGCAGCTCGGCCTTGTCGCCGTTCCAGAACGCCTCGAGGATCATGCGATAGGCGCTGCGTGCGCCCTCCATGAAAGCGAGCGCGTCGAAGCGGCGATCAGCCGCGGCAATGGCCGAAAGGCCACGCTCGACGGCGGGCGATGCCAGCGGCATTTCACGCAGACGCTGCTGCGCGAGATTGCCCGGAGCGCGTTCGTCGGCCTTGGTTTCCTGCCGCTTCTGGCCGTGCGGACGCGCGGGACCGGGTTGCCCCTGGCGGCCTTCGAAACGCCCCGGGATCGGCTCTTCCTCATGCTCGGCACGACGGCCGAGAACGGAGTAGAGCCGCAGTCCGAGGAACGCTGCGATCATGGCCAGGATTACGATTTCCGGTGTCACGTGCGAATGCCTATTCCCTAGTCTTGCCGCTGGCAGGTGCCATCCCGTCAACCGGGTCGCCTGAAGGTCCCCCTGCATGGAGGCCTTCCGATGCGGCCCTTCGGACCCCTTTTCTAAAGGGCTCCGCGGCGCCAGTTTCTTGCTATCAACATAGCCTGAGATAGGTACGCATTACAAATGAACAACGCGTGAGTGCCTCGTTGGGTGGAATTTTTCGACAGGACGAGGCGCTGCTTCGACGTCTCTTTTCCGGGCAAACCCGCAGGCAAGGCACAATTTCGCCGCCTCCGGGTGTTCCACGAGACCCAAAAATGCTCTAGCGCGCGCAGGAAGCCCGTGATCGGACATGCGAACAGGGCACAAGGCATCACATTCAAGCGGGAAAGCATCTCATGGCCGACGAAGGCAACGTCATCTCCGACCTCAACCTGAACAACGGCGCCGACAATGCGCCGAGCGCGGGGATCATCTCGCAGTACATCAAGGATCTCTCGGTCGAGAACCCGAACGCGCCGGTCAGCTTCCAGTGGCAGGACCAGCCCAGCTTCGACGTTCAGTTCAACATCGGCGCACGCTCGATCGAGGGCGAAGTCCACGAGGTCGAGCTCAAGATCACCTGCACCTCCAAGACCGAGGCAGGCACCGCGTTCATCGTCGACCTGTCGTACTGCGGCCTCGTGGGCATGCGCAATCTCGACGAGAACCAGGCCCATGCCTTCCTCTTCGCCGAAGCGCCGCGCCTGATCTTCCCCTTCGCGCGCCGCGTGATCGCCGATGCCGTGCGCGATGCCGGCTTCGCACCGTTCCTGCTCGAGCCGATCGACTTCAACGGCCTCTACCTGCAGCAGCTGCAGGAGCAGCAGGCCGGCGGCGCTCCCGCCGCCTCGGCGACCGACGAGCCCGCCGGTCACGCCTGATCCGAAAAGCGACGCGGGCGCGGCTCTGGCAGAGCCGGGCCCGCGTCCGCCCTCCCCAGCATGAAAACGCTGCCCGCCGTTCGATGAGCGGGTAGACAGGCCGGAGCCAAAGTCGATGAACCTCGTCAAGGCACTGGCCAGCGTCGGAGGGCTCACCCTTGCAAGCCGCGTGCTCGGCCTTGCGCGCGACAGCCTCTTTGCCCGCTTCGTGGGCGCAGGCTTTGCCTCGGACGCCTTCCTGATCGCGTTCCGCCTGCCCAACATGTTCCGCGCGCTCTTCGCGGAAGGGGCCTTCTCCGCCGCCTTCATCCCGATGTTCAACAAGAAGGTGGCCGACCCGGATGGCCCCGGCCTGCCCGCGGGCCTGACCTTCGCCGAACAGGCGCTCTCGGTGCTGCTGCCGGTTCTGCTGGCAATGACGGTACTGCTCGAAGTCTTCGCCTGGCCGGTGACATGGGTGCTCTCGGGCTCGTTCAACGACGTCAGCGCCGAGCAGTTCGCCTTCGCGGTCACGCTCAGCCGCTATACCATCCCCTATCTTGCCTTCATCAGCCTGGTCTCGCTGCTGGGCGGCATCCTCAACTCGCTCGACAAGTTCTGGGTCAACGCCGCCGCGCCGATCCTGCTCAACCTGACGCTGATCATCGCCTTGCTCGGCTTCCACGATGCCGATGCGCTGGTGACCGCGCGCAACCAAGCCATCGGCGTCTCCATCGCCGGTCTTGCGCAGTTCCTCTGGCTGGTCTGGGCCTGCCGCGCCAACGGCGTCTCGATGCGCCTGCGCATGCCGGTGTGGAATGCCGACGTGAAGCGGCTGCTGCTGCTGACCCTGCCCGCCGCTGCCGGCGCAGGCGCGACGCAGATCAACCTCGTCGTCTCGACCGCGCTCGCAGCCAGCCTGCTGGAGCACGGCTCGGTCACCTACATCTACATGGCCGACCGGCTCAACCAGCTCCCGCTCGGCCTCATCGGCATCGGGCTTGGCACGGTGCTGCTGCCCACGATCTCGCGCCAGCTCGGTGCGGGCGAGCATGCCGCGGCCATGCAGACGCAGAACCGCGGGCTGGAGCTCGCGCTGCTGCTCACCCTGCCCGCCGCCGCCGCGCTGATCGTGTGCGGCGAGCCGATTGCCGCCGCGCTGTTCGGCTACGGCAAGTTCGACGCGGGCGACGTTGCGCGCACCGCGCAGGCGCTCGCCGCCTTCTCGATCGGCTTGCCCAGCTACATCCTCGTCAAGGTGCTGACCCCGGGCTTCTACGCGAGACAGGACACCCGCACCCCGGTGCGCTTCGCGATGATCTCGATGGGCATCAACCTGCTCGGCAACCTCGCGCTGATCGTGCCGCTCCAGCACATGGGCCCGCCGCTCGCAACCGCGATTGCCTCCACCGTCAATGTCGCGATGCTCTACGTGACGCTGGTCAGGCGCGGCCATTTCGAGGTGGACGCGCGCCTCAGGCGCCGTGCGCCGCGCCTGTTGCTTGCCGCCGTGCTGATGGCCGCAGCCTTGTGGTACGGGCAGGACCTGATGGCCCCCTATGTGCAGGGTACCTGGCTGGTACGAGGACTTGCACTGGCTGCACTGGTCTCGGCGGGCTGCCTCGTCTATGGCCTCGCCACCATTGCCACGGGTGCCTTCACCCGCGACGACCTCCAGCTCCTGCGCCGCCGCCGCGCGAAATAAGAGAGAAATCGAGTAGTCACATGCGTATCGTCTCCGGCATCCAGCCCACCGGCAACCTGCACCTCGGCAACTATCTGGGCGCGATCGCCAACTGGGTGAAGATGCAGGACGACGTCGCCGAGCAGGGTGGCGAAAGCCTCTACTTCCTTGCCGACCTGCACGCGATCTCGATGCCGCACGAGCCTGCCGCGCTGGCCAACAACACCCGCGAGATGACCGCCGCTCTCGTCGCCTGCGGCATCGACCCCGACCGCTCGATCCTGTTCAACCAGGCACAGGTCCCCCAGCACGCCGAGCTGCAATGGCTGCTCAACGGCACCGCGCGCATGGGCTGGCTCAACCGCATGACGCAGTTCAAGGACAAGTCGGGCAAGAACCGCGAGGGCGCCTCGGTCGCGCTGTTCACTTATCCGGTGCTCCAGGCCGCAGACGTGCTGCTCTACCAGGCCACCCACGTCCCCGTGGGCGAGGACCAGAAGCAGCACCTCGAACTGGCGCGCGACATCGCGCAGAAATTCAACAATGACTTCGCCAGCGAGGAAGCGCCGGTCTTCACCCTGCCCGACCCGATCATCCCGCCCGAGGCCGCACGCATCATGAGCCTGCGCGACGGTTCCTCGAAGATGAGCAAGTCCGATCCCTCGGACATGGCGCGCATCAACCTCACCGACGATGCTGACACGATCATCAAGAAGATCAAGAAGGCCAAGACCGACCCCGAGCCGCTGCCCTCCGAGAAGGCCGGACTCGAAGGCCGCACCGAGGCGATCAACCTCATCGGCATCTACGCGACGATGTCCGGGACCAGCGTCGATGCGGTGCTGGCCGATTTCGGCGGCGAAGGTTTCGGCAAGTTCAAGCCCGCGCTCGGCGAACTGCTGGTCGAGAAGCTCGCGCCGATCAACGCGCGCTTCAACGAACTGCGCAAGGACCGCGGCGCGCTCGACGCGATCCTCGCCAAGGGCGCTGAAAAGGCCCGCGCTCTGGCGGTCCCGACGCTCAACGCGACTTACGACGCACTGGGACTGGTGCGCGGCTGAGGCCGTGCCCCGAGGGGCATTGCGCGCCGCAACACTCGCGGCGGCGCAGTGCCCCCTCCCGCCTCGCGCCTCGCGCCTCAGCGATCGGCTGCCAGCAGCATCGCCGCGCCCGAACCCTGCGCCGCTGCGCCGAACTGCCGCTTGGCGCCGGTCCAGTCCGAATCGACCGGCGCTCGGCCCTCCTCGCTGATCCGCCAGACCGCCGCCGCATTGCGCCGCGCCGCCTCGCGCAGGGCCTGCTTCTGCGCGCCTTCGGGCAGCGCATCCATCAGGTAGGCGAGGTGGAAGGCGAAGATCCCCTTGAAAGAGAGTCCGTCCGCCCCGATCGCGGGGACCGGTTCGCGCAAGGTGCCGTCGGCATGGGTCAGGCGCGCCAGCGCGGAACCGGCCATCGCCACCGCACGCGCCCGGTAGGTCGGATCGCCGGTCATCTCGGTGAGGTCCGATAGCCCCGAGAGGATCACGCCCTGATTGTAGGTCCATCTCGGCTGGCCGTTGCTGCGGCAGGTCCGCGTACGCGTGTCGATGGCGAGGCCGTCGCGCACCAGCGCATCGTCGCCGATCATGCCCGAGGCCGCGATCCAGCCCCAGCCGCGTAGCGCCCATGCGCGGTAACTTTCCTGTCCCGTCGCGCGGTAGAGACGCGTCGCGGCGGTGACGAGCAGTTCGTTGGTGATCGCGTTCTTGTAGCTGCGGCGCGGATCCCACCAGAGCCCGCCGCCGCAGGTATCGTCCCAGTAGGTCGTCACCAGCTGCGCGAAGCGCGTCGCGGCATAGTCGAGCAGCTCGGGATCACCCTCGAGCCGGTAGCCGTCGACGCTGGCGATCACCGCCCAGAGCGCATCGTCGTTGAGCGCGAGCCCGCGCCGGTTGCGCAAGGCCTTCGCGATCCTCTCGTCCCAGCGCGGGTCGCCGCTGCGCTCGCGGTAGGCGATGAGCAGGTCGACGAGCACGAAGCGCTGCCAGCCGCCTGCCCCTTGCCAGTCGCCCTCGCGGCCCCAGCGCGCATCGAGGAGCTCGAGCGCAGTCCCGGCACGCGCCGACCATTCACCCGGCTGCGACGCCTCTACATTCTCGGGTGCGGCATGGACGCCGGTGATGCTGGCAGGCTCCGCGCGCAATGCTCGCGCGCCAGTGGAGGCGAGCATTGCGCAAAGCACGGCGCCAAGCGCGGCCTTGCCAAAGCGCGGCCCCTCCATGTCGCGAGCAACGCGCACCCTCATGCGCCCAGCAGCTTCTCGCGCCGTTTGGCCCATGCCTGCGCCAGCGGCGTCACCGCGCCCAGCGCCTCGAGCCCGCCGCGGTCCTGCTTGTGCTCGCCTGCGATCAGCAGGCCGAAGACCCGCGAGACGCTCCAGTCGGGAAACGGCCTCTCGACCAGTTCGAGCGCGTCGCCTGCCTCGACCACGCCTTCCTCGAGCACGCGGTAGTACCAGCCCGAGCGGCGCGTCGCGACAATGCGGGCCATGACCTTGGCGCCGTCGAAGCGGTGATCGAGCTTCCAGCAGGGCTGGCGGCCCTGGCAGACCTCGACCAGCGCACTGCCGAGGCGAAGCCGGTCGCCGATGCACACCGCATCCTCGAGCAGACCTTCGCTCGAAAGGTTCTCGCCGAAAGCACCGTGCCCGCCAAGCAGCGGGTGCCCGCCCAGTACCTCGTTCCAGAAAGGATAGTGGTCGTAGGGATAGTGGTGCAGCGCCTTTTCGGGCCCGCCATGGACCGAAAGGTCGGCCTGTTCATCGCCCGCGAGCCCCAGAAAGGTGACCCGTACCGGCCCTTCGGCAGGTGTCTTGGCGATGGCACTGTGCTCGTCCGCGCCGCGGAAACGGCGGGCCTTGCCGGTATTGACCGCAAGCACCGAAACGCGAACTTGCGGTGCGGGACTCGTTTCCACTGTGCTTTCTCCCTATATCACAGGCCGTTGGTGCCCTAAGGTAGAGGCAAGGTCGACAGGGAATCGTTGGCGGCCAGAGCGGCGTCGCACTGCAGATGGGAGAAGCTAAAGCGCCTCGCCCCGTCGCAGCTGAAGCGCCATTCAACCGCTATTCAGTCCCGCTGCGCTAGCGTGCGGATCGATCCGAAGGTGCGCGTCGAATCGCCGGGTCCCTTGGCGCGGGTCCCAACCGGACGCCCAGTAGCGGCAAGTGGAGTGAGAGTGAAATGACCAATCGCGAAGGATTTGCGGAAACAGGCGGCACCGCCGCCGTGCCGCGCTCACACGCAGCCACGGCGCATGCCGGGCGGCTGAAGATGGCGGCGGTCGCCGTCCTGCTCTTCGCGCTCGCCGCCTGCGCCGCGCCGTTCAAGGCCGACGTCTCGCGCTTCCAGGGCGAACTGCCCGCGCCTGCCGGACAGACCTTCGCAGTCGTCGCCGACGATCCCGATCTCGCGGGCGGTCTCGAGTTCGCGCAATATGCACGCGTGCTGTCCGACCGCATGGCCAAGCTGGGCTACGTCCCGAGCAACGATCCCGCAGCGGCGAACCTGATCGTGCGCTTCGACTACGGCGTCGACACCGGTCGCGAGCGCGTGCGCTCGAGCGGCATGGGAGGCATGGGCGGCTACTGGGATCCCTGGTACGGCTATGGTCGCTACGGCTTCCGCTCGCGTGGTTACTGGGGCGGGCCGTGGCAGTACGGCTGGTACGATCCGTTCTTCGATCGCGGCATCGACAGCTACACCGTCTACACCAGCGGCATCGAGGTGAAGATCGACCGCGCGACCGATGGCGAGCGCCTGTTCGAGGGCCGCGCCGAGGCCGTTTCCGCCTCGAATCGTCTGCAGTACCTCGTCCCCAACCTCGTCGAGGCCATGTTCACGAATTTCCCCGGGAACTCGGGCGAGACCGTGCGCATTACCGTGGCACCGGAAAAGAAATAATCACTGCCAACGACTTAGGAGGCTCCCCCTTAGAGGGAGACACCGAGGGGCGGGTTCGTCGCAAGGCGGACCCGTCCTTTATTTTTGAGGCGGGCCTCTCGTGGTCCGAAACCGGCGTGAATTCGTCGTATCGCCGCGCCCTGAGCCCTATCGACAGCGCCTCCACTTGCCTAACAGCGCCTCGTGCACATGCGGACCGTCACGATGGACCGGATCTGCGGGGGAAAGAACCGATCACGCAATGAACACCTTCATGGCCATCATGTCGCAGCTCTTCTGGGGCGTGACCGTCGGCGCGCTCGAGGCTGCGTTCTCGACGATCTTGCGTGGCGGGCTGACTGTCGGCCTGATCGGCGGCCTTGGCTGGTGGGGCGTGAAGAAGCGCCGCTCCCGCCGTATCGGCGCTGGCGACAACGCCGGTACCGACAAGGCCGACTGAGCCGCCACTCAGAACGGCAGCGGCGCCAGATCGGGTTCGACCCAGTCGCGGCGTGCCTCGACACTCATCAGCACCGGACGGCTCCAGTAGTCGAGCAACCAGTCGCTGCGCCCCAAGGGCGAAGCCATCAGTCCTGCCAGTACCGCACCCAGCGGCGCGTCCGGTGCCGCTTGCGCGAGACACGCCCGCGCCCCGCGCAGCGAGGCCAGCGTGATCGTGTGATGATACCCGGCGCTGTCGCTGTTGGGCGTGAGCGTGGCCTCGTTGTAGCGCGTGATCACCGCCCGGATCGCGTCCGGTTCGAGGCAATCCGGACGCTCGCGCGCCAGCCAAAGGGCTAGCGCGAAGTGCGCCTCGTGAGTCCACTGCGCCTTGGGCAGGCTGCAATCGAGGACGGCGCGCGCAAGGCGTGCTATCGCGGCATCATCGGCCAGCTGGCCGTCAGGCGGGCGCACGCCAGCGCGCTCTCTCGTTGCCTCAGTTGCCGAGCGCGGCGACGCCGCCGGTCGAGCCGAAGCCCCCCTCACCGCGCTCGGTCGCGTCGAGTTCCTCGACCTTGAGCCAGGCCGCGCGGGTCACGGGCGCGATCACCAGCTGCGCCACGCGGTCACCGCGCACGATCGCGAAGGGTTCGGCGCCGTGGTTGATGAGGATCACCTTGAGCTCGCCGCGATAGTCCGAATCGATCGTGCCGGGCGTATTGGGCACGGTGATCCCGTGCTTGAGCGCGAGGCCCGAGCGCGGACGCACCTGGATCTCGAAACCGAAGGGGATCGCCACCGCGAGCCCGGTCGCGACCGCATGGCGCGCGCCCGGCGCGATGGTCACGTCCTCGGCCGAGACGATGTCCATGCCCGCCGCGCCATCGGTCGCGTAGGCGGGCAGCGGCAGCCCCTCGCCATGCGGCAGGATCTTGAGCGGAACGGGAACTTCAGTCGGTGGAGAATGCATCTGCGAACCTTTCGACGAGCAGGCGCGCGACCTCCTCCTTGGGCATTTCGGGAAGCGATATCACGTCGTTGCCGCGCACGATGTGGACCGCGTTGTTGTCCCCGCCCATGACATCGCCGGAAACGTCGTTGGCGATGATCCAGTCGGCGCCCTTGCGCTTGCGCTTCTCGCGCGCGTAGCGGACCACGTCGTTGGTCTCGGCGGCAAAGCCGATCAGCAGCGGCGGGCGGTCGGGACGCGAGCCGAGCGTGGCGAGGATGTCCGGGTTCTCGGTCAGCATCAGCGCGGGCGGCGCAGAGCCGCGCTTCTTGAGCTTTTCGGTGGCGGTATTGGCCGGGCGCCAGTCAGCGACCGCCGCGACCATCACGCCAACGTCTGCGGGCAACGCGCGTTTGACGGCATCGGCCATCTGCTCTGCGGTCTCGACGTCGACCCGGTCGACGCATGGAGGCGTCGGCAGGTGTACGGGGCCGGTCACCAGCGTGACCCGCGCACCAGCGCGCGCCGCGGCGGCGGCGATGGCGAAGCCCTGCTTGCCCGAGGAACGGTTGGCGATGTACCGCACCGGGTCGATCGGCTCCCAGGTCGGCCCGGCAGTGACGAGCACGTGGCGCCCGCTGAGCGGCCCGTCCCAGGGACCCTGGTCCTCGAGTACGGGCATCAGGTGGGCATCGCCGAAGGGGCCGTCGGCATAGAGGCCCGGCTGCTGGCCGCCCACCGAGGGGAAGGCACCTTCGACTTCACCCTGAAAGGCCTCGGGACGCACCGCATCGCCATGGCGCGAGGTGAGATGGTTGATCGCCTCGGGGTCGGTCGGCGGTGCCGCGCGCGCATCGCCCTTGCGCGCGAAGAGCGAGCCGGGCGGGGTGGAGGGACCACCGGGATCGGGCGCGGGCACCGAGAGCGCCTCGCCGCCGGCCTCGAGCGCGGCAGCCTGCTCGCGCGCCTTGGCGACCGACCGCGAGACGAGCGAGCCCGACAGACCGCCAAGGCCCGCAACGTCGACTTCCTCGCCCTCGCCTTCCGGATCGCCGAGCCCGGCGGTCCAGTAGGCATCGTCGTCGGGCGCGTGGCCGGGCAGCGCGGGATAGGGCATGTCATAGGCCGAGGCACCGGGCAGCGGCGCGATCTCGACCGGCCCCATGCCCAGCGCCCAGGCAATGCGCTGCCAGATCGCCATCGGATCGGGAAGGCGGCCGGGACCGTATTCGCCGCAGGCCATGGTGCCCTCTTCGGGCTCCATCACGTCGACACCGGCTTCGCGCAGCACCTGCACGTTGCGCACGGTCGCGGCGTGCTGCCACATGCGCACGTTCATCGCCGGGACCGCCATGACCGGCTTGTCGGTGGCGAGCAGCAGCGTCGTGGCAAGATCGTCGGCGATCCCTGCGGCCATCTTCGCCATCATGTTCGCCGTCGCCGGGCACACCACGATCAGGTCGGCCTCGCGGCTGAGCTGGATGTGCCCCATCTCGACCTCGTTCTTGAGGTCGAAGAGCGAGGTGTGCACCTGGTTGCCCGACAGCGCGGCGAGCGCCATCGGGGTCACGAACTGCGCGCCCCCTTCGGTCAGCACGCAAGTGACATCGCCCCCTTCCTTGCGGATCTGGCGAACGAGTTCACATGATTTGTAGGCAGCAATTCCGCCACCCACGACAAGAAGGATACGAGGCCCGGTCATCTCGGGCGCTTTTGCAACACCAGCCATCTTCGCGCAATCAGTTTGCGGCCCAGCGAGCGGTGGCACCTGCCTCGTTCGAACCGGCGGGCGCAAAGGCCGGGTCGGGCTCGACCGCGAGGTCCGCCTGCCTGACCAGCGCCGCCAGTGCACGCGGCGCGAAGACGATGCCCGCGCCCATGACCGGGGCAATCATTGCGCCCCAGTAGAAATTGTCCCAGCGCCCCGCCACGGTAAAGGCGAGACCATAGCCCGCGGCGAGCAGGAACCCGAACAATCCCTCGCGCCCGTTCCAGCCGAGCCAGCCGAAGCAGGCGGCGACGACCAGCGGTCCTGCGAGATAGTGCGGCAACCAGCGCAGGTTGCTCGCCTGAACGACGTTCGAGAGCCAGCCCGACAGCCCGCGCAGCGCCAGCCACGAAGCCGAGGGCGCATCGCCGGGCACCACGTCACGCGTGACGAGCCCGAGGTGCGCCGCCAGTCCGGCCGCGAACAGCGCGATCAGCGCCAGCCATGCACCCGCCTCGCGCCAGTTGCGCTCGAATGCCGCGAAAGCCGCCATCAGCATGACGAAGGGCAGCGCATGCTCGCGGATCGCCAGCGCCAGCGCAGCGGCGAGGAACGCACCGATCCGGTGCGCGCGCTTGCCGGGAGTGCGACTGCGATAGAGACCGAAAGACAGCGCGAGCAACCCGCCGGCCCACAATTCGTGCAAGAGCAGGAAGTGGCGGTTGAGCGTGAGCGACATGCCCAGTGCAAGGATAGCGATACCCAGCCCGCGGCGGCGCAGCGTCGTCGCATCCTGTGCGAACTTGCCCCACCATGCGGTGAGCACGCCTGCGATCAGCGCGAAGGCCCCCGCCACCAGACCGTCCTCGCCAAGCCAGGCAGCGAGATAGGCCAGCGTCGGCAGGCGCACCGCGACGCCCGGGCGAACCGGGAAATCGAAGGCGCGCTGCTGCGCGACGATGAAATCGTAGTAATGCTCGCCAGCGGCGATGCGCTGGGCAACGAGATCGTAGAGCGCGATGTCGGCATCGCGCCCGCTCGCCTCGAGCTCGGCGCTGGTGGTCTGCGCCGCGACCTTGCCGTCGACCGCCCCCTGCCAGGGCAGACGGTCGCCGGGCCGGGCCGTTGGCACGAGCGCCGATGCCAGCAGGAGCAACGCGAGCGCTGCCAGTGCGAGACGTGCGAGGCCGGGCGAGAGGCGCGCGAAATGCCTTGCCTCTACGGTCGAACAGGCGCGGAGCCTGTCGTCTTGTCCCTTGCCCGGCTGCGCCGTGGCGCCGACCTTCGCGGTCAGCCCATCATCTGCCAGAACGTCCCTGCCCATGCTGCGATACCCCCCACTGCCGCGGCGAGAATATAGCCGCCCCAGTGGTTACCATCGCGTTTACGGCGCTGCGACTTGTCGCGGCCAAGGCCGAGCACGAGGTCGATCTCGGGCAGCGGGGCCTGCTCGGGGGCGGCTCCCTTGGGTGGGAAACGCTCCTCGATCCGGCGCACCAGCGCGGGCAGGCGCATGAGCGTGTCGAGGTCCTCGTGGATACGGTCGGCGATCATCGCCTCGGGCCCCAGTTCGTCGCGGATCCACTCCTTCACGAAGGGTCCGGCGACGTCCCACATGTTGATCTCGGGATCGAGCGCGGTGGCGAGGCCCTCGACCATGACCATGGTCTTTTGCAGCAGCAGCAAGTGCGGCTGGACCTGCATGTCGAAGTCGCGGGTAATCGCGAAGAGCCCGTCGAGCATCTGTCCGACCGAGAGTTCGGAGACCGGCTTGCCGCGCATCGGCTCGCCCACCGCGCGCAGCGCCGTCGCGAACTCCTCTACCGTATGGTAGCTGGGCACGTACTGCGCCTCGAAGTGGATCTCGGCGACGCGGCGATAGTTGCCGGTGGTGAGGCCGTAGAGGATCTCGGCCAGCCACAGGCGCGCCTGGCGGTTGATGCGCCCCATGATGCCGAAGTCGATCGCGACGATCGTGCTCTCGCCCGGCTCGCCCTGCACGAACAGGTTGCCCTGGTGCATGTCGGCGTGGAAGAAGCCGCTCGAAATCGCCTGCTTGAGGAAGGTGAGCACCAGCCGGTGCGCCAGCGCGCGCAGGTCGTGCCCGGCCTCGCGCAGCGCATCGACGTTGCTCATCTTGATGCCGTCGATCCACTCGAGCGTGAGCACCTGCCCCGTCGTGCGGTCCCAGTCGATCGCGGGGACGCGGTAACCCTCGACCGCGCGCATCGCCTCGGCCAGTTCCGAGGCCGATGCCGCCTCGCGGCGCAAGTCGAGCTCGCGCAGCGTCCAGCGCTTGAGGTTGGCGATCACCGCGCGCGGACGCAGGCGCGCCGCCTCGCCGCCCAGCACCTCGAGATGGGCCGCGGCCCACTCGTACGTCTCGACGTCGCGGTTAAACTGTTCGCGGATGCCCGGACGCAGCACCTTGACCGCGACCTGGCGCCCCTCGCGCGTCACCGCGCGGTGGACCTGCGCGATCGAGGCCGCGCCGACCGGGGTCTCATCGAAGCTCTCGAACAGGTCCTCGAGCGTGCGCCCGAAGCTGTCCTCGACCCGCCCACGGATCAGCGCGAAGTCGACCGGCGGCAGGTTGTCCTGCAGGCTGAGCAGGTTGCGCGCAGGCCCCTCGCCGACGAGATCGGGGCGCGTGGCGAGCGCCTGGCCCAGCTTGATCGCCGCCGGACCGATCGCCTCGAAGGCACCGGCATAGTCGGGCTCGTCCGACTGGCGCGCGCCGAAGCGTGCGAGCCGGCAGAGCCGCTTGACCGGCAGCGGGGCGTTACGGTCGTTCTCTATCCCGCGCAGCGCTCCGTGGCGTGCGAGGACGCGCCCCCACTTGAGCAGGCGCCAGACGTGCGTTGTCGGTCGGATCATGCCGCTGGATCAGACCTTGTAGCCCGAGTGGATCGCGACGAGGCCGCCCATGATCGGCTCGACCTTGGTGTGCTTGAAACCGGCCTCGCGGATCATCGCCTCGAAGCGGGGCATCGGCGGGAAGCGGCGGATCGATTCGATGAGATAGCGATACGAATCGGCATCGCCCGCGAGCGCCTGCCCGATCTGCGGCACCAGCTTGTGCGAGTAGACGTCGTAGACTTCCTTGAAGCCGGGCCACTCGGTGGTCGAGAATTCGAGGCAGAAGAAGCGCCCGCCGTACTTGAGCACGCGGTGCGCTTCGGCCAGCGCCTTGTCGATATGCGTGACGTTACGAATGCCGAAGGCGATCGTGTAGGCGTCGAAGTGGCGCGCGGGGAACGAGAGTTCCTCGGCGTTCTGGCGCGACCACACGAGCGTGTCGATGCTGCGCTCCATCGCGCGCTCGATGCCCACGTCGAGCATGTCCTGGTTGATGTCCGAGACGGTGATCGAGGCCCCGGCCTTCTCCATGCGAAAGGCAATGTCGCCGGTGCCGCCTGCCATGTCGAGGATCTGCTCGCCCGCGCGCGGCTTCACCCGGCGCACGAACTTGTCCTTCCACAAACGGTGCATGCCCGCCGACATCGCGTCGTTCATGAGGTCGTACTTGCGCGCGACGTTGGAGAAGACGGCGCCGACGCGCCCTTCCTTCTCCTCGGGGGCCACGTCCTCGTAGCCGAAGGAAACCTTTTCGCTCATGCCCGGGGCTTTAGGCGCAAATGACCGGCTCGGGAAGGGTCATGCGCTGCGCTTTCACGCAAACCGCGATGCACCGGTGCGCAAGCCCGCAAAAGCCGCGAGCGCCGGCTGCGCTCCTCTCGCCGTCACCGGCTCCATTCGCAGGCGATACCGTCGTTGTCGCGATCGAGACCGCTGCGATAACCCGGCTGGCCGCGGCGTATCGGAGCTGCTCCCGCCGCGCGGGCCTCCGTGCAATTGGCATAATACGCAGACCCGCCCTCGCCCGCTCCACTCGCCCGGCGCGCAGGAGGCGGCGCGGATGCCGAACGATGGCAATGGTAGTCACCGGTCTTGCGGTTGTTGTGGCAGCCCGCCGCGTTGAGCCCGCCCGGATGTGCCGATGCGCGCGGGACGAGCCCCGGTCCTGCGACCGTGGCCAGGCCGAGCGATGCCAGCAGGACAAGAAGACTAGCCCTGGCTGATCGAGGCAAGAAAGGTGAACGCGATGTCATCGCGCTGCTCTCTCCCGGGATCGGCCTCCTGTCCAGCCCCGGTGCACAAGGCGCTGGCCACAAGAGCCATGATGACTTGGCCTGCATGCCCCGCTAGACCGCACGGTGCATGCCAGAACTTCCCGAAGTCGAAACCACCGTGCGCGGGCTCGCGCGCTTTCTCGAGGGCGAGCGGATCGCACGCGTGACGCTCAACCGCGCGGACCTGCGCCGCCCCTTCCCGCCCGAACTCGTCCAGGTCATGACCGGCGCGAAGGTCACCGCGATGGGCCGGCGCGCCAAATACGGACTCGTCCATACCGACCGCGACCAGACCATGGTGTTTCACCTCGGCATGTCGGGGCGCTGGCGAATCGAGCCCGAGAAACCCGAAAAGCACGACCACCTCGTGCTCGAGACGGGCTCGGGGCACGTGCTCGCGCTCAACGACGCGCGCCGCTTCGGTTCGGTCGACCTGGTGCCGAGCGCCATGCTCGAGACATGGGGCCCCTTCGCCACGATGGGACCCGAGCCGCTCGGCGAGGGACTGAGTGCCGCGCACCTTGCCGCCGCCTTCGCGGGGCGCGTGGCCCCGGTGAAGCTGCTGCTGCTCGACCAGCGAATCGTTGCAGGGCTCGGCAACATCTACGTGTGCGAGGCCCTGTTCCGCGCCGGCATCCGCCCCGACAAGGCGGCGGGCAAGGTCTCGAAGGCCGCGCTTGCGCGGCTCGTGCCCGCGATCCGCGCGGTACTCGAGGAATCGATCGCGGCGGGCGGCTCGACCATCCGCGACTATGCCCAGCCCAGCGGAGAACTCGGGTATTTCGCCACTTCCTGGCAGGTCTACGGGCGCGAGGGTCTTGCCTGTTCGTGCGGTGGGAGAGTAGAGCGCTTCGTACAGGGCGGCCGCAGCACCTTCTGGTGCCGCAAATGCCAGAAATAGGCGGTTTCGAATCCCCCTCGCGGGTTGACGAAAACCGCTCGGATGGCTAAGGGGCGCGCTTTCCGGCGAGTCCGCTCGCCAGTTTACAGATTCGTACAGGCAAAGGGGCCGCATGGCGGCCAGACAAAGGAACGTTCATGGCCAATACGCCACAAGCCCGTAAGCGCATCCGTCGCAACACGCGTCGCGCCGAGATCAACACCAACCGCATGAGCCGCATCCGCACCTTCCTGAAGAAGGTCGAGGGCGCGATCGCCGGCGGTGACAAGTCGGCCGCGACCGAAGCGCTCAAGGAAATGCAGCCCGAACTGGCACGCGGCGTTGCTCGCGGCGTGGTTCACAAGAACACGGCTGCGCGCAAGATGTCGCGCCTCTCGAAGCGCGTATCCGCGCTCTGAGGCAGCAGCCTTTCCAAATACTGATTCGCCCCGGCGCAGTTAACGCGCTGTAAGGCTTTTCGGGACGGAACAAGAACGAAGCCGGGGAGGCGATCCCCGGCTTCGTTGCGTTTGGAACAGGCCCTCGCGACCTACTTCGCGCAAACCATAGGTTTTGCTGCGATTCGCTTTCGGCCCATCTCGCCAAGCCCAGCAAATAACTGATTTTGCTTGGTAAATCATTAGATGACCCCGGTTTCCGCAGACTTGCGTGAGTCAACCGTCATAAATTTTTTTATTTTGGGATGACCGTATTGCCTGCGCGGCAAAGCGCTCCCTAAAAGGGTCTCCGGCCAAGCGGAACTGGCCGGGCAACAGCGATAGTTTGAACGAGGCGGCTGCAGCATTCGTGCTTGCGGTTGCGGGGATGTTTTGTCCCTGGACGGGTATCAGGCCCGTCTTCGCGTGCGGGCTGTCTCTGTGTGTCTGTCCATTTTTGCAGGTGCCAGATCGATTGGCGGGGAACCAGGGGAGTTCGGTCGGGGTGTCAGGTCTATCAACATCATTGAGCAATGGCGCCAAGGGCGCCGGCAAGAAAACTAAGGCGGTAAGGGTGACAACGGAAGAGGATCAGGAAGCCGTGAATCTGGCGGCAGACTGGGCCGACATTAGCCAGGGATTGCGCAAGGACCTGGGTCACCAGGCTCACAGCCAGTGGATCAAGCCGATCCAGCCGGGCAATTACTGCAAGGAAACCGGCACGCTCGATCTCTACATGCCCACCGAGTTCTCGGCGAACTGGGTGACGGATCGCTTTGCCGATCGCCTGTCGCTGGCATGGAAGATCGCGCGCCCGGACGTGCGCCACGTGCGCATCCTCGTCCATCCTGGCCGTCGCCAGCTCCCCGAGCTGCGTCTGGGCGGGGCCGGTCGTCCCAGCCGCACGCCGGCCAACGATTCGGCGCAGGGCTCGGGCGATGCGCTTTCGGCAGCGCTCTCGGGCGAATCGTTCGCCTCGCTCGGCCAGGGCCCGGCGGGCATCGACGCCTCGCAGACCTTCACCAGCTTCGTCACCGGCGAGAGCAACGTGCTGGCCTGCAATGCTGCCCAGCGCATGGCCGCGACCGAGACGCCGCAGTTCTCGCCGCTCTATCTCAAGGGCGCGACCGGACAGGGCAAGACGCACCTGCTGCACGCGATCGGCCATGCCTATCTCGCGCATCATCCGCATGCCCGGATCTTCTACTGCTCGGCAGAGCGCTTCATGGTCGAGTTCGTCCAGGCGCTGCGCCAGAACCAGATGATCGAGTTCAAGGCGCGCCTGCGCGGCTTCGACCTGCTGCTGGTCGATGACATCCAGTTCATCATTGGCAAGGCCTCGGCCCAGGAAGAACTGCTCTACACGATCGATGCGCTGCTTCAGGAAGGCAAGCGTCTGGTCTTCGCCGCCGACCGTGCCCCGCAGGCACTCGACGGCGTGGAACCGCGCCTGCTCTCGCGCCTGTCGATGGGCCTCGTCGCGGACATCCAGCCCGCCGACATCGAGCTGCGCCGCGCGATTCTCGAAAATCGCCTCCAGCGCTTCGCCTCGGTCGACGTGCCCGCGGACGTGATCGAGTTCCTCGCACGGACCATCAACCGCAACGTGCGCGAGCTGGTCGGCGGCCTCAACAAGCTGATCGCCTATGCCCAGCTTACCGGGCAGCAGGTCTCGCTCCAGCTTGCCGAGGAACAGCTCACCGACATCCTCTCGGCCAACCGCCGCCGGATCACGATCGACGAGATCCAGCGCACGGTCTGCCAGTTCTACCGCATCGACCGCACCGAGATGAGCTCGAAGCGCCGCGCCCGCGCGGTGGTGCGTCCGCGTCAGGTGGCGATGTACCTCGCCAAGGTGCTGACCCCGCGCTCGTACCCCGAGATCGGCCGCAAGTTCGGTGGCCGCGACCACTCGACGGTGATCCACGCGGTGCGCCTCATCGAGGAACTGCGCAGCCGCGATGCCGACATGGACGGCGACGTGCGCTCGCTGCTGCGCCAGCTCGAGAGCTGATCGCGCAGGGGCCACAACGGGCCCGCAACGGGCCACTGCAAATGTTGACAAGCAAGGGAGCGTCGGACCTGGGTCCGGCGCTCCTTTTGCATTCTGGCGCCCCTCCCCCGCCCTCGTGTTGCCCGGTGCACGAACTGGTCCGTTCCGAGGCGAGGACTTGCGGGTCCAGAACCGGGAGACAGGCCACCTTCGGCCAATTCGCAAACTCCGGAAAATCGCCTATAGCCATGGCCATGCGCTTCTATTCGGCAACCACCTTCCTCTTTCCCCGCCATTACGAGCGGCGCCTGCTCTCGGTCTGCTTCGTGGCCGTGCACATCCCGCTCGTCGCCGCGATCGTCTATCAGGCGGTGACCGGCCGGTGGGAAACGACGACGCTCGTCGTCCTGCTCGTCGCCACGCTCTTCGGCACGGCGGCAGGCCTCGCCTCGATCCGCGCCCTGCTCGCCCCGATCGAGGAGGCGACAGAGATGCTGCGCGCCGTCCAGTCGGGCGAGCGCATCTCCCACATGCCGCGCGGCGGCGGCGATCTCGTCGGGCGCCTGCTCGAAGGCGTCGCGGCGGCGGCCAACGAAAGCGCCACGCGCATCGAGCTGCTCACCGACGAGGCCGGGCGCGATTCGCTCACGAGCCTGCGCAACCGTCGCGGCTTCACCGAGGTCGCACGCAAACTGCTGGTCCACGAGACCGAGGCCGCGGTCGCGATGCTCGACATCGACCACTTCAAGCAGGTCAACGACAGGCTGGGCCATGCCCGCGGCGATGCCCTGCTGATGGTCTTCGCCCAGCGTATCAACGCCTTGCTGCGCCGCTCGGACATCTGCGCGCGCTGGGGCGGCGAGGAATTCATCGTGCTGTTCCCCGATACCGCGCTCGAGGAGGCCGCGCAGGTCATGGAGCGTCTGCGTGCGACGATCGCTGCCGACGCCGAACTGCCCGGCACGCAGCGCCCGGTGACGTTCTCCTGCGGCATCGCCAGCCTGCACCGCTACGCCGAGCTCGACGATGCCACGCGCCGGGCCGATGAAGCGCTCTACGTCGCCAAGCAGGCAGGCCGAAACCGCGTCGAAATCGCGCGGCAGGCGCTGCCAGCCTGAACCAGCGCGCGACGCCAGCTGCTCGCGCGCACCCTTCCCCCGGCGCGGTCCATGCTCTAGAGCCACTGGCCATGGAGCCCTCGCGCGAATCCCTTCTGCCCGGCACTTTCGGCGAGGCGGCCCTGCGCGGGGCGCGGGCCCGCTGCCCCCGCTGCGGCGAGGGCAGTCTCTTTCGCAAGTGGCTCAAACCGCGCGATAATTGCCCGGTCTGCACGCTCGATCTCACGCATCAGAGCGCGGATGACTTCCCCGCCTACATCGCGATCATCGTCACTGGCCACCTGCTCGCCCCGCTGGTCATCGCCATGGTGCGAGACTGGGACATGGGACCTGCGGCGATCTTCTCGGTGCTGATCCCGCTCGCGCTGGCGATGATGCTGGGCATGCTGCAGCCGGCCAAGGGCGCGGTGGTCGCGGCGCAGTGGTGGTTCGGGCTCAACGGTTTCCGGCGCGAACGCGTGGCGCTCGAGCCAGCCGCCCCCGAAGAACACACCCCCGAAGAATACGAGGACAATCCCCGAGCATGAGCCTGACGAGCGACCGTCTCGAGCGCTTCGCGCGCCACATCGTCCTGCCCGAAGTGGGCGGCGCCGGGCAGGCCGCGCTATGCGATGCGCACGTCGTACTGGTCGGCTGCGGCGGGATCGGCAGTCCAGCGCTGCAATATCTCGCCGCAGCCGGCATAGGACGCCTGACCCTGGTGGACGACGACGTCATCGACGTCTCCAACCTCCAGCGCCAGACGGTTTACACGCCATCGGATATCGGCAAGCACAAGGCGGAAGCGGCGGCCGAATGGGTGCGGCGTTTTGATGTTGGCCTCAAGGTCACGACGCATGTCGAGCGGTTAGGGAATGACAATGCGCCTCGCATCCTTTCCGGCGCCAACCTCGTATTGGACGGGTGTGACAACTTCGCGACTCGCCTCGCGGTGTCGGATGCCTGTGTCGATATGGGCATTACCCTGACGAGCGCGGCGATCGGGCGCTTCCAGGGCCAGGTCGCCAATTTCGCGGGACACCTGCCCGACCAGCCCTGCTACCGCTGCTTCGTGGGCGATGCCTTCGACGCGCAGGACTGCGACACTTGCGCTGCAGACGGCGTGCTTGGCGCGATGGTCGGCATGGTCGGCACCTTCGCCGCGATGCATGCCATGCGCGCGCTGCTCGCAGGCCATGCCGCTTTCGGCGACCCGCAGTACGGCAAGCTCCACCTCATCGACGGCATGGCGCCGGGCATGCGCGCGATCCGCATGGCCAAGGACCCCTCGTGCAGCGCCTGCGGGAATCCTGGCTGATGGAGCGATAGACGCGCCCCGCGTCAGCCCAGCAGCTGCTCCACCCACTGTGCCACGAGCCGCGTCGCCGGGCCGTGGCGCGCCTCATCGAACCAGTGGCTGCCCTGCGAGGGCTCGAGGTTGAGTTCGAGCGTCTGCGCGCCCGCCTCGCCGGCCATGCGCACCAGCCCCGCCGCCGGGTAGACCGCGCCCGAGGTCCCGATCGAGACGAACAGGTCGGCGCTCTCCACCGCCGCGATGATCTCGTCCATGCGATAGGGGATTTCGCCAAACCAGACGATGTCGGGGCGCAGCGCCGCCTCGCCGCAGGCCGGGCAGGCAGGCCGCTCGATCAGCGTCGCGCGCCAGCGCGAGCGCGTGTCGCAAGCGGTGCACCAGGCGTTGAGATGCTCGCCGTGCATGTGGATCACCCGCGCGTCCTCGACACCCGCCGTAGCCGCGGCACGGTCGTGGAGATCGTCGACGTTCTGGGTAACGAGCGTGACCTGCCCTGCCCACGCGCGCTGCAACCGCGCGAGCGCATGGTGGGCGGCATTGGGCTCGCACGTCTGGATCGCCGCGCGGCGCATGTCGTAGAAGCGCAGCACCAGTTCGGGATCGCGCGCGAAGGCCTCGGGCGTGGCGACGTCCTCGACCCGGTGCTGCTCCCATAGCCCGCCCGAATCGCGGAAGGTGTCGATCCCGCTCTCGGCGCTGACCCCAGCACCGGTGAGGATCACGATATTGGCATCGGCCTTGAGGCGCATCGCCGCTCCTTTCCTGTCGCCGGGCGCGCCTGTGCGCTGCGGCTTGTCTCGCGCGCGGTTTTTCGCCATGCGCTTGGGCCAGACTAGGGGCAGCCGCCGCTCCGGGACAAGCCCGTAGCGCGCAGCCCCGCGACAAGTGACCCGGCGGAGACAGTGACGTGACGCAAATCGGAATCATCGGCAGCCAGGGGCGCATGGGCCAGGCGATCGCACAGGCCATCGCCGAGGCCGGAGAGACGCTCGGCGGCGGGGTCGACCGCGACGGCGATGCCTCCGCCATCACGGCTGCCTGCGACGTGCTGATCGACTTCTCCAGCCCTGCCGCGCTCGAGGCCAACCTCGATGCCGCGCTTGCCGCGAACCTGCCGATCGTCATCGGCACCACCGGCCTTGAAGAACGCCACCACTGGCTGATCGACGAGGCAGCCAGGACCATCCCGGTGCTGCAGACCGGCAATACCTCGCTCGGCGTCACGCTGCTTGCCCACCTCGTGCGCGAGGCGGCGAGCCGTCTCGGCGAGGACTGGGACATCGAGGTGGTCGAGACGCACCACCGCATGAAGGTCGATGCGCCCTCGGGCACCGCGCTCCTGCTCGGCGAAGCCGCCGCCAAGGGCCGCGAGGTCGCGCTCGAGGACAAGGCGGTGCGCGGGCGCGACGGCATCACCGGCAGCCGCGAGGCGGGCACCATCGGCATTGCCGCGCTGCGCGGCGGCACCGTCGCGGGCGACCACACCGTCCACTTCCTCGCCGACAACGAGCGCCTCGCGCTCTCACACATGGCCGAGAACCGCTCCATCTTCGCCAAGGGCGCGGTGCGCGCGGCGCAGTGGATCGTGGGCAAGGGCGCCGGGCGCTACACCATGCCCGAGGTGCTCGGCCTTTGAAGAAGGACCAGATCTTCGAGTTCTTCCGCCGCCTTGCCGAGCTCAATCCCGACCCGGTGACCGAGCTCGAATTCGGCAACGTCTACCAGTTGCTCGTCGCGGTCACGCTCTCGGCGCAGTCGACCGACGTCGGCGTCAACAAGGCGACGCGCGCGCTGTTCCGCGAGGTCACGACACCCCAGCAGATGGTCGAGCTGGGCGAGGAAGGACTCAAGGAGCACATCAAGACCATCGGCCTGTTCAACTCCAAGGCGAAGAACGTCATCGCGCTCTCGCAGATGCTGGTCGATCGCTACGGCGGCGAGGTTCCGCAGGACCGCGACGCACTGGTCGAGCTGCCCGGGGTGGGCCGCAAGACCGCCAACGTGGTCATGAACTGCGCCTTCGGGGCCGAGACCTTCGCGGTCGACACGCATATCTTCCGCGTCGCCAACCGTACCGGCATGGCCAAGGGCAAGACCCCGCTCGCGGTCGAGAAGGGGCTGGAGAAGAAGGTCCCCAACCCTTTCCGCGTCGGCTCGCACCACTGGATGATCCTGCACGGACGCTACATCTGCAAGGCGCGCACCCCCGAGTGCTGGCGCTGCCCGGTGGTCGACCTGTGCGGCTTCAAGGACAAGGTCCTCGAAAAGGGCGCGAAGACCGCTGCAGCGAAGAAAGCGGCAGCAAAGAAAGTGGCACCGAAGAAGCAGGCCGGCGCGGCGAAAGGGCAGGCCTGACCGCGCGGTGGTAGCGTGGCGCGCTTCGGCTGCTAGCCGATTGCGCGTGCCAGCGCGGCCATCTTCGAGGCGGTGAAGCGGCGGGCGATATCCGTCTTCGGGGCGATCAGGTCGAAGGCGTGGTAGGCGCCGGGCTGGACCATGATCTCGCAACCGATCCCGGCGTTGAGCAGGCGCTCGCCGTAATCGACGTCCTCTTCCATGAACAGGTCGGTGCCGCCCACCCCGATCCACGCCGGGGGCAGCCCTTCAACGCTGGCGACGCGCCCGGGCACGCCGTCGACCTTGCCCGCCTGCCCCGGCTCGCGGCCGAGGAACGAGCGCCAGCCATAGTGGTTCGCCTCGGGCGTCCAGACATATTCGCCCATCTGGCGCGGACGCTCGATGGTCGTGCCCACGCGGTCGTCGAGCATGGGATAGACAAGGCACTGGAAGGCGACCGGCACCTCGCCGCGATCGCGCGCGGTGATCGCGAGCAGAGCGGCATGGCCACCGCCCGCGCTGTCGCCGAGCAGGGCGATCCTGTCGCGGTCGACACCGACCTCGTCGGCATGGGTGTAAAGCCACTTGAGCGCGGCGTAGGTGTCCTCGCGAGAGCCTTCGTAAGTGGTCTCGGGGGCGAGGCGGTATTCGACGGTGACGAGCGTACAATCCAGTTCACGCGCCATCTGCGCGACACCGGCCAGTGCGTCGCGCGCATAGCCCATGATGTAGCCGCCGCCGTGAGTATGGACGATGCCGCCGCGCCGACGGCCCTTCAGCTCGTTGACGACGTAGATCGTCACCGGCGGCCTGCCGCCCGGCACGGGGACCTTGATCGCGCGCCAGGGCCCCTTGGGCAGTGGCGCGGCGAGCTGCGCTGCGCTCTTGCGCGTCGGCTTGACCACATCCCAGGTCCATTCGTAGCCGACCGTGCGCGGCTTGTGGTCCTTCAGGAACGGGCGCAGTTCGGGGGCGATGTAGGAGACCGGATCGTACGCAGGGGCTGCCAGTGCCCGCCACGGGCCGCTCAGCGCCGCAGCCGACAGCGCCGTGACGCCGCCGAGCCGCACCAGCGCCGCGCGCCGCGAGAAACCATGCGATCCATCGTGCATCGTGTCACCCTTGTCCTTTTGCCGAGCCGGTCCCTTGAATCAGGCTCCGAGCGCCTTGTCGAGCATCTTCGCCAGCCTCAGCCCGGCCTGCTCGATGCGCTTGTCGATGATCGGGATCGCGGCCTGCGTCGCCTCGTTCGACCAGACGATCTTCTTGCCTTCCTTCGCCTTGCCCGCATCGTCGCAGGGAAGCTCGCCGAAAGCGGCGGGATAGAGGAAGTCCTTGGAGACCTGCCAGGATTCACGCGCCCAGTCCTCGACCGAGCCGGTGGCGAGCTCGGCCTTCTCGGCCGCGCTATAGCGGCGCACCAGCGGCGGGCGCGCGGAGGTGATCGCGCGCTCGGCCAGCACCCCGTCCCAGATCGAGTGCAGGTTGCGCCCCGGTGCAATGCCGTAGTCGGCCTTGATCCGGTTGCCGCCAAGATCGTGGTTCTCGCCGACGTGAAGCGGCTGGTGGATGTCGCCGACGAAGTGGACGACGAAGGCCAGCGCCTCGAGCCGCAGCACCGGCGCCAGCTTGCGGTCGGCGAGCAGGCGCTCGTTACGCTCGATCTGCGCGGTCGCGCAATTGCCGTCGCGGCATTCGGTCTTGAGGTCGAAGCTGCCGCAGATCGGCTGGTCGTGGTAGTGCCACGAGGACGCGAAGGCCCAGCGCCAACGCTCACCCTTGATGCAGTCGGGCCAGACCGCGGCATCCTCGATCGAGTGCATCGCGCACTGCGGGGTATCGATCTCTTCCTGATGCGCGAGCAGGCGACGGATCGCGCTGCGCGTTTCGGGTGCGACGTTCTCCCAGGCGATGGCGCCGACGGTGCGGTGGCCATAGGCGCCCCAGGCCTGCGCCTGACCCGAGACAAGCAGGCCCGCGAGGCCCGCCAGCGAAACCAGCAAACGCTTCATCGTCATTCTTCCGGCATCTCGTACTGTTCGATCACCCAGTCCTCGGCTTCTGCCGCGGCGATCCACTGCTGCATCCAGTCGTGCTCCCACACCGCCTGCATGTAGGCCTGCGCGAAGCCGGGTACCCCGATCCCGTAAGTGAGGAAGCGGCTGACGACCGGCGCATAGAACACGTCGGCCGCGCCGAAGGTGCCGAACAGGAAGGGACCGCCCTGCCCGAAACGCGCGCGCGCCTCGGCCCAGAGCGTGAGGATGCGCACCACGTCGTCGCGCACGTCCTCTGGCACGCCGGGCAGGGTCAGGCGCTTGCGCACGTTCATCGGCAGCGTACGGCGCAGCGCGAGGTAGCCCGAATGCATCTCGGCGACCATCGAGCGCGCCATCGCGCGCGCGGCATCGTCCTTGGGCCAGAACCGGTCGCGCCCGACCTTGTCGGCAAGGAAGTCGACGATGGCGAGACTGTCCCAGACCACCGCATCGCCGTCCCACAGGATCGGCACCTTGCCCTGGCTGGGCGCGAGATCGCTGGTGCTCGTCTTCACGTGTTCCCAGTCCTCGCCGAGGATGGGCACGGTCAGTTCATCGAAATGGAGGCCCGACTGCTTGCAGGCGAGCCAGCCGCGCAGCGACCAGCTCGAGTAATTCTTGTTGCCGATAATCAGCTTCATGGGGGGATGCGCTTTTCTGACTGCTCAGGCGGACCTAGTCACTGCCCGGGCCTATGTCGAGGGCGCAGCGCCCATTCGACGAGATCAGAACAGGCGCGTGAGCAGATAGAACGCCGCGCCGACGATGGCGCTCGCCGGGATGGTGATGAACCAGGCGACGATCACGCGGCTCGCGACCGACCAGCGCACCGCGCTCGCACGCCGGGCCGCGCCGGTGCCGACGACCGAACCGGTGATGGCATGGGTCGTCGATACCGGAATGCCCATCGCGCTCGCGCCGAAAACCACGACCGAACCCGCGCTCGAGGCACAGAAGCCCGAGTGGTGGTTGAGCTTGGTGAGCTTGGAGCCCATCGTCTTGATGATCTTCCACCCGCCCGAAAGCGTGCCCAGCGCGATGGCCGTGTAGCAGGCCAGCACGACCCATTCGGGCACGTGGAAATCGCCCTCCAGATGCCCGGTCGAATAGAGCAGCACGGCGATGATGCCCATCGTCTTCTGCGCGTCGTTGCCGCCGTGGCTGATCGAGTAGGCGGCCGAGGACAGGAGATGCAGCGCCTTGAACACCGAGTTCGACCCGCGCGGCGAGAAGCCCTTGAACAGCCAGCTCGTGCCCAGCATCAGCAGCATCGCGATGGCAAAGCCGATGGTCGGCGACAGGAAGATCGCGACGATGGTCTTGGTCGTGCCCGAGCTTTCGACCACCGCGAAGCCGCCGTGGGCAAGGCCTGCGCCGAGCAGGCCGCCGATCAGCGCATGGCTCGAGCTCGAGGGAATGCCCTTGAGCCAGGTCACCACGTTCCAGAACATCGCGCCGACCAGTGCGCCGAAAACGACCGCAGGCGTCACCGCGTCCTTGTCGATGATACCCTTGCCCACGGTCTCTGCGACGTGGAGCCCCATGATCCAGTAGGCCGCGAAGTTGCCGCCCGCGGCGAAGAGCACCGCCATGACCGGCGAGAGCAGCCGCGTCGCGACGACTGTCGCGATCGCGTTCGCGGCATCGTGCAGCCCGTTGAGGAAGTCGAAGGCCAGTGCGAGCGCGACGAGCCCGAACAGCAGCGGGAGGGCGAGACTATGGTCCATGGCGCTTGAGCTAGACGATCAGGCGTGATCGATGACGAGGCCGTCGATCTCGTTGGCGAGATCCTCGAAACGGTCGACCACGCGCTCGAGACGCTTGAACATCTCCTGACGCACGATGAAGTGCAGCGCGTCCTTGCCCTGCGATTCGCGGAACACCCGGCGCAGGCCCGCTGCGTGGATGTCGTCGGCGTGGCCTTCCATGCGCACCAGACGCTCGGTCAGCTCGTGCAGGCGGTGACCGTTGTCGGCTACCTTGCGCAGCAGCGGCATGATCTCGGCACTGAGGCGCGCGGCATCGACGATGATCGCGGCCATGTCGATCATCTCCGGCTCGAACTCGGCGACGTCGTAGAGGCTGACCGCGCCCGCCACCTGCTGCATCTCGTCGATGGCATCGTCCATCGTCGTGATCAGGCTGGTGATCGAGGAGCGGTCGAAAGGCGTCAGGAACGTACGGCGTACCGACTGGAGCACCTCGCGGGTAATCTCGTCGGCGTCGTGCTCGCGCTCCTCGATCTCGCGGATGTGCTGGTTGCGCCCCGGCCCGCCCTGCGCGAGGCGCGCCAGCGCATCGGCGCCTGCGACCAGCGTACCGGCCTGCCTCTCGAACAGCTCGAAGAACTCGCCCTGCTGCGGCAGCAGCTTCTGGAACCAGGCGAACATGGCATTGACTCCCGTTCTGTCGGCCACCGCGGCGAGCATGCGCGCGGGGCTGGCGGCGACGCGGAACTCGCGCGCGCCGAAGGATCGGATAAGGGCGGCGAGGTCTTCCTCGTCGACGGCATCGGCGGCCTCGGCCAGCGAGAACCAGCGCCGCTCGCGCTGGTGCTGCTCGTCCCAGGTCTCCAGTTCCTCGGTCACCGCGAAGGGGAAGACGTCGACGTCGGCCCAGACCGAGGCGCCCGAATTGCGGCGCTTGCGATAGCGATAGGAGCCGAGCGGAGTGGGACACACCGCGCCGAGCACGCCTGCTTCCTCCTCCGCCTCGACGGCGGCGGCGGAATGCGGGGCGAGGCCCTTCATCAGCCCGCCCTTGGGGATCACCCAACGGCGCGTCTCGCGCGAGGTGATCAGCAGGATCTGGATCGGCGCGTCGAAACTCGCACCCTCGGTGCGATAGGGAAGGACGGCGATCTGGCGCATCGGCATTGGTTACCCCCCTCCTTTTCGGCGTGGGTCGAATCTACTCGGCGAATCCGGGATGAGTTGCGCGCCCTAGCGCGCGGGCGCCGGTCACGCAATCGTCACAAACACGGTTTTCCGGGAGTTCGTGGCAACCTGGCCACGGGTGCACCCGGTCCACGACCGGGGCACCCGGCTGGCTAGAGCAAAGCGTCGGCAAGAACCGCCGCACGAAGTTCGGCAATGCCCAGCCCCTTTTCGGAACTGGTGACGTGCACGATGGGATAGGCCGCAGGGTGCTTGCGCGCCTCGGCCTGCGTGGCGACGCGCACCTTCTCGAGCTCGCTCGCCTTGACCTTGTCGGCCTTGGTGAGGACGATGCGATAGCCGACCGCGGCCTCGTCGAGCATCTTCATCATCTCGGCGTCGACCGACTTGATGCCGTGGCGCGAATCGACCAGCAGCAGCGTGCGGTGCAGCACCACGCGCCCGCGCAGGAACTCGCGCACCAGGCGGCGCCAGGTCTCGACCACCGAGAGCGGGGCCTTGGCGAAACCGTAGCCGGGCATGTCGACGAGGCGGAACTGCAGCGGCTCGCCCACGTCGAAGAAGTTGAGCTCCTGCGTGCGCCCCGGCGTGACCGAGGTGCGCGCAATCGCCTTGCGCCCGGTGAGCGCGTTGAGCAGCGAGGACTTGCCGACGTTCGAACGTCCGCAGAACGCGATCTCGGGCACGTCGGGATCGGGCAGAAACTTGAGCGCGGGCGCGCTCTTGAGGAACGCCACCGGGCCCGAGAAGAGCTTGCGCGCGCGCTCGACGGTTTCCTCGTCGAAGGCCTCGACGCCCTTGCCCGCCTCGGGCTCGTTATGGTTGTCGGTGCTCACGTCAGTTCTTGCCCTTGGCGCGCGCCTTGGCCCGCGCGGTGTCCTCGGTGACCTTTTCGGCCTGCGCCTGCAACTGCGGGTGACGGCTGTAGAGGAACTTCTGCTGCGCGATGGTCAGCAGGTTCGAGGTGATCCAGTACAGCAGCAGACCCGCGGCGAAGGGTGCCATGACGAACATCATGAACCAGGGCATGATCATGAAGATCTGCTGCTGGGTCGGGTCCATCTGCGCCGGGTTGAGCTTGAACTGCAGGAACATGGTGATGCCCAGCAGCAGCGCGAGGACGCCGATGGCGAGGAAGCTGGGCGGATCGAACGGCAGCAGGCCGAACAGGTTGAGGATGTGCAGCGGGTCGGGCGCCGAAAGGTCCTTGATCCACAGCACGAAGGGCTGGTGGCGCATCTCGATGGCAAGGATCAGCGTCTTGTAGAGCGCGAAGAACACCGGGATCTGAAGGAACATGGGGAGGCAGCCCGCGAGCGGGTTCACGCCTTCCTCCTTGTACAGCTTCATCACTTCCTGCTGCTGCTTCTGCTTGTCGTCCTTGTAGCGCTCCTGGATCGCCTTCATCTTGGGCTGGACCGCGCGCATCGCCGCCATCGAGGCGAACTGGCGCTGGGCGATCGGGAACATGATGCCGCGCACGATGAGCGTCAGCAGGATGATCGCGACACCGAAGTTGCCGACGAGGCTGAACAGCTTGGTCAGCAGCCAGAAGATCGGCTTCTCGAACCAGCGGAACCAGCCCCAGTCGATCGAGAGGCCGAAGTTCTTGATGCCCTGCGCCTCGTAGGCGTCGAGCACCTCGTGCTCCTTGGCACCGGCGAACAGCTTGGTGGTGCGCTTGAGCTGCTGGCCGGCCTGCAGCGCCTGCTGCGGGTAGAGCAGGTCGGCGCGGAAGATGTTGTTGCCGAGCGAGCGATAAGTGCCCTCGGCCTTGGCGTCGACGGGAGCGACGGTCGACATCCAGTAGACGTCGGTGAAGCCGATCCAGTCGGCATTGCCCGCCTCGTCGATGGTGCCGGCCTCGGCGACGTCGTCGTAGTCGGTGCCGAAGGTAACCGAACCGTCGAAGGCGCCGACCGGGCCCGAATGGACCTGGAAGCTATCGAGGCTGGCGGTCTTGTCGGTGCGGTTGACGAAGGCGAAGGGCTGGACGACGACCGGGCCATTGCCGGTGTTGCGCACCGTCTGGTCGACGGTGATCATGTAGTTGTCGTCGATGCGGTAGGTCAGCGCGAACTGCTGGCCCGAACCGTTGTCCCAGGTCAGCGTGAGCGGGGTCGACGGGGTCAGCTTGGCACCGGCGGGCGCCTTCCACTCGACCATGTTCGAGGCGTCGGGGGCCTTGATGCCCTGCCCGACCCAGCCGAAGCGCGCGAACTGCTGCGCAGGCGTGCCGCGCGGCGAGTAGATGCGCACCGGCCCCGAATCCTTCTCGACCGTCTCGCGGTGGCGGTTGAGCACGAGGTCATCGAGCACCGCGCCCTGAAGGTTGATCGAACCCGACAGGCCCGGCGCCTCGATGGCGACGCGGTTGCCTGCGGCGAGCGCGCTCTTGAGGTCCTGCTTCTCCAGCGCCAGCGAAGCCGCGTCGCGCAGGCCGCCTTCGCGGCTGGGCTTGCCCGGCTTGGTTGCCTCCTCGGCCCCGCCGGCCGCGACCGTCTGGGTCGGTGTCTTGGCCTGCGGATAGAAGTAGCCGACGCCCGCCTGCCATCCGAAGAGGACAAGCGCAGTCAGCAAGACTGCCAGGATTACGTTACGCTGGTTCTGCACCTGGGATTTTTCCTGTCGTCTATTCGTCAGTGGCACGAGCAGTCGTCGCCGACGCCCTTGCCCGTGTTGTCATCTGTTCCGGGGACCGGGTCATAGCCATGCCCACCCCAAGGCTGGCAGCGCAATAGACGCCATAGTGCGAGGCATCCACCCTTAATCGCACCGTGCGTCCGCACTGCCTCGATCGCGTATTGCGAGCAGGAGGGAGAAAAGCGGCATGTCGGGGGCATGATCCGCGAGGGACCAAGCTGCCAGCCGCGCGCGATCGCGATCATCACCAGTGCCGGTATCGCACGGACGAAGGCGAGTGCCCGGCTCACGATTTCGGCGCAGGAGCGTCGGCAGGTGCGGTCTCGCCGCGCCCGCGCGCACGGTGCTGACCGCCCTTGCCTGCGCCTTTCGCGCCACCCTTGGGGCCACCCTTCCCGCGCCGCGCACCGCGTGGCGGGTCGACCTTGCCCTCGCGGATGCGGGTCAGCGCGGCGAGCAGCTCTTCGCGCAGGCTGGCGAAGTCGCGCTCGACCCCTCCCTCGCGTCCGATCAGGACGTGGTCGGTATCGGCGAAACCGTGTTCGGGCAGGATCTCGCGCAGCAGCGCGCGGAAGCGGCGCTTCATGCGATTGCGCACGACCGCGTTGCCGATCTTCTTGGTGACGGTGATCCCGGCACGGCGCCCCTGCCCGCCGTTGCGATTCGCCAGCAGCACGAAACCCGGGCGCGCCACGCGCTGCCCGCGATTGGCCGCGAGGAAGTCGGATCGCTTCGACATCGTCAGGTAAGGCGCACGCTGTGCCTGCGCGGGCTCTCGGGCAGCGCCCGGAGCGGAAGGAGTGCCGGTCTCGTCGGTCATCGGGTCAGTCCCTGCCCGCGCACTCGCGCCGCGACAACGCGATTCGCGAAAACAGGAGCCCCAAAACGGCGGCGGCCCGCGCCCCGCCCGGATTCCCCGCAAGGGGAACGCCGGTCAGGACAGCGGGCCGTTGCCGTATCCGGCCTCTCCGCGAGGGAGAGGCGGAAAGCCGGTCCGATCAGGCCGAAAGCTTCTTGCGGCCGCGGGCGCGGCGCGCACGAAGCACCTTGCGGCCACCGACCGTCGCCGTGCGGGCGCGGAAGCCGTGACGGCGGGCGCGGACAAGGCGGCTGGGCTGGAAAGTGCGCTTCATGTCAGTCCTCGAAAATACCAATAGGCCCCGAAGGACCGAACAAAACGGGCCGCCCACAAGGGACGACCGCAGAACAGATGCGCGCCGTTACGTGAGCCGGGTGCGAGAGTCAAGACGATGGGGGTGATTCGTTGTACTTCCACCGCCACCTTGACCGCGTAGTTGCGCGCGGCCAGTCTCGCCTGCGGATACTTCAGGGCAGGAACGGGGACAAGAAGGAAGATGGGACGGTGATGGGGCTTTCGCTGCTGGTGACGGGACTCTTCGTCGCGTTCCTGTGCCTTTTCGTTCTTGCACTGGCCTTCGAGCACCTGCTCTTGCGCCATGTCCTCTCGAGCCCCGTCGCAATCAAGCTGCTCGCGGTGCTGGCCGCATGGGTGAGTGGCGCGCTCCTGCTCGCGGGCACGGTTCTCTATGCCTATGCGCTACCCGGCCAGGAGCAAGGCGCCATGCCCGTGGCGATCGCCGCCTTGTCGAGCCTGCTGACGCTCGCCATTCCTGCGGGCGTTCTCGCGCTGATCGGCTATTTCGGCGCGCGCAAGCGTCAGGAAGAGGCGCGGCGCGTCCAGCCCGGCGTCGAGAAGACCTTCACCTGACGGCGAGCGTCCGGTCTTTCTTAACGGCGATCAAGTGAGACCTTGCGGCTCAGGCCAAATGGATCAGTCGCCCGCGTAGGCAAAAGTAACGGGGGCGAAAGTCACGCGGGCGCGCTGCGCCAGTTCATCGGGCATAGAAACCTCGTCGAACTGAACCCACAGACCCATGACCCCCGCGCCGAACCAGCGCGCCGAATCGAAGGGCACCGAGTTCGTCATGGCGTAGAAGGCCTCGGCCTCGATCGGGCTCATGCCCATCTGGTTGTAGTAGTCGAGATAGCGGCGGTTCGAGGGCGCAGCCGCATCGTAGTCGCCCGGTTCGTGACCATCGACGTCGAGCCACGAGTGCACCGCGAACTCGGCGCCCGCATCGACGCTGCGACGCACGCCTGCGAGGAACAGTTCGACCGCGCCCGAGCGCACCGAGCCGCCGCGCGGGACCCGCGTGGCGATACCCTGCGCGCGGATCATGCGCCCGAGGCGCAGGTTGGCGAGGTCATCATAGGTGCCCGGACATTCCACCAGATCGAGCGTGGCGATCCCCGGATAATCGCGCAGCATCGCCGAGAAGGCCTCGGGACTGCGCGAATCGGTGCTGTCGACAAGCGCCGCGCGACCTGCGTCGATCACCCGGAACGGGCCATAGCTGGCCAGCGCCTTGATGGCGCCTCCAGCTGTGCCAGCGGTTCCGGCATTCGCGGCAATGTTGCGCTGGCCACCGGTGGGAAGCGTGATCTCGGGCTCGATCGTCTCGTAGGAGATATGCTGCGCGGCTGCAGGGGCGGCAGCGAGCATGGCGAGCGGGCCGAGAAGGGCAAGGTACGAGCGCATGATCCCAAAACTGCGCCGCAGCCCCTTTCGCAATCGATGCGAAACGAGGTTAAAAAGAAGTAAGGGCCTACCCTCGCGCAGTGTTTTCCCTCGACACCACAAGCGTGCCCCCGCAACAATCGGGGCAAATCCGCAAGTTCCGCGCGCAGCAACCCGCAAACGGGCAAAAGGTTCCTCAGGGGTCAGGGCCCGCTACGCAGGCCTGCGCGGTTTGCGTCAAGATGGCTCAGGGCAAGAAAGGAAGACGAAGGAATATGTCGATCTTTCAAGACTTCCTGACGCGGCGCTGGGCCATTTTGATCAAATCCCTGCGGGACGCTGGAATGGCTTCCATCTCGAACCGATGCGCCCTTGGGCGGGCAAGCAGCCCGCCCGGCAGCCGCTTCGGTCCGATCTGTTGGCCATTCCGGCGCCTCGCAGGCCTGCGTAGCGGGTCCTGACCCCCATGGTCGCACTTGTCTCGACGGTCGCCTACCTCGGGCTCGAGGCGCGCAGCGTCGAGGTGCAGTGCCAGGTGGCACCCGGAATGCCCGGCTTCGCGGTGGTCGGCCTGCCCGACAAGGCGGTGGGAGAAAGCCGCCAGCGGGTGACGGCCGCGCTCACCGCGATGGGCCTCGCGCTTCCGCCCAAGCGGATCACGGTCAACCTTTCGCCCGCCGACCTGCCCAAGGAAGGCTCGCACTACGACCTGCCGATCGCGCTCGCGCTGCTCACCGCGATGGGCGTGCTCGACGCCGAACATATGGCCGAATATGTCACGGTGGGCGAACTCGCACTCGACGGGCGGGTGATCGCCTCGCCCGGCGTGCTGCTCGCCGCGCTCCACGCGCTTTCCGCCGACAAGCGACTGATCTGCCCCGCCGTGCAGGGGCCCGAGGCCGCCTGGGCCGGGGGTGGCTCGGTCATCGCCGCCCCCGATCTCGTCAGCCTGCTCAATCACCTGCGCGGGCGCCAGACCCTGCCCGCCCCGGTTGCGGGCGAGGTCGAGGCAACCGGCAGCGGCCCCGACCTGCGTCAGGTCAAGGGACAGGAGACCGCGCGCCGCGCGCTCGAGATCGCGGCGGCGGGCGGGCACAACCTCTTGATGTGCGGCCCGCCCGGCGCGGGCAAGTCGCTGCTCGCGGCCTGCATGCCCGGCATCCTGCCCGAACTATCCCCGCGCGAGGCGCTCGAGGTCTCGATGGTCGCCTCCATCGCGGGCACGCTGGAAGGCGGGCGCATCTCGCGGGCACGGCCCTTCCGCGCACCGCACCACTCGGCCTCGATCGCGGCACTGACCGGCGGCGGCATCAAGGTACGCCCCGGCGAGGTCTCGATGGCGCACCTTGGCGTGCTCTTCCTCGACGAATTGCCCGAATTCCAGCGACAGGCGCTCGATTCGCTGCGCCAGCCGCTCGAAACCGGCGAAGTCTCGGTCGCGCGCGCCAATGCCCACGTCACCTTTCCCGCGCGCGTCCAGCTCGTCGCCGCGATGAACCCGTGCCGCTGTGGCCACCTCGGCGATGCCGCGCTCGCCTGCTCGCGCGCGCCCAAATGCGCCGCCGACTATCAGGGCAAGGTCTCGGGCCCGCTGCTCGACCGGATCGACCTGCACATCGAGGTCGAGGCAGTGCGCGCCGTCGACCTGGCGCAAGCCGCGCCGAGCGAAAGCAGCGCCGAGGTCGCGGCCCGCGTGGCACAGGCGCGTTCGATCCAGTCCACGCGGCTTGCCGACAGCCCGGCGCGCACAAATGCCGAACTCGAGGGCGACCTGCTCGAAGCCCACGCCACGCCCGATGCCGAAGGGCGCAAGCTGTTGCTGCAGGCAGCCGAGGCGATGCGCCTCTCCGCGCGCGGCTACACCCGCATCCTGCGCGTCGCGCGCACCGTCGCCGATCTGGATGGCGCGCCGGATGTTAAACGCATCCACGTCGCCGAGGCGCTGAGCTATCGAAAGCGCCCACCGGCAAGGTAGTTCAGACCCCGGAACCGGCGAGACCGAGCCCGGCACGAAACGCGGCCAGCAAGCCCTGCCCCTCGCTCCATGCGCCAAGCCCGCTCCCGGCATTGATGTGGCCCTTCTCGCCGACGTCGACGAAGCCCGTGCCCCACTGCTGCGCACGGGTTCGGGCATAGTCGATCGACGCATAGGGATCGTCGCGGCTGGCGACGAGCAATGCGGGGAACGGCAGGCGCGCGGTCGGGACCGGGGCGAAGCTTCCTGCCTGCGCACGCGGGAAGTCTGCGCCGTCCGGGTCGGGCGGGGCGACGAGGAAGGCACCGGCAACGCGCGCGACCTGCGCGCTGCCTTCCGCCCAGTGCGCGACGAGCAGGCAGGCCAGTGAATGTGCGACGAGGACCACCGGCCCGGCACATGCCTCTAGTTCGCGCTCGAGCGCGGAGATCCAGTCGGAGAGCCCGGGCTGGTCCCAGCTTGACGGGCGGAAGCGACGGGCCGCGGTGTCAGCCTCCTGCCACAGGCTCTGCCAGTGCGCGGGGCCAGAGCCGCCGATACCGGGCAGGACGAGGTTCGACATGGCGCGTTTTCCTTGTGCCGGCGCGACTTGCGCGTGCCCTCTATGTGCCGCGCGCCAAGGCGCTTGCCAAGCGGCGCGATGCGCGGCAATCCGGCGCGAGCGGCAGCTGCCCCGAGGCGCTGCCGCCCGGGAACCGACCGCGCATGACTTCGCCCCAAGCTGCCCCGCTCGCCAACGCTGGCCCCGCCCTACATGCGCCGCTGTTAGCCAGCGCGCAGATCGTCTTCGCACAGGTCAGCATCAATTTCGGCGCGGCGCTCGCCAAGGGGCTCTTCGTCAGCCTCGCGCCCGAGCAGGTCGCGGCGCTGCGCTCGGGGATCGCCGCGCTGCTGCTGCTCGCGCTGGTCCGGCCTTGGCGCCGCCGCGCCGCCTTTTCGCGCCGCGACATCGGCTGGTGCGCGCTCTACGGGCTCGCGCTCGGGGGCATGAACCTGATGATGTACGCCGCCTTCGAGCGCATCGCGATCGGCATTGCCTGCGCGATCGAGATCTGCGGCCCGCTCGCGGTGGTGCTGCTCACCACCCGTCGTCCGCGCGACTTCGCCTGGCTGGCGCTGGCAATAGGTGGACTGGTGCTGCTGATGCCATGGCCCGGACGCGCCCATGCCAGCGACCCGGTCGGCATCGCGCTCGCGCTCGGCGCGGCGGCGTGCTGGGCGCTCTACATCATGCTCGGACGCCGCGCCGCGCGGGTGGGCGCGCCCAATGCCGTCGCGATCGGCATGGTCGCGGCCTGCCTCGTCACCGTGCCTGCCGGGCTCGCGCGCGGGCTGCCCGCGCTCGACGCCCCGGTGCTCGCGCTGGCTGCCACGGTCGCCGTGCTGTCGAGCGCGCTGCCCTACGTGCTGGAGATGCGCGCGATGGGCCAGCTGCCCTCGCGCGTGGTCGGCCTGATCTCGAGCGCCGGTCCCGCGACCGCCGCGCTGATCGGCTTTGTCGTTCTGGGCGAGGCGCTCGGCCCCTGGCAGTGGCTGGCGATAGCCGTGCTCGTCACGGCGAGCGCGGGCTGTTCGCTCGGCACCGCGCCGCCGGTCTCGAAGCTGCGCGAGGAACCGCTGACCTGATCGCGCCGCGCTTGCTCGCGCATTCCTCAAGCGCTGGCGGGAAGGTCCTCGATCTCGAGCTGGCGCGCGACTTCGGCGATGACGCGCGGGTCGCTGGCAAAGCCCAGATGCGTGCACCGGATCGCGACGGCGCGGTCGCGTTCGTGCGGCCAGCCTTTCGCGGCGCGCGGGTCGATCACCCCGTCGCGCGGGCTCCACAAGGCAACCGTGGGCACCGGCGGCTTCTCGGCGAAGGCGCACTCGACCGGCGGGGCATCGACCGCGTGCCCGGTGATCACCTGATAGACGCGCCAGGCGTTGTTGGCGCGCGGATCGCCCGAGAACGGCGTGCCCATGGTGACGACGCGCGCCACGCAGCCGGGCTCGCGCCGTGCGATCTCGCGCGCGAAGAGACCGCCCAGACTCCAGCCCACCAGCGTGACCGGCTGGCGATGGCGCCGTGCGAGCGCGCCGACGCGGCGCATCAGGAACGCGAAGTTTGCCTCGGTCGGGCCGAAATTGAAGCCCAGCCCCCAGTCGTGGACCTCGTGCCCCGCCGCGCGCAGCGCCTCTGCCATCGGCGCCATGCGCTTGGGATGCGCGCCGAAACCGGGCAGCAGCATGACCACTTGCGGGCGGCTCGCCGCCGGCAGCGCGCAGGCAGGCCCCGAACTCATGCCCCACAACGAGCCCAGTTCGGCCGCGAAGAGCTTCAGCGCCGGCTTGCGCACCCCTTGCGGATGCGGCTCGCGCACGAAGGCCGCGCGGCGCAGCAGCTGCGCGCGCATGCCCTCGATCTGGCGGGAGAAACTCTGCAATGTCTGGCCGTTCACGTAATTCTGCTTTCTTCGTATCAGTCCTGGGGCGCTTGCCTCTCGATCAGCGGTGCGCCCTACTCATTTCCTTGCCCTTGCTCATTCCCCGCAATCGCCGATGCGTTCGAAGCGCATCTTCGTCTTCATCCGCATGCCGTCCACCGGAGCCGGAGTTCCGTCCATGCGCATGGTCATCGTCACCTCGGACGAGGTGGACCCGACCTTGCCCTGCATGGTCATGACCGCGCGGCCCTGACCCGGTGTTGAACAGGTCATGCGCGCATCGAGCGCACCGCCCTTGACCTCGAAACGGTCGTAGCTGCAGTTCGCTCCCTCTTCGCTCTCGTCGAACATGTCGTGAAAGCCGCGCTCGGTGTCGGCCTCGGTGATGCAGACTTCGCCATCCCTGGGGCCGAAGCTCATGTGGCCGCGCATCTGTTCGGCCATGCCCTCGGGCATCCCCGGCGCCTCGATCTCGAGCAGTTCGACGCTGCGGCGATAGAGCCCCGGACGCGGCTTCTCGATGCCTTCGGCGCGGCTCTGCACCTCGGCGGAGGAGAGCGGCGCGCCCGCGCCAGCCTCTTCCTCGGGGGCATCGCCCGAGCCGCACGAAGCGAGCGAAAACCCGATGGCCAGCGCCAGCGGCCAGCCGACAGGGCGGAGCGAATTGCCGGTCATGTCCTAGTTCTCCTGTCTCGCGCGGCCAGCTTGCGGCGGGTTGCTGCGGGGGCCGGGCACGTCTCTGCCTACGGGATACGAAACGCCGAAATTAGCACTTTCGCAGCAATCCGCCAACGAAACGCACGCAAGTGTCATCAAACTGACATCGGACGGGTGCGTGGGTCCATGCGCTGCGAGGCCGCGCCCTCCATTGCGGGACGCCGCCCCATACCCCATATGTTCCGCCATGGCAGAACTCATCATCCGCCGCGGCCTCGACGAGCCCGACACCACCGGCGCATTCGTCCCGCACAAGCCGCAGCGTCCCGAAAAGTCCCTTCCCGGCAAGCGCTTCGAGGTCGTCTCGGACTATGAGCCGGCGGGCGACCAGCCCACCGCCATCGCCGAACTGGTCGAGGGCGCGCTGGGCGAGGAGAAGACGCAGGTCCTGCTCGGCGTCACCGGCTCGGGCAAGACCTTCACCATGGCCAAGGTGATCGAGGAACTGCAGCGCCCGGCGCTGATCCTCGCGCCCAACAAGATCCTCGCCGCCCAGCTCTACGCCGAGATGAAGGACTTCTTCCCCAACAACGCGGTCGAGTATTTCGTCTCCTACTACGACTACTACCAGCCCGAGGCCTACGTGCCGCGCTCGGACACCTACATCGAGAAGGAAAGCTCGGTGAACGAGGCGATCGACCGCATGCGCCACTCGGCGACGCGCGCGCTGCTGGAACGCGACGACGTGATCATCGTCGCCTCGGTCTCGTGCCTTTACGGCATCGGCTCGGTCGAGACCTACTCGGCGATGATCTTCGACATCGAGAAGGGCAAGGAGGTCGACCAGCGCGAGCTGATCCGCAAGCTCGTCGCGCTGCAGTACAAGCGCAACGACGTCGCTTTCGCGCGCGGGTGCTTTCGCGTGCGCGGCGACAGCCTCGAAATCTTCCCCTCGCACTATGAGGACGCGGCCTGGCGCATCTCGTTCTTCGGCGACGAGATCGAGGAGATCGCCGAGTTCGACCCGCTCACCGGCAAGAAGGGCGCCAGCCTCGACAAGGTGCGCGTCTATGCGAACTCGCACTACGTCACCCCCGGCCCGACGATGAAGCAGGCGAGCGAGGCGATCCGCTTCGAGCTGACCGAAAGGCTCAAGGAACTGGAGGCCGAAGGCAAGCTGCTCGAGGCGCAGCGGCTCGAACAGCGCACCAACTTCGACCTCGAGATGATCGCGGCGACCGGTTCGTGCAATGGCATCGAGAACTACAGCCGCTTCCTCACCGGCCGCCTGCCCGGCGAGCCGCCGCCGACGCTGTTCGAGTACCTGCCCGACAACGCGCTGCTCTTCGTCGACGAGAGCCACCAGACCGTGCCGCAGATCGGCGCGATGGCGCGCGGTGACCACCGGCGCAAGATCACCCTCGCCGAATATGGCTTCCGCCTGCCCTCGTGCATCGACAACCGCCCTCTTCGCTTCAACGAATGGGAGGCGATGCGCCCGCAGACATTCGCGGTCTCGGCGACGCCGGGCAACTGGGAGATGGAGCAGTCGGGCGGCACTTTCGCCGAGCAGGTCATCCGCCCCACCGGCCTGATCGACCCGCCGGTCGAGATCCGCCCGGTCGAGGACCAGGTGCAGGACTGCATCATGGAGTGCAAGGCGACCGCCGAGAAGGGTTTCCGCACGCTCGTCACCACGCTCACCAAGCGCATGGCCGAGGACCTGACCGAGTTCATGCACGAAGCGGGCGTGCGCGTTCGCTACATGCACTCCGACGTCGAGACGCTCGAACGCATCGAGCTGATCCGCGACCTGCGCATGGGGGTTTACGACGTGCTGGTGGGCATCAACCTGCTGCGCGAGGGCCTCGACATCCCCGAATGCGGGCTGGTCACCATTCTCGATGCCGACAAGGAAGGCTTCCTGCGCTCGGAAACCTCGCTCATCCAGACCATCGGGCGTGCTGCGCGCAATTCCGAAGGCCGCGTGATCCTCTATGCCGACCGCATGACCGGCTCGATGGAGCGCGCCATCGCCGAGACCGACCGCCGCCGCGAGAAGCAGCAGGCCTACAACGAAGAGCACGGCATCACGCCGCAGACGATCAGGCGGCGCATCGCCGATATCGTCGCCGACACCGCGAGCCGCGACGGGGTCACCGTCGACATCGAGACCGAGGACGGGGCCAACAACCTCGTCGGGCACAACCTGCGCGCCTACATCGAGGATCTCGAGAAAAAGATGCGCGCGGCTGCAGCCGACCTCGAGTTCGAGGAAGCCGGGCGCCTGCGCGATGAGATTCGCAAGCTCGAGAACAGCGAACTGGGCCTGCCCGAAGCCGAGCACAAGGCGCCGCGCGTGGGCCGTTCGAACGAGGGCAAGCCGGGCACGCGCAAGACGCGCTACGGCAAGAGCCAGAGGAAGTGGGGCAAGTAACGAGCGACCCGGTGCACCGTACGCACATGGCCCACAAAAAAGCCCGGGAGCCTGAATGCAGGCCCCCGGGCAGATGAAAGGAATGGTTCTCACCAGTCCTTCGGGTCGCATTTCTGCTTTGAACCGGTCCTCGTCGCAGTTCATACCATGATCATGGTATGAATCGTTTGCGGTGCCTGGGGGAAACAGGATTGCACCGTATTGATACGGATACTGACGTGAACAGGGATCGCATGAGCACAGCCGGGATGAGGGTCCCGGCCATGGAAGGGCAAGGGCGTGCCGCATAAGCGGCTGGCCGAGGCCTTCGCGCGCGCACCGCTCAGCGAGGATGGCTGGGACAATGCCCTACGCGCGCTTGCCGAGGCCACCGGTTCTGCCCACGGCCAGTTGCTCGCGGTCGGCAAGCAGCACCTCTCGTTCAACTGGGCCAACGACGTCCCCGAAAGCTTCGTCGCCGAACTCGACCGCATCGACGGCTACAACCCTCAGGTAAACTACCGCGTGGGCACCGTGCGCGCGCCGCTCGAGGTCAGCTGGGAAGTCCATTACGACGCACTGCGCGCGCGCCACACCGACGAGGCCTACCTTGAGACCGTGCGCCGCCTCGACGTCGAGCACGGCGCGCAGATGGTGCTCGCCAACAAACCGGGCGCTTTCTTCGGGCTCGCCATCCTGCGCGGCGAGGCGCAGGGCCGCACGACCGAGGCCGAGCGCGACATCCTCAGCCGAGTCGGGCCCGAAGTCCTTGCTGCGATCCGCCTGCAGGATTCGATCGAGCACCAGGGCACCCGCCTGCTGCAAGGCTCGCTCGACACCGTGCGCACCGCCGCGATCCTGATCGATGGTATGGCGCAGGTCTGCCACGTCACCCAGACCGCGCAGGCCATGCTCGGCCCCGACCTCATGCAGGTTCGCGCGGGCACCCTTCGCGCAACCCGCCCCGACCTCGACCGCCAGCTTCAGGCCCGCATCGGCCTCGCCCTGCGCGGCCTCGATACCGGCCCCGCGGACCTGTGGATGCGCAGCGAGGCCGGGCTCGTGCTCACCGACGTGCGCGCCCTGCCCCGTGAGAAGTGGAACATGGGCTTCTCGCCGCGCGTCATCGTCACCTTGCGCTCACCCATCGCGACCGAGGCTCTGGCACGCGAGGACGCGCAAGGGCAGCTGCTCGCCAAGGCCGACCAGCTGTGTGCAGCGCTCGACCTCACCGCCGCAGAGGCGCAAGTCGTCGCCCTGCTCGCCATCGGCCATCCGCGCTCAGAAGTCGCCGTGCGCCGGGGCGTCAGCGTCCAGACCGTCGCCAGCCAGCTGCGCACGATCTTCGTCAAGTGCGGGGTCAACCGCGAGAGCGAGCTGGTGGTCATGGCCCGCGCCGTGCTCGAAACGGCGGCGCACTAGCCTCGCGACCGACGGTTATCGGACCGCGGTTGCATTTCGCGCAATCCAGAATCGGCGCTTTGCACTGTTCTTTCGGGAACACAGGCGCAAACGGGGCGCGGGATTACGAAAAGGAGAGGCCATGCGTATTCGCAACAAGGCACTGCGTTCAAAAATCATGTCGGCACCCGACGCCGCCCGGCTCATCACGCACGGCTCGACCGTGGGCATGAGCGGGTTTACCGGATCGGGCTACCCCAAGGCGGTGCCGCTGGCTCTGGCAGCACACATGGAAGAGCAGCGCAGCGCCGGGGACCCCTTCAAGGTGCGCATGTGGACCGGCGCCTCGACCGGCCCTGAACTCGACGGAGCCCTCGCCAAGGCCGACGGCATCGAGATGCGCCTGCCCTACAATTCCGATCCCATCGCCCGCGAGAAGATCAATTCGGGCCAGATGAACTACTTCGACATGCACCTCAGCCAGGTCGCGCCGATGGCCTGGCAGGGCTTTCTCGGACCGCTCGACACCGCGGTGATCGAGGTTACCGGCATCCGCGAGGACGGCTCGCTGATCCCCTCCTCCTCGGTCGGCAACAACAAGACCTGGCTCGACCGCGCCGAGAAGGTGATCCTCGAGGTCAACTCCTGGCAGAGCGAAGCGCTCGAGGGCGTCCACGACATCTACTACGGCACCGCGCTGCCGCCCGCGCGCATCCCGATCCCGCTGACGCGCCCCGACCAGCGCATCGGCGAGGACTGCCTGCGCGTCGATCCCGACAAGGTGGTCGCCGTCGTCGAGACCGACTCGCCCGACCGCAACGCCCCCTTCACCCCGCCCGACGACAAGGCGAAGATGATCGCCGGGCATATCCTCGAATTCCTCAAGCACGAAGTGAAGGTCGGACGCGTTCCCAAGGAACTGCTGCCGATCCAGTCTGGCGTGGGCAACATCGCCAATGCGGTGCTCACGGGCCTGATGGACGCGCCCTTCGAGGGCATGACCGCTTATACCGAGGTGATCCAGGACGGGATGCTCGACCTGCTCGCCTCAGGCAAGCTGCGCATGGCCAGCGCCACCGCCTTCTCGCTCAGCCCGCAAGCGGCCGAGCGCGTCAATCGCGAGATGTCCTTCTTCCGCGACAAGATGATCCTACGCCCGCAGGAAATCTCGAACCACCCCGAACTGGTGCGACGCCTAGGCTGCATCGCGATGAACGGGCTGATCGAGGCCGACATCTACGGCGCGGTGAACTCGACCCACGTCATGGGCTCGCGCATCCAGAACGGCATCGGCGGCTCGGGCGACTTTGCCCGCAACGCCTTCATCTCGATCTTCGTGACACCCTCGACCGCCAAGAACGGCGCGATCTCGGCGATCGTGCCGCAGGCCAGCCACGTCGACCACATCAACCAGGACGTGCAGGTGATCGTCACCGAGCAGGGCTTGGCGGACCTTCGCGGCCTCAGCCCCAAGGAACGCGCCAGGGTGATCATCGCCAACTGTGCGCATCCCGACTACCGGCCCATGCTCGAGGACTACTTCGCGCGCGCGCAGAAGCAGTCCTATGGCCTGCAGTCGCCGATGATCCCGTCGGAGGCCCTTTCCTGGCACCAGCGCTTCATCGACACCGGCTCGATGATGCCCTGACCCCTTAGGCTCAGGACCCATTACTCCCGCCTACGAGGCGCCGTAATGGCGAACATGTCGGGCCGAAGTGGCCGCCGAACGGGCTGGTTGCCCGTTCAAGGCCACTTCGGTTCGAGATGGAAGCCATTCCGGCGTCCCGGAGGGATTTGATCAAAATGGCCCAGTGCAGCGTCAGGAAGTCTTGAAATATCGACATATTCCTTCGCCTTCCTTCCTCGCCCTGAGCCATTTTGATTCAAACCTCGAAGACGGAAGTAATGGGTCCTGAGCCTAGGCGCGGGCGCATCGGGCTTCTCGCCCGACTTCGCCTGTTGCCCGATCGCATCGCGCGGCGATCTTTCCCCAAAAGGTCGCGCGGTTGCCTTGCCGCAAGGCAGGGCACGACTAGAGTACCTCGCTTCACCAGACCCCCATCCCCCTTGAAGCGAGGTACTCTAGCTCTCATGCGTAGTCTTTCGATGGCCTGCGCCGCCGCGCTGCTGACGATCAGCGCCACCGCCGGCATTGCCGCCGACAAGCCAGCGGCCGACAAGCCCGCCGCCAAGGAGGCAGGCGCACCCGACGACAACCTCGCCCCCTTCCCCGATGCCAAGACGATCAAGCAGTCCGCCGTGATCGGCGGCAAGACGGTGAGCTACAACGCCACGGTCGGCGCGATCCCGGTCAAGGACGCCAAGGGCAAGCTCATCGGCGAGGTCGTCTACACCGCCTATACCCTGCCCGGCGCCGCCGCGCAGAACCGCCCCGTGACTTTCGCCTTCAACGGCGGCCCAGGCGCGGCTTCGGTCTACCTCAACCTCGGCGCGATCGGGCCCAAGCGCGTCGCCTTCGGCGCGCAGGGCGATGCGCCGAGCGACCCTGCCGTGCTGCGCGACAACCCCAATTCCTGGCTCGACTTCACCGACCTCGTCTTCATCGACCCGGTCGGCACCGGCTTCTCGCGCACCCGCACCGACGAGGCGACGACCAAGAAGGAGTTCTACGCCGCCGACGCCGACATCCACTACCTCAGCCGCGTGGTCTACGACTGGCTGGTCGAGAACGGTCGCCTCTCGAGCCCCAAGTACCTCACCGGCGAAAGCTACGGCGGTTACCGCCTGCCGCGCCTTGCCTACTACCTGCAGACGCAGATCGGCGTCGGGATCTCGGGAATGACGCTGGTCTCGCCCTATCTCGACCCGGCCGCGATCGGTGACGAGACCGCGCTCTCGCCGCTGCCCTGGATGATCAACTACCCGGCGATGGCCGCGGGCCACTTCGAACGGCAGGGCAAGCACCTCGATGCAAGCACGATGGGCCCGGTCGAGGACTACCTGCGCACCCAGTTCGTCGCCGATTTCCTCGCCGGTCCCAAGGACAAGGCCGCGACCGACCGTCTCTCGGCCCGCGTCGCCGAGATCACCGGGCTCGACCCGGCGCTGGTGCGCCGTATGGACGGGCGCGTCGACATCATGACGTACCTGCGCGAGATCCGCCGCGACCAGGGCCAGGTAGGCTCGATCTACGATTCCAACTTCACCGCCTACGATCCCTTCCCGGCGAGCGCACGGGCCCAATACAACGACCCCCTGCTCACCACGCTGATCGCGCCGACCACTTCGGCCATGGTCGACTTCGTCACCCGCCAGGTCGGCTGGAAGGTGGACGGGCGCTACAACGCGCTGTCCTACGAGGTGAACGCCGCCTGGGATCGCGACAACTCGGACAGCCCGGTGCAGGACCTGCGCAAGGCGATCTCGATCGACCCCAAGATGACCGTCGACATCGTCCACGGCTGGGACGACCTCTCGTGCCCCTACTTCGGCTCGGCGCTGATCATCGACCAGATGCCCGACTTCGGCCAAGCGCAGCGCGTCAAGCTGCACAAGTACCCGGGCGGCCACATGTTCTACTCGCGCAGCGACAGCGGCGCGATGATGCGTGCCGACGTGATGAGCAGCTACGCAGCGCGCTGACCGGACCGGCGACCACATCTCCGCAAACGAAAAGGGGCAGGAAAGCACGCCGCTTTCCTGCCCCTTTTCACATTCTCTCCGGCCAGCACGAAGCGGCCAGGCACAAGCGTCAGAGCTTGCCGAATTCCACCTCGTAGGCCGAGGTATCGCCGCCTGAGAGCAGACGCGCCTGCTCGACCCACTTGTCGCGGCGTGGACGGCCCGCGAAGGCACCCAGCTTGGTGTCGAGATCGTCGAGGTCGGCTTCGCTCCACTGCGCGATCTGCGCGTAGCGGGTCACGCCCATCGACACGAGCAGCTTCTCCATCTTGGGGCCCAGCCCCTTGATCTTGCGCAGGTTGTCGGCCTCGCCCTCGGCTGCGGGAGCTGGTGCAGGGGCCGGTTCGCTCACAGCGACAGGCTCCGGGACGGGGGCAGGAGCAGGCGCGGCTTCGGCGACCGGCTCAACCGGAGCAGCCGTATCAGTGCCCTTCGGCTCGCTGTCCACTCCAGCCGGAGTCTCGCCAGCATCCTCGTCCTCGTCCGCAGCGTCGGCCTCTTCCTGCGCGGCGACGGCGATTACCTCGCCGATGCCCGCCATGGTTCCGGCCGCTGCGGGAGGATCGATGTGCGCGCGCGCGACCGGCTCCTTGGCGGGGACGTCGGGCACGGGCAGGTCGAAGCTTGCCGCCGGGGCCGAATCGATCAGGGCCTGGTTGCGCTGAGCGGGCGCTGCACCCTCGTCGAGCACGTCGGGCCGGTGCGAGCGCTTCGCTGGCTTCGAGCCATGCGCGAAGATCCAGTAGGCGACGACAATGCCGATCAGCAATGCGGCGATGAAGATCAGCCAGTTGGCCTCGATCATTTGCACCACGGTCTTATCCTTTTCGATTCCATATCAGCCAGCCGATACCGAAGCCCAGCGCGTAGGTCAGCAGTATCGAGACGGCCAGTTCGAGCCATAGCGGCATCAGCGGCTCCTATTATGTGACTTTGTACGCATTCGTCCAACCCCGCTGGCAAACCCCGCCACCAAACCGTTTGCGCGATCCTCAGCCCGGCCCCGGGGTGTCGATCGGCGTAGGCTTGACCGGCGCCGAGACGATCACCGAGAACTCGATGCGCCGGTTGGCCGGATCGCGCGGGTCGAGGCCCTTGATCGGCTGCTGGGCGCCCACGCCCGCCGCGCGCAGCCCGTCGGCGGGAATGCCGCGCCCGATCAGTGCCCAGCGCACCGCCTCCGCGCGCGCAAGCGAAAGCGCCTTGGCGACCTCCTGGTTACCGCCCGCATCGGTATGGCCGGTCACCGCGATGATGCTGCCGACGCATGGCCCCAGCGCACGCGCCACCTCGTCGAGCAGGCGTTCGCTGGTGGGGTCGAGCCGCGCGCTCGCCTCGGAGAAACGGATCGTGCGGGTCTCGAGGATGCGCTCGACATCGTCCTGGCAATGCAGCGTTTCGGGTTCCTGCTCTTCCTGCTCGGTGTCGCGTGCCCAGGTGATGCCACCCACGCCGGGCACCTCGGCGACCGCAGCGGCTACGCGCTTGCGGGTCGCATTGTCGAGCTTCTCCCCGCCCGAGAGCACCGGGTGGCGGGTGAGCCAGCCATAGCGATCCTCGAAGGCGATGGACACGCCCTGCCCGCCGGCTTCGTCGCGCGCGGCGCGCGCCTTCGCCGCGATAGTGTCGATGAACAGCGAACGCTCGATCCGCATGGTCAGCGCCGAGCCGACCAGACACAGGACCGCACCGGCGGCGATGATGAAGGCTTTGCGCGGGTTCATACAGGCGAGCCTAGAGCATTTTCATGCCCGCTGGGAACACCCGAGCGCCCACAAATCGTCAGGTTTGCTTGGTTTTCTGGAATAGCTTGCGATCCTCGGGGCCGAAAGCCTTCTTCCAGATGACGAAGAGGTACGAGCCCAGGATCGCCGGGATGCCGAAGGCGAGTTCGGCCCACTCGGGCAGCCAGCGGGTCGCGATGTAGCCCAGAATGACCGCCGGCGCCGCCGCATAGACCAGCGGCCAGCGCCAGGTGTTGATCCGCTGCCCGAGGAAACGCGAAAGCATGTTCGCCTTGACCAGCGAGGCGAGGCCCAGTGAGAACATCAGCGCGGCTGCCGCTGCGGCGGCCTGGAACAGCGGGTTGAAGCCCAGCTTCTGCATCGCGACGATGCCCGCGAAGGTCAGCGCCGCCTGCAGCCCGATGGTCGCCAGCGAGACGACGAGGTTCTCGACCCGCTTGACGTAGATCAGCGCAGCCTCGCTCACCACCGCGGTCGAGGCGACGACTTCTGCGATCAAGAGCAGCGCCAGCGCGCCGGTTCCGCCGACGAATTCGCGCCCGACGAGGCCCATCACGCCCTCGCCGGTGATGCCCAGCGCCAGCGCGATCGCGACCTGTGCGGCGGTAATCCAGAAGCCGACCTGGCACACCTGCCGGGCAATCGCGCCGTAGTCCTGCTTCTTCAGGTTACGCGTGATGACAGGGCCGAGCACCGGCTCGAAGCTGGTCTTGAGCTTCTGCGGAAGGCTCGCGACCTGTTGGGCGGCATAGTAGACGCCGACCGCCGAGGCCGGGGCGAGGAAACCGAGAAGGAACACGTCGACGCGGCGCGTGCCCCACTCGATCGTGTCGGCCAGCGCAATCGGCAGCGAGCGCACGACGAGGCGGCGCATGACCGAAAAGCGCGGGCGCCAGCCGTGCGGCACCCCGTATTCGCGCACGAACGGTACGAGTGCGGTCAGCGCCGCGGCGAAGATCGAGGCGATGTAGGCGAGCGAAAGCCCGCTCTCGGGCGCAACGAAGATCATCGCGCCCGCCATGATCGAGATCGTCCAGGGCTCGACGATCGCGCGCGACCACACCGTCGGGCTGACGTGGAGGCGGTAGGCGAGCGCGGCGAGCCAGATCTCGGTCAGCGCGAGCGGCGGGATCGCGATCACCATCAGCCGGTCGAGTTGGCTGTAATGCCCGCTCGGGAACATCGGCGCGGGCACGAACCAGAAGAACGCAGCCGCCGCGCACGATGCGACGAGCGAGACCGCAACGCCGTCGGCAATGGTGTTGGCGGGCAGTTCGCTGCCCTCGGCCTCGGACATGCGCTGCGCGAGGCCGCGCTTCTCGCCCATGGTGCAGATCATCGCGGTAAGCTCGATGATCACCAGCGCCGAAGCGAAGCGGCCCAGCGCTGCCGGACCATAGGCCGCGGCGCGCCCGGCGATGAACAGGAACGGGATGCGCGCGGCAAGGCGCAGGAAGAACCCGAAAAAATTGGTGCGCCCGCCCTTGGCCAGCGCGGCGATGTCATCGCCGTCCTGCCTGCCTTGCGACGCCGCGTCGCGGCCCTCGTTTGCGCTCAAGGCGCATACTCCTGTTCGGCCCGCAGCGGGCGGGATAGTATCGTCTCGACCGCGGCGGCGGCAGGCAGCTCGCCCGCGAGCACGCGGGTGACGGCGGCAACGATGGGCATGTCGACGCCGTCGCGCGCGGCGATTTCGGCCAGCACCGGTGCGGTCGCCGCCCCTTCTGCCACCGTGGCCTTGCCCGAGAGCGCCTCGGTCGCGCTCCGCCCCTGCCCGAGCGCGAGCCCGAGCGAGAAGTTGCGGCTCGAGGTCGAGGAACAGGTCAGCACGAGATCGCCGAGCCCACACAGCCCTGAAAGCGTCTCGGCCCTTGCGCCCCGGGCGAGGCCGAAACGCAGCATCTCGGCATAGCCGCGCGCGATCAGCGCCGCACGCGCGTTCTGGCCGAGGCCGAGCCCCTCGACGACGCCACAGGCAATCGCGAGCACGTTCTTGACCGCGCCGCCGATCTCGGCGCCGATCACGTCGTCGGAATAGTAAGGGCGAAAGGCATGGCTGGCGATCATCGGCGCGAGCCGGTCCCATTGCTCCTGCCCGCCCGAGCAGGCGAGCGTCACGGCGGTGGGCAGGCCGCCTGCAACCTCGTGCGCGAAAGTCGGGCCCGAGAGCACCGCGAGCCGGGCTCCGGGCGCGGCGGCAGCGGCGACTTCGGCCATGAGCCTCCCACTACCCGCCTCGATGCCCTTGGCGCAAAGCACGATGTCGCGCTGGCCTGCGGGCAGGTCCGCCAGAACATTGCCGAGGAACTGCGCGGGCACGACCGCGAGCAGCACCTCGAGCCCGGCCATGTCGGCCATCTCGCTGGTCGCGCGCACGCGCGGCGAGAGTTCGGCCTGTGGCAGGTAGATATCGTTGCGCCGGGTCTCGTTGATGCGCGCGGCAAGGCCCGGCTCACGCGCCCAGAGCAGCACCTGAGCGCCCTCGTCGCCGCGTTCGCGCGCGGCATTGGCGAGCGCCTGTGCCAGCGCCGTTCCCCATGCCCCCGCGCCGATGACGCCGATGCTGCCCGCCTGTGCCCCCTTCGCGCTCATGCCTTCACCCCCGCGCCGCGCACGGCCGCGGCATCGGGATCGAGCGGCCAGCGCGGGCGCGCAGAGACGTCGAGCGGGTCCGACTGGCCGAGCGCGAACCGCTCCACCCCGGCCCAGCCGATCATCGCCGCGTTGTCGGTGCACAGCTTCATGGGCGGGGCGATGAAGGGCAGGCCATGCTGGGCCGCGAGGCCTTCGAGCGCGGTGCGGATCGCGGTATTGGCCGCAACGCCGCCGGCCACGACCAGACCGTTGAGCGGCACGCCGGACACCGCCTTGAGCGCCTTGCGGGTGCGGTCGATGATGCATTCGATCGCGGCTGCCTGGAACGAGGCGGCGATGTCCGCATCGGCGTGCTCGCCCGACTGGTGCGCGCGCAGGACCGCGCTCTTGAGCCCGGCGAACGAGAAATGCGGCTCGGCGCTGCCCTTGAGCGGGCGCGGCAGCGGCACCTTGCGCGGATCGCCGCTCGCCGCCAGCCGCTCGAGCGCGGGACCGCCGGGATAGCCCAGCCCCAGCACCTTGGCCGACTTGTCGAAGGCTTCGCCCAGCGCGTCGTCGATGGTGGTGGCAAGGCGGCGGAATTGTCCCACGCCTTCGACCAGCAGGATCTGGCAATGTCCGCCCGAAACCAGCAGCAGCAGATAGGGATAGGCGAGATCGGGATCGGCGAGACGCGGCGAGAGCGCGTGCCCCTCCAGATGGTTGATCGCGATCAGCGGCTTGCCCGAAGCCATCGCCAGCGCCTTGCCGGTGACGAGGCCCACCATGACCCCGCCGATCAGCCCCGGCCCGGCGGTCGCGGCAATCGCGTCGACCTCATCGAGCGTCATTCCGGCGTCGGCCAGCGTCGCCTCGATCAGCGGGGCGAGCCTTTCGGCGTGCGCACGCGCGGCGATCTCGGGCACGACGCCGCCAAAGGGACGGTGCGCCTCATCCTGCGAGGCGATGTGCTGCGCAAGGATGCGGCGATCGCCGGTAACCAGCGCCGCTGCCGTCTCGTCGCACGAGCTCTCGATGCCGAGGACCGTCGTCATCCCCACTTCCCCTTCACGACCCTTTTCCTGACCGTCATTGGCCGCTAGCACACGTCGCCGATGACCACGCAATATCCCGATGCGCCCGCAAGCGCCACTCCACCATCCGCTGCGCCAAGGCGCCTGCGCCTGGGCACCCGTCGCTCGCCGCTGGCCATGGCACAGGCCGAAGAGACGCGCGAGCGCCTCGTGGCAGCGCATGGACTCGATCCCGCGCATATAGAGATCGTGCCGGTAACTGCCAGCGGAGATCGCATCCAGGACCGCGCGCTCGCCGAAATCGGCGGAAAGGCGCTGTGGACCAAGGAACTCGACGCCTGGCTGGCGAGCGGCGAGATCGATTTCGCGGTCCATTCGGCCAAGGACGTCGAGACGATCAGGCCCGATGCCTTCACCATCGGCGCGGTGCTCGAGCGCGAGGACGTGCGCGACGTGCTGATCGGGGCCGCCTCGATCGCGGCCCTTCCCTCCGGCGCGGTGGTCGGCACGAGCGCCCCGCGCCGCGCCGCGCAGCTGCTCAACCAGCGGCCCGACTGCAAGGTCGTGACTTTCCGCGGCAACGTCGCGACCCGGCTCGCCAAGCTGGCCGCGGGCGAGGCCGACGCGACCTTCCTCGCCGCCGCCGGGCTCAAGCGTCTGGGCGAGACCGGCACCGGCCACCCGCTTGCCGAAGAGGAATGGCTACCCGCCCCCGCGCAGGCCGCGATCCTCGTCGAGTGCCGCGCCAACGATGCCGAAACCCGCGCCGTCCTCGCCGCGATCGATCACGCGCCCAGCCGGCGCACCGTGCTGGCCGAACGCGCGCTACTCGAAGGGCTGGGCGGCAGCTGCCACAGCCCGATTGCGGTGCTCACCCGCAGGCTCGACGATGGCACACTGGAGATGCAGGCCGCGATCTACAGCCCCGACGGCGCCGAAAAGGTCGCGGCGACAACGCTCTTCGCGCGGGCAGGAACCGATGGCGCAGGCGAGGATGGCCCCGGCGACGCACAGATGGCGCATGCGCTGGCCCGCGAACTGCTCGACAAGGCGAGCGAGGCCGTGCGTATCCATTTCACCGGCACTGCCGACTGAGGAGCAGGGTGATGGGCACAGGCGAAAGCGAGGGCGGGCAAGCCGAGGGGTCTCGCTTGCCGGTGATCGTCATCCGCCCCGAACCGGGTGCTGCCACGAGCCTCGAGGCCGCGCTCGGCCTCGGTCTCGATGCCCATGCCTTTCCGCTCTTCGCGGTGCGCGCGCTGCCCTGGGAGCCGGTCGCGCGCGATGAGGTCGATGCGCTGGTGCTCGGCAGCGCCAATGCGCTGCGCCATGGCGGCGAGGCGCTCGAAGCCTATCGCGGCCTGCCCGCCTACGTCGTCGGCGCGGCGACCGCCAAAGCTGCAAGCGCGGCGGGCCTCGACGTCGTCGCGACTGGACAGGGCGGGCTGCAGTCGGTCATGGCGCAGCTCGATCCTGCACACCGACGCCTGCTGCGCCTGACCGGGCGCGAGCATCTGGCGCTCGAGCTGCCCGCAGGCGTCACCATGGTCTCACGCGAGGTTTATGCCAGCGAGGCCCGGGACATGCCCGAAGCGCTTGCCGCAATGCTGCGCCGGGAGGCACTGGTCCTGCTGCATTCGGGCCTTGCCGCCGCGCACTTCGCGCAGTGCTGTGCGCAGCGCGGGATCGACAGGTCGCTCGTTCATCTTGCGGCCATCGGCCCGCGTGTAACGCCCCTCGCCGGCAGTGACTGGATACAACTACGCGTGGCAGATCGACCCGATGACGCAGCGCTGCTGGCCTTGGCCCTGCGAATGTGCCAAGAAGTCGCTACGGGCTCGATACGGACAACAGATTTATAAACCTGATGCAGGAATTCGAAACGACGGCTTCAGCCTCGACGGCTCGTCCCCGCTCGCGCAGCGGGCTGTTCTTCGTCGCGCTCGTCGCATTCCTGCTCGGCGCGGTGCTGGTGGCCTGGGCCCTGACCAGTGGCCGCTTCGACACGCTGCTGCCGCGCCCGGACGCATCGCAGAGCGCGCTGCCCGAGAACGAGGCCACACTCGTCGAGCCTGCGGGCGACCCCTCGCTCGCGCAAGGCCCCGTCGACGGATCGAACCAGACCAGCGGCACGCCGATCACGCCGCAGCGCGCTGCAGACCTCGGCAGCGTGGAAGGACGCCTCGCGCTGATCGAGGACCGGATCTCGCGCATCGACTTCCAGACCGACGCCGCCTCATCGAACGCCGCGCGCGCTGAAGGCCTGCTGATTGCCTTCGCCGCCCGCCGCATGGTCGATCGCGGCGAGCCGCTCAGCTACGTCGCCGACCAGCTGCGCCTGCGCTTCATGGATGCGCAGCCGCGCGCGGTGGAGACGGTGATCGCTTTCTCCAAGGAGCCGGTCACGATAGACGAGCTTTCGGCACGCCTCGAAGCGCTCTCGCCCGAACTGTCCACCTCGGGCAAGAATGTCAGCTTCTGGCAGAAGGCACGCAGCGAGCTTTCGGGCATGTTCCGCGTGCGCCGCGATTCGGCCGCACTGGTATCGCCGCGCGCGCGGATCGAGCGCGCCCGCATCATGCTGACCGCGCGCCGCATCGGCAGCGCCGTCGCCGAAGTCCAGCGCCTGCCCGGCGCCGATGCCGCGAAGACCTGGATCGCCGATGCGCAGCGCTACGAGAACGTGCAGAAGGCGTTGAACCTGCTGGAAACCACCGCGATGCTCGAACCGCGCCGCCTCAAGGACGCTGAAGGCCACGCGATCGACCAGCCCAGCCCGCTGGCGACCCCGGCCATCGACGAGAACGGCGACCCGCTTGCCGCGCAGCCCGCCCCCTCGACGTCCAGCCCGTCGCCCTCTGCCGATCCGCTCGCACCGAACTGACCGGGAGCACGCGCAGGCACCGCTGCGGGCCTGAAGCCCGGGCGATGCCTGTCTTGGCGATCAGCCGCGCAGCAGTTCGGGCAGCGCGCCCGACATGCCGCGCGCCTCGTCCATGAAGAAGCTCTTGAGCGCGGGCAGACGCTGCACCGCGCCCATGCCGAGGCGCCGCGCGGCGCTCGGCAATTTGCCGGGGATGCCGAACAGGCGGGTCAGCCCGTCGGTCACCGACATCACCATGAAGCTGTCGAGCGAGCGCCACTTCTCGTAACGCGCGAGCAGCTGCGCATCGCCCGGCTCGAGGCCGAGGCGCATGCCTTCGGTGAGCACCTCGACCAGCGCGCCGACGTCGCGCAGGCCCAGATTGAGCCCCTGCCCCGCAATCGGGTGCATGCCGTGGGCGGCATCGCCGATCACCGCGAGACGCCGGTCTACGACCTTGCCTGCATGGTGGAAGCGCAGCGGATAGCTCATGCGCGGGGCCGAAAGCGAGATCGCGCCGAGCACACCGTGCATGCGCTGGGCCACCTCGTTGACGAACATCGCGTCGTTCATCGCGGCAATGCCGGCTGCATCGTTCTCGTCGACCGTCCAGACCAGCGCCGAGCGGTGGCGGCCCTGCGCATCGTCGAGCAGCGGCAGGAGCGCGAAGGGCCCTGCCGGGTAGAAGATTTCCCAGGCGGTGTTATCGTGCGACTTCTCGTGGAACAGCCCGGTGACGAAGGCGCGGTGCCGGTAGTCCCAGCGGGCCATCTTGAAACCGGCCTCGTCGCGGGTGGGCGACTGGCGTCCTTCGGCGGCGACCAGCAGCGAGGCGGCGAGCACGCGCCCGTCGCTCAGCTCGACCTCGACCCCGTGTTCGCCGCGATCGCGGCGCACCGCCTCGGTGCGCACGTGCCAGGCGATTGCGGGTTCCTCGCGAGCGGCCTCGAACAGCGCGAGGCGCAAGTCGCGGTTGGCGAACATGCGACCAAGAGTGCCCTCGTCCTGCTTCGGCGTGAAATCGATCCGGCCCGGCTTCATCCCGTCGGTCACCGCAATCGAGGCGATCGGGCAGCCCAGCTTGTCGAGCCGGCGGGCAAGGCCGATGTTGCTGAACAGGTTCCAGCTCGCGGTCGAGATTGCCGAGGCACGCCCGTCCGCGCCCTCCGCGGTCAGTTCGGCGGGATCGGCGCGGTCGATCACGTGGCTGGTGATCCCGGCCCGGGCGGCGGCCAGCGCCAGCGTCATGCCGACGAGCCCCCCGCCCAGGATGATCAGGTCGCGGCGCTCGGGCACCGCTGATTCTAGGCTGTTTTGCGATTCGCTCATCAAGAGCAGCTATTGCGCTCCGAGCCGTCGATGTCGAGACAGGTTCCGTCCCAGGTGCCTTCCGGAACGGTCAGGTCGACGGTCGCGGCGAGTGTGGGTGCGATGTCCACCGTCTCGACCGGATTGGGCTGCTCGAAACCGGCCATCCCGGCACGCCAGAACAGCATCGGCACGCGGCGGTCGTAGTCCCAGGGGCTGCCGTGGCTGGCAACCTTCTTGGGCTTGGCCGTGCCCGGCACGATGCCGCGGCGGGTCAGCATCTGCACCTCACCCGAGCGCCCCGGTACGAAGGAGGCGCGCACCTTGTCGAGCATTGACCAGTCCTGCGGATGGCCCTTGGGCATCGGGTGCGCCATGACCTCGGCCTCGCTGAAGGCACCCACGACCTGCGGGTTGGCCTTGAGCAGCGCGATCAGGGCTTCGCTTACCTTGGCCTTCTGCGCCGCATCGAGCTCGGCCGAGAACCATACGCTCCCCGATTCGCCGCCGCCGTAGAGCAGCTTGCCCTTCGATACGCGGATCCCGGTGCGCGCGGTGACGGCCTCGGCGAGCGCATCTCCCTCGAGCGCGGGGTCGATGCGACCGGCCTCGGGGTTGCCGCGCTGCTGCTGGCGTTCGGGCGCGTCGAAACCGCCGTGGTCGGCGCTGAGCACGACCTCGTAGTCGATCCCACGCGCATCGAGGGCGTCGAAGAGCTGCCCGATCGCCACGTCGAGCGTGTTCATGGTGATGCACATCTCGACACCCGCGGTGCCGTAATCGTGCCCGACCTTGTCGGTTGCCGAATAGGAGACCGAGAGCACGTCGGGCACGTCGTCACGGCCCATGCCGAGTTCGTCGACGAGCCGGATCGCCAGAGCGGTGGAGGCGAGATCGCCGCGCGGGGTCTCGCTCACCCCTTCCTCGTCGCCCTTGTCCATCGCGAAGCGATAGGTGCCGATGGTGAAGTCCTTGATCCTCGTGGCGCGGTCGAAGGGCGCGCACCAGCCGGGCACGGCCATGTCACCGGCCCCTGCCGCGATCTGGCGGGCAACCTCGACGTTGGTCTCGCGCGCCGCCTTGCCCAGCTTGCGTCCGGCGAACGTGGTGTAGCCGCCAGTGCTCTCGCCGAACCAGTAGACGGCATCGGTGTCGTGCCCGCTCATCATCACCGCTGCACGGTCCTTGACCGAGACCGCGGCGTTGATCGTGCGCGGATCGCGGCGCTTGAGCAGGTCGCCGAGCGTCGGTGCGAGCAGGTGCTTCGGGCTCACCACAGGCTTGTCCGGAGTGCTCTTCGGATCGCTCTCGTCCTCGACGCAGTAGACTTCCTTGTCCGTGCGGGCGAGGCCCGGCTCGTACCACGAGTTCGCGGGAATGCCGGTGCGCGCGGGGTGCACGCCGGTCAGCAGCGTGGAGTGGCCGGGACAGGTCTCGGTCGCGGCGTGCGACTGGTAGCCCTGCGGGAACACGACGCCGGTCTGGAGCCGGGCAAGTCCCTTCGAGAAATGCGCGCGGTACTGGTCGAACAGGTCCGAGGAAAACTGGTCGACCGAAAGCGCGACGATCAAGCGCGGCGCGGCCTGCGGCTCACGCTGCGCGTCAACCTGTCCCTCGGGTTCCTGCGCCAGTGCCGGGCTTGCAAAGGCGAGCGCACCGGCAAGGGCGAGCGGGGGAAGGATCGAGCGCATGGGGGAGTTCCTTGAATTATTGTCGCGACAAGCGCAGATGCTGGCGTGACCGGCCCGGCGCATGCCTGTAACGGTCTGTTTCGTACATGAAGTCCGCGAGTTCGGACCCGGGAGTAGCATGGCCTTGCGCCCTTACCGCTTGATTATGGCACAATTCTTTCATGCGGCGCTGATTGCGCTCGCTGTGCTTCTGGGATTTTCGGCTTCCGCGTCAGAGGCTTGGGGCGCGCAGAACCACATCCACGCCCGGCTCCTCGCCGCACCCGGCGCGAAGGCGGGTGACAAGACCGTGCTTGCGATCGAGATGAAGCCCGAGAAGGGCTGGCACGGCTACTGGCTCAACCCGGGCGATGCGGGCCTTGGCATGCAGCTCGACTGGACACTGCCCGAGGGCAGCGAGGCGGGCGAGCCGCGCTACCCGGTACCGCACACGCTGCTCGTCTCGGGCCTGATGAACCACGTCTACGAGAGCGACTACGCGGTGCTCGTGCCCCTCACCCTCCCCGAGGGCATCAAGGCCGGTACACGCCTGCCGGTGCGTCTGTCCGCGCGCTGGCTCGCCTGCACCGAGCAGATCTGCGTGCCCGAACAGGCCGAACTCGCCACCGAGATCGTCGTCGCCCCCGCCGACACGCCGGCGAACGCGGGCAGTGACGCACCGCTGGCCAAGCGCTTTGCAAAGTGGACCCGCCAGCTCCCCGCCCCGCTCGACGCGCCCGCGAGGATGGCGCTCACCGACAAGACGCTGCGCCTCGCCATTCCGCTGCCCGCATCGGTTGAACTCGTCCATCCGCACGTCTTCGTGCGCGAGGACAAGCTGGTCGACTACGCCGCCGCGCAGGAATTCGCGCGCAAGGGCGACACCCTGATCGTGACCATCGCGCGTCCCGACTTCGCCGCGCGCGATGCCGAGACGCTCGAAGGCCTGCTGCGGCTCGACGACTTCGGCAACGGCATCTCGTTCACCGCAAAGCCCGGTGCGGTCCCCAAGGGCGGCACCCCGCTCGACACCGGCAAGAGCGCGAACGCCCTGCCAGCCCTGCCCTGGCTGCTCGGCGCGGCCTTGCTCGGCGGCCTTCTGCTCAACGTCATGCCCTGCGTCTTCCCGATCCTTTCGCTCAAAGCATTGAGCCTTGCCCGCGCGGGCGAGAGCACCGCGCATGCCCGCATCGAGGGTCTGGCCTATACCGGCGGCGTGATCCTCGCCTGTCTCGGCCTCGGCGCGCTGCTGCTGGCACTGCGCGCGGGCGGCGAACAGGTCGGCTGGGCCTTCCAGCTGCAGGAACCGCTGGTCGTCGTCGCGCTGCTGCTGCTCGCCACCGCGATCACCGCCAACCTGCTGGGCGCCTTCGAGTTCGCCGTCCCCGGCTTCGCCAGCGCGGGCAGCCCGCAAGGCGCCTTCGCCACCGGCCTGCTCGCCGCCTTCGTCGCGACGCCGTGCACCGGCCCGTTCATGGCGAGCGCGATGGGCGCGGCGCTGCTGCTGCCGGTCTTGCCCGCGCTCGCGCTCTTCGCCACGCTCGGCCTTGGGATCGCCCTGCCCTTCCTCGCCATCGCCTTCGTGCCCGCACTGCGCACCCGCCTGCCCCGCCCGGGACGCTGGATGACGACTTTCCGGCGCTGGATGGCGATACCGATGGGCCTGACCGCGCTGGCTCTCGCCTGGCTGACGTGGAAACTGGGCGGATCGATCTATGCCTCGGTGGTGCTGCTCTTTGCGCTGATGCTGGTCGTCGCGCTCATCGCGGTCGGTCGGGCCCAGCGCCGCGGTCGCCGCGCCCGCCCCGCAGCCGTGCTCGCGCTGTTCGACGTCGTCGCCTGCCTCGCGCTCCTGCCCGCAGCGACACCGATGGCCGCGCAGGAGGCCGCCTCGATCCTCGACACCCGCCCCTTCAGCGCCGCAGCGCTGGCCGAGGCGCGCGCCTCGGGCAAGCCGGTCTTCGTGTGGATGACCGCCGACTGGTGTCTCACCTGCAAGGTCAATGAGCAGGTCGCGATCGAACGCGAGGACACCCGCGAGGCCTTCCGCAAGGCAGGGGTGGTCGTACTGCGCGGCGACTGGACCCGGCGCGATCCGGCGATCACCGAATATCTCACCGGCATGGGTGCCGCCGGGGTCCCGCTCTACGCATGGTATGCGCCCGGCGGCGAGGTCGAGCAGCTTCCCCAGGTCCTCACGCCCGATCTTCTGGCGGACAGGGCCGAGCGCTCGGGGCGCTGACCGCGCGCCCGGCGCGCCCTGCCCGCATAACGACGCCTGCAAGCGACGAAGCGAAGGCGGCGCGGCAACCCGTGCGCCCTCCCGCGATTGATTGAGGCATGTGATCGCGACCTTCCGGCTTGCCGCAAGACGCTGCCTTCCAAGGCAAAAACTGCTGGCAAGCAGGATCGCGACGGAACCTGAATCCGGGAGAACCGACGTGATAACCATTTCCCCGATCGGGCTGGCCGTGTGCCTGCTCGTCGTCGCGGTCCTGGTCGGTATCGGCATCACCATGATGCGCCGCCGACACTCCGCGTCCCTGAAAGACCGCTTCGGCAGCGAATACGACCGCGCCGTCCATTCCACCGGCAATACCGTCAAGGCCGAGACCATGCTGCACGAGCGCGAGAAGCGCGTCGCGCAGTTCGACATCCGCCCGCTGACCACCGAGGCCCGTGGCCGCTTCGTCGAACGCTGGCGCGCCGTGCAGTCGCGCTTCGTCGACAGCCCTGCCGATGCCGTCTCGCATGCCGACGTCCTGCTTGGCGAAGTCATGGAAGCGCGCGGCTACCCCGTCGTCGACTTCGAGCAGCGCTCGGCCGACCTTTCGGTCGATCATGGCCACGTCGTCGAGAACTATCGCACCGCCCACACCATCGCCGAGCGCCACGCCCGGGGCGAGGCCGGGACCGAGGACCTGCGCCAGGCGATGATCCACTACCGCGCCCTGTTCGACGATCTCGTCAACGAGCCGCACGGCGAGGCCGACGTCATCGCCAATCGCGATGGCCGGGTCCACGACCTGCGCAAGGCGCCCGCAACCAAGGAGACCCTCCGTGACTGACACTTATCGCGACACCGACGACTTCACCCAGACCCGCCGCATGGACGAGAGCGACACCATCTCGACCGAGCGCGTCGCCTTCGATCGTGGCGAGACGCAGGAGAGCGTGTCGAGCGCCGACCTCACTACAGGCAACGCCGCGCACGGTGAGACCGGCGGTACGGCAGCCTTCGCCGGGATGGAGACCCCTGCCGCCCCCCGCAGCGACACGAAGAAGGAGAACACGCCGCTGTTCCCCGCCGACGAGATCGACGGGCTGCGTGGTCGCTGGGACGAGGTGCAGGCGAGCTTCGTCGACGAACCGCGCCGCGCGGTCGAGGATGCCGACAATCTCGTCGCAAGTGCGATGAAGCGCCTTGCCGAGACTTTCGCCAAGGAACGCTCGAACCTCGAGGGCCAGTGGGACCGCGAGGGCCAGGCCTCGACCGAGGACCTGCGCATCGCGATGCAGCGCTATCGCTCGTTCTTCTCGCGCCTGCTCGCGATCTGATCGAGGCACTCCGCTCGGGCCTGGAGCAAGCCCCACGAAGAAGGGCGCGGTACCTTGCGGTATCGCGCCCTTCTCTTGTGTGCGACCCGTAAGGGTTCGGCGGGGGGGTCTCTTATTCGGCCTTCTCGAAGGCGGCGCTGATGCGCAGGGTCACGTCGTCACCGACCACGGGCACGTACTTGGTTACGCCGAATTCCGAGCGCTTGATCGTGCCGCTGGCGTTGAAGCCGACGGTATAGGCCTTGCTCATCGGGTTGACGCCGCCGGCATTGAAGCTGGCCTTGAGCGTCACCGGCTTGGTGACGCCGTGGAAGGTCAGGTTGCCGGTCACGTCGGCGGTGCGCTCGCCGGTACGCACGACCTTGGTCGAGACGAACTGGATCGTCGGGTAGGTCTCGGCGTCGAACCAGTCCGCGCTGACCAGCTCGCCGTCGAGCGTCGCATTGGTGGTCGAGACAGTCGCGACCGGGATCGTCACGGCCACCTTGGCCTTCTCGATTTTGGCGGGGTCGATCGACAGTGTGCCGGTGACATCGGCGAATTCACCGAACCAATCGGAAAAGCCGAAGTGGTTGACGGCAAAGCCGACGCGGGTGTGCGAGGTCTCGACATCGTAGTTGCCGGCCTGCGCCGCGGCGGGCGCGGGATCGGAAACCTGCGCATTGAGGACCACCGGCGCGGCGGCCAGCAGGGCGACGGGGAGCAGGACGGACTTGAACGTGAACTTGGTCATGGCTGAAACTCCTCAGGCAAGCTTGGCAATGGCGGCCTTGCCGTCGGCAATGGCACTGGCAGCGGCGTCGGGGCCGAAGGCCATGCCCTCGGCGGTGGCGACTTCGACGTCGGTCACGCCCATGAAGCCAAGCAGCGTGACGAGGTGCGGCACGGCGAAGATCACGCCGGCCTCGTCATCGTACTTGCCACCGCGGGCATGGGCGATGACCGCCTTCTTGCCGGTGACGAGGCCCTGGGCGCCCGCCTCGGTGTACTGGAAGGTGGTGCCGGCGCGCAGGACGTAGTCGAACCAGGCCTTGAGCGTCGAGGGCATGCCGAAGTTGTAGAGCGGCAGACCGAAGACCAGCACGTCGGCGTCGAAGATCTCGGCGATGAGCTTGTCGGCGAGCGCACGGGTTTCGGCGAAGGCGGAACCTTCGGGTGCGGCGCGACCGATACCGGCGAGCGAGGCCGAGGTGACGTGGGGAACCGAGTCGGCATCGAGGTTACGCTCGACGACCTGGGCATCCTCGCCCAGTTCGGCGAGATAGGTGTCGATCAGGGCGTTGGACACCGAGGCTTCGCCGGTGGCGGCGCTGCGGATCACGAGATACTTGGTCATGCGAAAACTCCTCTTGGGGGACTGGCGGTGCCTGCGGACGGGATCGCAGGCGCCAGGGCTTCGCAGGAAGCTTGTCCACCGAGATAGTCCGCCAGCTTTTGCATGACCATTGGCCAATACGGCATAGCATCCATGCAAAAACGGATGGACAAGCGCTGCACATCCGCGCCATGCTCCCCCGATGAACTGGGAAGACATCCGCACGTTCCTTGCCATTGCCCGCCAGCGCAGCCTTTCGGGCGCCGCGCGCGAGCTGGGGCTCAGCCAGAGCACGATGAGCCGCCGTCTCGTCGCGCTCGAGGAGCGCAGCGGGGCGCGCCTGCTGCTCAAGACCCCGCATGGCTATACCCTAACCCCGCTCGGCGAGACCGTGCTCGCCAATGCCGAGCGCATGGATGAGGATGCGATGGCGCTCGAACGCGTGGTGCAGGGGCGCGACGTCGCGCTGTCGGGGCTGGTGCGGCTGACCACGGTCGAGACCCTTGCCAACCGCCTGTTGCCGATCGCCGTCTCCGCGCTGCATGAGGATTTTCCGGGCATCACCGTCGAACTGCTCTCCGACACGCGCTCGCTCAGCCTCGTCGAGCGGGAGGCCGATCTTGCCATCCGCATGGTGCGCTTCGAGCACAACGAGCTGATCTCGCGGCGCATGGGCACGATGGTCTGCGCGCTCTACGCCAGCCCGGACTACCGCGCCGCGCATCCCCAGCCGCTCACCGAGCCGGGGCACGACCTCATCACCGTGATGGACGACATGGCGCACCAGAGCGAGGCGCGCTGGCTTGCCGAGAAGGTGCCCGAGGGGCGCGCCGTCTACCGCACCAACAGCCGCGACGCACAGGCGGCCGCGGCCGCACAGGGCATCGGCATCGCCTGCCTCCCGCAGTACACCGCAGAGCACATGGCCGGGCTCGAGCGCATTCGCGAGGCAGGCCTGGGCCCTGCCCGCGAGATCTGGCTCGGCGTCCACCGCGACTTGCGCGAGATGCCGCGCATCCGCGCCGTCATCGATGCCCTGGACGCCGCCTTCAAGGCCGAGCGCGGTCGCTTCGCCGTCGCCTGAAACAGGCCCGGCGCGCCGCCCGCCGCTCTTTGCAAGCCGCCAGCCGCTCTTTGCAAGCCGCACGCCAAACACCATATCGGACACGAAGGAGCCCTGCCATGAGCCAAGCCGAAAGCCGCATCGTCGTGTGCCCGCACTGCGCATCGTCCAACCGCGTGCCCACGGCCAAGCTGGGCGCGGGCGGGAAATGCGGGCGCTGTGGCGCAGCCCTCTTCACCGGTAGCCCGCTGACGCTGACCGGGGCCAATTTCGATGCCCATGCGCTCAAGGGCGACCTGCCGCTGCTGGTCGATTTCTGGGCAAGCTGGTGCGGCCCGTGCCGGCAGATGGCTCCCGCCTTCGCCGCCGCCGCGCAGACGCTCGAGCCGACGATGCGCCTCGGCAAGCTGGACACCGAGGCCGAGCAGGCGATCGCCGGGCGCTATGCGATCCGCTCGATCCCGACCATGGTCCTCATCCACAAGGGCCGCGAGATCGCCCGTCAGTCGGGCGCGATGCCCCCTCAGGCGATCGTGCAATGGGCGCAGGGCGCGGTGATGGGCATGGCGCGATAAGCAGCGCGCACAAGCGAAGGCGCGCTCACGGATCAATCCCTACAGCGGGTTGCACGGTCGGCCAAGCAGCTGAACTCGCGGCTTCCCCCTACGTAGCAAGCCCCGGACATGATAGGCATAACGCCATGATGATCGGAAAACCGAGACGAGAGAGAGGACCTGCCATGCCCGCTACAAAGCCGCTCGCCATGCTGGCGCTCGCCATTGCCACCCCGCTGGCAGCGACTGCCTGCACGCAAGGCAAGCCTGCCGAGAAGCCCCCTGCCAGCCCTGCCGCGCGCGCCATCGGCGAACCGCTCAGCTGCCTTTCGCTCTCGCGTTTCAGCAACACCCACGTGCGCGACGACTGGACGATCGACTTCATCGGCAGCGCAGGGAACAAGGTCTGGCGCGTGACGCTGCCGCGCCGCTGCACCGGGCTCAGGAGCGCGGACACCTTCACCTACGCCACCTCGCTCACCCAGCTGTGCCAGCAAGACGTGATCTACCCGCTGACCCGCGTGGGCAACAGCCTGCAACGCTCGGGCGCCTGCGGCCTCGCACCCTTCGTGCCCGTCGAACTGGAACGCTGAACGGGCCGCGCGCTCGCATCCGGGATGCGTTCAGACGTCGTCGGCGCTGATCATCTCGGCGCGGTCGATCTCGCCGGTCATCACCGCCACCGTCGTCGCCACGGCCGCATCGCCGCTGACGTTGGTGGTGGTGCGCATCATGTCCATGATCCGGTCGACGCCCGCGACGAAGGCGATAGTCTCGAGCGGCACGCCGACCGCGCCGAACACCAGCGCCATCATGATCAGGCCCGCGCCCGGAATGCCCGCCGCGCCGACCGCGCCCAGCGTCGAGAGGATCGAGATCACGAAGTAGTCACCCCAGGAGAGGTCGACGCCGAAGATCTGCGCGCCGAACAGCGTGGCGAGACCGAGGTACATCGCGGTACCGTTCATGTTGATCGTCGCGCCCAGCGAGACCACGAAGCTGGCGACCGAGTTGGAGACGCCGAGGTTGCGCTCGGCGCAGCGCAGCGTGACCGGCAGCGTCGCGTTCGACGAGGCAGTCGAGTAACTCACCGCCATGGCATCGACGATACCGCGGAAGAAGTCGCGCACGGGCAGCTTGGCGAGGAACCTGATCATCGCCGAATACATCACGAAAATGATGATCAGGCAGCCCAGGTAGTTGAGCCCGACCAGCTTGGCGAGCGCGATCAGCGCATCCTGTCCCAGCGTACCCGCGACCCATGCCATCAGCGCGAAGACGCCGAAGGGGGTCAGTTCCATCACCACCATGGTGACCTTCTGCATGACCACCGAGCCGGCGTCGAAGATCTTGATCAGCGGCTCGCCCTCGCGGCCCGCCATCAGGATGCCGATGCCGATCAGCATGGCGAAGACGATCAGCGGCAGGACCTGCGCGTCGGCCATGACCTGCACCGGGCTTTCGGGCACGAGCGAGAGCACCATGTCGACCGGCGTCGTCGTGCTGGGCGGCGGGGTCGCGCCCATCTCGATCCCGGTCATGTCGATGCCTTCGCCCGGCTTGATCAGCGTACCGAGCGCGAGGCCGAGCCAGACCGCGATCTGGCCGGTGACGACGAACAGGACCATCGCCCGCCCGCCGACCGCGCCCAGCTTACGCAAGTCGCCGATCGCGGTGATGCCCGAGACCAGCGAGAAGAAGATCAGCGGGACCACCAGCATCTTCACCGACTTGATGAAGAAATCGCCGATCCACTTGATCGAGGCCGCGTCCGGCCCCCAGAGCATGCCGGTCACCGTGCCCAGCACGAGGGCGGCGATCACGCGCTGCCAGAGGGGAATGCCAAACCAGAAACGCGCCATCATGTGTCCTTCAATTCGCCACGGACCGCGAGAGCCTCTCGGCACCGGGTCGCCCACGCTCGCAATCGCGGCGCGGTTTTTCAAGCCTTCAGAGCAGCTTCAACAACAGTGACGTAGATTCGCGCCAGTCCCTCAAGGTCCGCGACGGCAACCGCCTCGTCGCGCTTGTGCATCGTCGCGTTGCACAGGCCGAACTCGATCACCGGGGCCATGTCCTTGAGAAAGCGGGCATCCGAGGTGCCGCCACCGGTCGAGAGCTCGGGCTCGATGCCGGTTTCGGCGCGGATCGCATCGGCGAGCAGCGTCGAAAAGACACCCGGCTCGGTGAGGAAGGCCTCGCCCGAAATGACCGGTCGCGCGATACCGCCGTGCTTCTCGGCAATCGCGCAGACCCGCGCGCCGAGCTCGGCACCGGTGTGCAGATCGTTGAAGCGGATCGAGATTCGCGCCGAAGCGCGCGCCGGGATGACGTTGTGCGCCGGATTGCCGACGGTGAGGTCGGTGACCTCGAGATTGCTCGCCTGGAACCAGTCGGTGCCCTCGTCGAGGACGATCGCGTCGAGTTCGGCGAGCATCGCCACCAACTTTGTGATCGGGTTGTCGGCGAGGTGCGGATAGGCGACGTGGCCCTGCACGCCCTCGACATCGAGGAAGATGTTGACCGAGCCGCGCCGCCCGATCTTCATCATGTCGCCGAGGCGATGGACCGAGGTCGGCTCGCCTACAAGGATGAGATCAGGGTTCTCGCCGCGCTCACGCATGAAATCCATCAGCGCCAATGTGCCGTAGCGCGCAGGACCTTCCTCGTCGCCGGTGATGACGAAGCTGACCGTACCGGCATCGGCGGGCACTTGCGCGACGGCTGCGACCATCGCCGCGATCGAGCCTTTCATGTCGACTGCACCGCGTCCGTAGAGCAGGTCGCCGCGCAGTTCGGGCGCAAAGGGCGCGCTGGTCCAGCCCTCGCCCGGGGGCACGACGTCGAGGTGCCCGGCAAAGGCGAAGTGCTTCGATCCTGCCGGGCCGCGGCGGATCGCGAAGAGGTTCTCGACCGGACCGTCGGGCGCCTCGCCCGCGAGGAAGCGCGAAACCTCGAAGCCGAGCGGCGCGAGCTGGCTCTCGAGGCAGTCGAATACCGAGCCGGTGGCAGGCGTGATGCTCTCGCAGGCGATCAGCGCATGGGCGAGCGCGAGGACACCGGGGACGGCAGGGTTCGAGGCAGCGGGCGGGCTTTGGATGTCGGTCATGGGCGAGCGCCATCGCACAAGCTCGCGTGCTTGGCCATAGGCGGCGGGTGCGCACGATGCGCGAGGCTCAGGCCACCTAGAGAATGTCGGCCAGCCCGGCGAGGCCCTCGCGCAGCCTGGCGAGGGCCTGCGCCTTCAACTGGTGAACGCGCGGGACGCTGACCTGAAGGACCTCGGCAATCTCGGCGAGGTTCAGTTCCTCGACGAAATAGAGCGAGACGACGAGGCGCAGGCGTTCGGGCAGCTGCGCGATAGCTTCGACAAGGGCCTCGCGCGTCTGTGCGTCGGCGAGCAGGTCGTGGCTGTCGGGCGCATCGTCGGCAAACGCCATCGACTGGTCGGAATAGACCTCGTCGATGGCATCGAAGCGCAGCGGCTGGCTGGAATCGCGCAAGGCCGCAAGCTCGCCCTCGTCCATGCCGAGCGCGCGGGCGAGTTCGGGAAGCTCGGGCTCGCGCCCCAGTTGCCCGCGCAGTTCGCTGGCCTTGGCCTCGATCTGGCGGCGCCGCTCTGCCGCGCCGCGCGACATAGGCACCGTGCGGCGCAGCAGATCGACCATCGCGCCGCGAACGCGCAGCTTGGCATAGGCGGCGAAACCGTCCTCGGTGGGGCCGGAATGCTTCTGCGCGCACTCGGTGAGCGCGACGAGCCCGGCCTGCATGAGGTCCTCGAGCTCGATCCCGGGACGGCCCGATCCGTGGATGTGCCAGGCGAGACGGCGCACCATCGGCAGGAAGCGTCGCACCCGGTCGCCGACATCGCCCTGATAGGCCCCGGCCACGCGCCCGGCACCCGGCAGGTGCGCGCGTGGAGGCGCAGCGTTCGGCGCGGCACCGGGCTTGGCGAAGTCGGACTGGTCCTGCTTCATGCCGCCATCCCCTGCGCGCCCTCGGGCGCGGGCAGGCCGGGCGCATGGACCGGCTGCGGCGGCGCGCCGATCACGTCGATCACCTCGATCGGCTGGGTCGGCGGCAATTCGGCGATCGAGAGCACGAGGCACGAAGGCGCGCGCGGCCGCAGCAGCGAGGCCAGGGCACGGCGCGCGCGCGGTTGCACCACCAGCGCCAGCGGTACCGCGTCGGGCCCGCGCTCGTCGGAGAGCTCGGCGATGCGCTGGCCGATCATCGCGGCAAGGTCGGGCTCGATCACCGGCTGGCCGCTCGCCGGGTCCTGCATGCCCTGCACGATCGCGCCCTCGAGACCGGCGTCGAGAGTGATCACCGGCAGCCGCACGCCGGGTGGACAGGCCCGGCTGACGATCAGCGCGCCGAGGTCCGCGCGCAGGAGATCGACGAGGCGGTCGTGCTCGAGCGTCTGCTGCACCGCGCGCGAGAGACTGGCGAGGATCGGCAACGGGTGGGCAAGCGTGATCCCGTCCTCGAGCAGCGCGCGCAGCAGCCGGGTGAGCGCGGCGAGCGAGAGCGGCTGGGGATGGATCGTCTCGACGAGGCCAGCCGAATGCTCCTTCACAGCATCGACCAGCGCGCGCACCTCGTCGGGGCCGAGCAGGTCCTGCGGGCGCTCGGTGAGCAGCTGGTTGAGGTGCGTCGCGATGACGGTGCCCGCATCGACGGTGAGGAAGCCCTCGGCGATGGCGTGGTCGCGTGCGGCAGGCTCGATCCACAAGGCGGGGCAGCCGAAACTGGGATCGCGGGTCGCCTCGCCGCGCAGGGCATGACCGCTGCGCGCCTCGCCCGCGTCGATGGCGAGCACCTTGTCGGCCCGGATCGCGGCGCCGCCAAGGTTCACCCCGCCCAGCACAATGCGGTATTCGTGCGGCGCGACGTCGAGCGCGTCGCGCACGCGAAACTGCGGGACGATGAAGCCGAAGGCCTGCGAGAGCTGCTTGCGCACCCCGGTCACCCGCGTCACCAGAGGCGAGCCCTGCCGGGTATCGACGAGCTGGACGAGGCCGTAGCCAAGCTCGATCGTCACAAGCGTGTGGTCGGAAACCTCCTCCAGATCGATGCGCGCCGGGTCGACCGGTTCGGGGGCTGCCTCCACCGGCAGTGCGGCGCGCGCGGCGCGCTGGCGCAGGCCGTGCCACAGCCAGCCGGAAAGCGCGGCGGCCGGCAGGAAAATGCTCTGCGGCATGGCCGGGATCATGCCAATGGCGCCGAGCACCACGGCCACCGGCAGCCACGTCGCGGGATCGGCGAACTGGGTACCGATCTGCCCTGCGAGGTCGCGCGTGTCGGAGACGCGGGTGACGATCACCGCCGCGGCGATCGAGAGCAGCAGCGAGGGCACCTGCGCCACCAGCGCGTCGCCGATGGCGAGCGTGATGTAGGTCTGCGCGGCATCGGCGGCGGTGAGGCCATGACTGATCATGCCGAGGCAGAAACCGGCGATGATGTTGACGCCAAGGATCAGCAGCGCGGCGATGGCATCGCCCTTCACGAACTTGGACGAGCCGTCCATCGAGCCGTAGAAATCGGCCTCGGTGGCGACTTCGCGGCGGCGCGCACGCGCCTCGTCGGCGCTGAGCAGCCCTGCGGCAAGGTCGGCATCGATCGCCATCTGCTTGCCCGGCAAGGCGTCGAGGGTGAAGCGCGCGGAGACTTCCGAGACGCGCCCAGCGCCCTTGGTCACGACCACAAGGTTGATGATGACGAGGATCAGGAAGACGAAGATCCCGACCGCGAAGTTGCCGCCGATGAGGAAGGCGCCGAAGGCCTCGATCACCTTGCCCGCCGCCTCGCCGCCCTCGTGCCCGTGGACGAGGACGACGCGGGTCGAGGCGACGTTGAGCGCGAGACGCAGCAGCGTCGCGAAGAGCAGGACCGAGGGGAAGGCTGAGAAGTCGAGCGGCTTTTCCGCATTCATCGCCGCCATCAGCACCGCCACCGAAAGCGCGATGTTGAGCACGAAGGAGATGTCGAGCACGAGCGCGGGAACCGGCACGATCATCAGCACGATCAGCGCGAGAATGCCCGCAGGCAGCGCCATGGCGGCAGGATCGTCGATGCGTTTCGTCAGGCTGGCGGGAATGAGGCTCACAACCCGAACCTCGCCAGCCGCGCATAGGCCTCACGCACGCCGCCGGGCAGCGCATCATCCGAAGCACCGAAGGTCGTGCGCAGCGTCTCGGCCATCGATGGGCGCGCCGCATCGCCAGCCTCGGGCAGGCCTTGTACCGCGCGGTGCGACGAGGCCGCGCGCGCGCCATGGAATTCACGCGCGAGCGGGCCGAGCGAGGGTGAAGGCGCGATGCCAGCAAGGCCGGAGTTGCCCACAAATACGCCCTCGCCTGCCGCCATCGCCGTCTCGACCTTGCCGCGCAGCAGCTCCATGACCGCGCCGAGCGAGCGTGCCTGCACACCTTCGTAGAAGATCGCGCGATTGGCAGCGGCGGCCCGTGGCAGGACGAGCGCGGCGCTCTGCGAGGGGTCCTGCGACAAGGCGGTGAGAAACTTGGTCGCGCCTGCCGCACCCAGGAAATGGGCAAGGTACAGCTCGGCAGCATCGGGCTCGCGGCCAAGTGCTGCCGAAAGTTCGCCCCGGTTGTCGCGCGCGAGCTCGGCGGCCATCTGCGCCGAGGCCCCGGCATCGTAGCGCAGCCCCATGACGCTCGCGCGCATGGCCGGGTCGGCAAGCCCTCCGCCCGCGATCGTGCGGCTGACCCAGTCCATGCCATGACTGCCGGCATGGCGAGCGAGCGTCTCGAGCCAGGTGGCATCGGTGAACTGGTAGAGCCCGGCCGCGCTGGAAGTTGCCGCGCGCGCCGAGGGATCGAGGCTCGATTCGATGCGCGCTTGCGCGAGCAGATAGCGAAAGTCGACACCGGTCGCGTCGGACGCGCGGGCGATGGCCGCCTGCGATGCACTGTCGCGCGCGCCGTGCATCTTCGCGCCGGACACCGAGGCAGGAGGAAGGCCGGAGGCAGAAGGAAGACGGGGGTCACTCAAGACGCGGCTCCGCGGGCATGATCATGCTCCGGCGGTGAGCAAGGGCCGTGCCAGACGCCCCCGCGCCCGGCCCCGCCACCGGCACGGCTCAGGCCCGCACACCCGCGACGGCATAGCCCGACCCGCCATGATAGAGCCGCGGCGAGCCGGTCAGCGCGTCGAGACGACGGCTGACGTTGGCCGCGAGCAGGTTGCGTACCTGCCGGTTGACCTCGTTGAGGCGCCGCGCGGTGTCGAGCATCGTGCGGCATTCCTCGTCGAGGTCGAACGCCCCTGCCATGCCCCCGCCGACACCCGGCGCGGCCGCGCCGAGCGTGCCGCACAGGCGCTCCTTGTCGCGCGTCGCCCCGACGATGCCGTCGAGGTCGAGCCCGGCAAGCGCCTGCCGCTCGCTCTCGAGCACGGCAAGCATCTGCCGCAAGGTCTCGCGCAGCTGGCCATGATGGCGTGTGCCGGTCGGCGTGATCGCCCGGGCGGTCATCACTTGGGGCTCCGCAGCAATACGCCCGCAGCTATGATGGCATCGGCGATACGCGTCGGGATCACCGGGTATGTGCCCGATTCGACCGCCTTGCGGATCACCGCGACACGATCGGCCTCGACCGGGGCCTCGCCCGCATCGAGCGCGCCGCTGGTCTGGACCGGGCTCGTCGGGGCGACGGCGGGGGTTTCGGTATCGGGTTGGCGCGTGGATGCGCCGGAGGTCGTGGCCTGCTCCTCGCCGCCCGCGGTGCGGGTCAGCCTGGCGCTGATCGCACCGACGGCACGGGCAGGTCCCAGTTCGATAGGTGCCATTACACCGCTCCTTGAGTTTGACTGCTCTCAGGACGGCGTGGTTCGCGGGCGTTTAAGCCAGCCTTGCGATTTTCTCGGGACGAGCCGGGTAAAACTGCGCAGTTTCAGGGAAACCGCCGCCCCGCAGGGAACCCTCAAGGCAGCGGTATCGCGACGAGGCCGGGCCTGATCACGCGCGCGCGCATCTCCTCGGCGCGCTGGCGCGAGGCGCTGGCGGGGCGCACTCTTATCCACTCGCCCACCGCGCCGCTCTCGAGCGCCTCGCCCGGCTGCGACACGGTAAAGCCCTGCCCGCTTACCGCGATAGCAACCGCATCGCCACGCGCGATGACGTCGGGTGCCGGAACAGGGGCGGCGGGTGCGGAGACCGCTGGGCGAACAACGGGAACGAACAGCCGCCAGCCGCCCGGATCGGGGCACTGCACCAGGACACTGTCCTGCCGCGCCGAGCGCCAGGTCAGCGCCAGCGGCTCTTGACAGAGCCGCAACCGGAGCCGCCGGTCGAGCGGGGTCTGCGCGCCGCCGACCGCGCCGACCGCAGCGCCGGTGAAGGCCGCGATACGCCGGTCGATCGCATCGAGGTCAGCAAAGCCTGCCCCGGCAGTGCCGGGCGCAGCGATCATCGCTATGGCGAGTACGAAAGTCATCTCGGTCCTTGTCCAGAGCCCCGACACTCGCAGCCTCGCTTGCAGATCCTGCTTAGCGCGACCTACGTGCCTGTGCGGATGGCGTGACAGGGTTAGAGCAAGCACCGTGCCACGTACCTTCGCGCCTTCGTGCCCCCTGATTTAGGGCGCACCGGATCGATCGAAGGCGAGCACTGCACGCAAAGGCGTCGCGCCCGATGCGGAGCCCAGCGGCTCGACGACGATGCGCGCTGACAGCCCCTGTGCTTCGGCTTCGTCCGCAAGCGAAAGCGCGCGGGCCATGACCGCGCTGCGCCTATCCTCGCGCGCGTAAGTGGCGGTGATCGTGAGCTGCTGGCGCGGGTCGCGGGTCTGTGCGGCCAGCCACTCTGCGAAAGGCGGCATACCGGGCTGAACGAGATAGACCGAGAGCCCCTCGCCGGGTGGCTGCGGCGATGCGGGCTTTACATCGGCAGGCATTGCGGGAGCCTTCGTATCCGTGCTGACCGCCGCGGCAGTGACCATGAACAGGATAAGCGAGAGATCGGCGAGCGAGGTCTGCCAGCTCATCGTGGCCCGCCCGCTCACGCGTCCTCTCCGGCAGCTTTATCGGCGCCCGCGTCGGCTTTCACCGGTGCGGGCGCGACCTCGGCGGCAGGCCTGGCCCGCTGCACCGGCCTGGCCTCGGGTAGCGGCATGCGCGGCAGGCCGAGTGCGGCCTGCTGTTCGAGCCAGTCGTAGACCGACTGGCGCGCGCGCTCCTCCTGCGCGGCGCGGCGGGCGACGAGGCGCGAGAGCGGGGCGAAGACCATGTTGCCGAGCAGCAGACCGTAAAGCGTTGTCAGCACCGCCATCGAGATCGCGCCGGTAAAGTCCCCGCCCGCGCTCGAGGCTGCGCCACCTTGCGGAAGTTGCGTGAGCGAAACGAGCGTACCGGCGAGCCCCAGCACCGGCGAGAGGTCGGCGGCCTGATTGAAGGTGCGCACCGCGCGCATGGTGCGCTCGGTGCGGCGGCGCTTGTGCGCGAGATGCGCGCTGCGCAGCGGGCCGAGCGAGCGCGCGGCGACGAGTGCGCGGGTCGCCTCGTCGAACTCGGCATCGCCGCTCTCGGACGCCTGCGAGCGGATGACGCCGTCGCGCTGCAAGTCCTGCACGTGACCGGCGAGCTGCGCGCGCAGGCGCGCGGCGCTGAACCGGCGGCGCAGCACGAGCCGGCGCAGCGAGACCAGCGCCGCGCCGGTATCGCCGATGCCACAGCGAAGCAGCGTCGCCAGCAAGGTTCCCCCGACCACGATCAGCGCGGCGCCGGGATCGGCGATGTCGGCAAGGCTGCGCGCCAGCATGTCGGGCGAGATGGTCGGGATGGGGGGATCAGGCGGAATGGACAATGTGCGCGTTCCTTTCCCCTCGCAGAACGGCACGCGCGCCGACAATTCAGCCAGGGGCGCGAATTTGCCGGACCAGCGGCAAGCGCTTGCCGCCCTGCTCTCTGCCGCCCTTGCCGAAGGTCGTCGCCCCCGCCTGCATACGCGCGAAACGCGCAGGCCTCACGATCTGGCACGCCCCTTGCGACACTGCGTCCAGTACGCGCCGCCCGACGAGGCTAGCGCACCAGACAAGCAAGGAAGGCGCGATGTCACGCGAGATCTTCGGCATTCACGGCAGGGCGCTCGAACTGCGTTCGCAGCGCATGGGCCTGATCGCCGCCAACATCGCCAATGCCGCGACGCCCGGCTACAAGGCGCGTGACATCGACTTCACCGATGCGCTCGCCCGCAGCGAGACCGGCACCGACCCTGCTTCCGCCGCCGAGGGCGCGCTGCGCTACCGCGTGCCGGTGATGCCCGCCCTCGACGGCAACACGGTCGAGCTGCAGAACGAGCAGCTCGCCTTCTCCGAGAACGCGCTGGGCTATTCGACCACGCTTGAATTCATCCGTGGCCGGGTCGACACGCTCAAGCGTGCACTGCGCGGAGACTGACGATGGCAGGGCCCGGCAATCCCCCGATGACGATCTTCACCCTCGCCCAGCGCGCCATGTCGGCCCAGCTGGTGCGTATGAACGCGGCGGCCTCCAACCTCGCCAACGCAGGCAGCGTCGCGGCCAGCGAAGAGGATGCCTACAAGCCGATCCGCGCGGTCTTCGCCGAGGACTTCGACCGCGCGAGCGGCTTGGCCAGCGTCGACCTGCGCGGCGTGGTGCGCGAACAGGCCGCGGCACTGCGCGAGCACACCCCCGATCACCCTCTCGCCGATGCCAACGGCGACGTCTGGGCCGCCCCGGTCGATGAGAACGCCGAGATGGTCGAGATGCTCGAGGCCTCGCGCCAGTACCAGAACCTGGTCGAGGCCCTCTCCACCACCAAGCAGCTCATGCTCGAAACGATGAGGCTCAAATGACCGTCACCGCACTCAACGCCGCCACGGGCACGACCGCCTCGTCGGCGAGCGCCAAGACCTCGCTCTCCGATCTCGATCAGGGCGACTTCCTCAAGCTGATGCTCGCGCAGATGCAGCAGCAGGATCCGTTCAACCCGACCGACCAGACCGAGATGCTGGCGCAGATGGCGCAGTTCTCCTCGCTCGCCGGGACCACCGAGATGGCCGACACGCTCAAGACCATCTCGGCCAAGCTCGACACGCTGGTGAGCGCCGAAGCGGCAACCGGCGAGGCCCTCGCGTCCCTCACCGCCCGGCTTGCCGCCAGCACTGCGGCCGAGCCCGCCTGACCCCTTCGCACGGAGACCCCGACCATGTCCTACTATACCTCGCTGACCGGCCTGAAGAACGCCCAGACCGATCTCAACGTGATCTCGCACAACATCGCCAACGCCGAGACCTCGGGCTTCAAGAAGAGCTCGACCGCCTTCGCCGACATCGTCTCGGCCTCGATCCTGACCGACCCGGCGCTGACCACCGGCATCGGCGCGCGGGTGAGCGCGATCAAGCAGGAGTTCTCGCTCGGCCCGATCGAGCAGACCGGCAGCGCGCTCGACCTCGCGATCAACGGCGAGGGCTTCTTCACCGTGGTCTCCCCGCTTTCGGGCCAGACCCAGTACACCCGCGCAGGCTCGTTCACCGTCGATGGCAACGGCTACATCAGGAACGCGCAGAACGCGCGGCTGCAGGTCTACCCGGTCGATGCAACCGGTGCGATCACCTCGACGACGACGCTGCAAGACGTGCAGATCCCGGCGACCAACACCGCGGGCGAGGAATTTGCGGGCGTCACCATCAATTCGAGCGGGCAGGTCATCGCGACCTATGCCGATGGCGAGAACGACATCCTCGGCGTCGTCGCACTGGGGACCTTCATCGCCCCGACCGGGCTCAAGCAGCTGGGCAATGCCAGCTGGCAGGCCTCGGGCACGTCGGGTGCGGCAAGCTACGGCCAGCCGGGCACCGGGCTGTTCGGCGCGCTCATGGCCGGTTCGATCGAACGCTCGAACGTCGACATCGCCGAGGAGCTGGTCTCGCTGATCACCGCGCAGCGCAACTTCCAGGCCAATGCCAAGGCGGTCGATACCGCGACGCAGATCTCGCAGACGATCATCAACCTGCGCAACTGAGCCTGACCGCCGGACGCAGGACCCGAGGAACCGGACATGGACCGCCTGATCTACACCGCCCTGTCGGGCATGGCCAACTCGATGACCTGCGAGCGCGTCATCGCCAACAACATGGCCAATGCCCAGACCATCGGCTTCAAGGCCGAGATCCTCAACGCCACGCCGATGACGCTGGAGGGACCGCAGGTCGAAGTACGCGCGCTTTCGAGCGCCGAAGTGCGCGGCGCCTCGATGAAGGACGGCGCGGTGGTCGATACCGGCAATCCGCTCGACGTCGCGCTGAGCGGCGATGCGATGCTGGCGGTGCAGGCGAGCGACGGCGGCGAGGCCTATACCCGGCGCGGCGATCTCTCGATCACCGTGACCGGCGTGTTGCAGAACGGCGAGGGCCTGCCGGTGCTGGGCGAGAACGGCCCGGTCACCCTGCCCCCCGGCGGCAAGGTGACGATCGCCCCCGACGGCGCCGTGCTGGTCAAGGACCCGGCGACGCCCGAGGAACCGCCGCAGCGCATCGACCGGCTGCGGCTGGTCTCGACCACCGGCTCCGCGGTGGTCAAGCAGCTGGCCGGCCAGTTCCGCGTGCCCGGCGGGGCAGGCCAGCCCTTCGGCGTGCTCCCCGCCGACGAGAACGCGCGGCTGATCCCCGGCGCGCTCGAGCAGTCCAACGTCAGCCCCAGCGAAGTCCTCGTCGAGATGGTCGCGGCACAGCGCCTCTTCGACATCCGCACCAAGCTCATCGACACCGCCCGCCAGCTCGACGAGGGCGGCGCGCGGCTGATGCGCATCGAATAGAATTGAGCACAAGGAACAAGGCCCATGCCCTCATCCGCCCTTCAGGTCGCCCGCACCGGGCTCGAAGCCCAGGACACGCGCATGCGCGTGATCGCCAACAACCTCGCCAACGTCTCGACGACCGCGTTCAAGCGCGACCGCGCCAACTTCGCGACGCTCGCCTATCAGGATGCGCGCGTGGCAGGCGCGCAGTCCTCGAACGAGACCAGCTACGCCATCGGCCTCAATCTCGGCACCGGGGTGGGCGTGCAGTCGACCTCGCGCATGGAAGTGCAGGGATCGCTGCAGATGACCGGCAACAGCCTCGACCTTGCGCTGGACGGCGACGGCTATTTCCAGATCAGCCTGCCCGGCGGCCAGCTCGCCTATACCCGTGCGGGCAACTTCAGCCGCACTGCCGAGGGGCTGCTGGTGACCAGCCAGGGCTATGCCGTCCAGCCGCCGATCACCATTCCCGAGGACGCGACGACGATCTCGATCTCGGAGGACGGCACCGTCTCGGCGCAGCTTGCCGGGCAGTCGGACCCGACCCAGCTGGGGCAGATCACCATCGCCAGCTTCACCAATCCGCAAGGGCTGCAGGCGGCCTCGGACAACTTCATGCTCGAGACCGGGGCAAGCGGCCCGGCGCAGATCGGCATCGCGGGCGAGCAGGGCCGCGGCCACATCCGCCAGGCCATGCTCGAGGCCTCGAACGTCAACGTGGTCGAGGAACTGGTCGACATGATCGAGACGCAGCGCGCCTACGAGATCAATTCGAAGATGATCTCGGCGGTCGACGAGATGCTGCGCAACGCCAACCAGACGCTGTGACGGCGATGGGCAGCCCTCGTCATCGTTGCATGGCCCCGGAGGCGAGGCATCCGGCACGATCCCCTGTCGTCGCCGGGTGTCTCGCCAGCCTTCTGGCCATGGTCCTCGCCTTCGCGCTCGCCGCCAGCCCGGCACAGGCGCGCAAGAAGGAGCCGAAGCCGAGCAGCTTCGAGCCCAGCCTGCCGGTGCGTCCCGCCGATCCGGGCGCTGCACCGGCCAGCGGCAGCATCTTCGCGGCAGCGGCAGGCTACGCCCCGCTCTATCGCGGCACCCGCGCGGGCGCGGTGGGCGATCCGGTGACCATCGCGCTCGTCGAGACGACCAGCGCCTCCAAGTCGGTCAATTCGAAAAGCCAGAAGGGCGGCGCGGGCGGCATCGTGCCGCCGAGTGCCGGGCTGCTCTCGTTCCTCAACCCCAATGCCCTTAACGCAAGCTCGTCCTCGTCGTTCAATGGTCAGGGAAGCGCGGCGCAGACCAGCGCGCTCGCCTCGACGCTTTCCGTCACCATCGCCGAAGTGCGCAGCAACGGCACCGCGCTCGTCAGGGGAGAAAAGACAATGCTGCTCAGCCAGGGCGACGAATGGATCCGCTTTTCGGGGATCGTGCGCCTCGCCGACATCGACGCCGACAATGTCGTGCCCTCGACCCGCGTCGCCGACGCCCATGTCGAGTACTCGGGCAATGGCGCGCTCCAGCGAGCCAGCAGGCAAGGCTGGCTTGGCCGCTTCTTCAACATGATCTCGCCGTTCTGATGGAACCGCGCAGCCGCCTCCCGCTCGCCGCGTGGCTCTACCGCGCCGCCTCGCTGCTCGTCGCCGCGCTGGTGGCGGCGCTGACCGCGCTCTCGCTCGCCCTGCCCGCGCCCGCCCGCGCCGAGCGGGTGCGCGACCTCGGCCAGTTCCAGGGCGTGCGCTCGAACCAGCTGACCGGATACGGCGTCGTCGTCGGCCTGCCCGGTACCGGCGACGACAATCTCGAATACCTCACCCAAGCGATGAAGGGCGTTTCGGGGCGCATGGGGCTGACGCTTCCCGCCGGGATCTCGCCGGGGCTGAAGAACGCGGCCGCGGTCATGGTCACCGCCGAGCTGCCCGCCTTCGCCAAGCCGGGCCAGCGCATTGACGTCACCGTCTCGACCATCGGCAAGGCCAAGTCGCTGCGCGGCGGGGCGCTGATCCTCTCGCCACTCTACGGCGCGGACGGGCAGATCTATGCCATGGCCCAGGGCAACCTCGCGGTCGGCGGGCTCGGCATCTCGGCCAACGACGGCTCCAACCTCACCGTCAACGTGCCCACCGTCGGGCGCATCGCCGACGGCGCCTCGGTCGAACGCGCGGTGGCGACCGGTTTCGACCATGCGCCGACGCTGCGCTGGAACCTGTTCAATGCCGACTTTCTCACTGCCTCGCGCATCCGCGACGCGATCAACCGGCGCATTCCGGGCACCGCCACGGTCGAGGATGGCGTGACCCTCGCGCTGACCCTGCCGGTCGCGAGCGACGCGCGCGCGAGCATGATGGCCGCGATCGAGATGATCGAGGTCGCCCCTGCCGAGACCGCCGCAAAAGTCATCGTCAACTCGCGCACCGGCACGGTGGTGATCAATTCAGCCGTGCGCCTCTCGCCCGCCGCGATCAGCCACGGCAAGCTTACGGTACGCGTCGACGAGGCGCCGATGGTCGTCCAGCCCGCCCCCCTGAGCCAGGGCCAGACCGCCCTTGAACAAAGTTCCACCATCTCCACCGAGGAAGAAAGCCGCGCGGTCGCGCTGTTCGAGCCGGGCGCTTCGCTGGCGCAAGTGGTCGATGCGCTCAACATGCTGGGCGTGACCCCGTCCGACCTCGTCGCGATCCTCGAGGCGCTCAAGCAGGCCGGTGCGCTCAAGGCCGAAATGGTGATCATATGAGCCTCGCGCCTCTCTCCCCTGCGAGCGTTCCTGCCGCGCTCGCGCTCGCGCCGGGCAGCGGCATGACCTCTCCGCAGGCCACCGAAGGCATGCAGTTGCACGCCGCCGCGCAGCAGTTCGAAGCGATCTTCGTGCGCCAGATGCTCGCCGCCGCGCGCCAGACCAGCTTCGCCCCCGAGGGACCGTTTTCGGGACAGGCAATCGAGACCTTCCGCCAGATGCGCGACGAACAGTTTGCCGACGTGGCGGCGCGCAGCGGGGCTTTCGGTCTTGCCAGCGCGATCGAGGCGCAACTGGCGCGCTTCGTTCCCGCATCCGAGCAGAAGGAAGGCTGAGCGATGTCTTCCGACCTCATCTCGATTGCGCGCAGCGGCACCCGCGCCGCGCGGGTCGCGCTCGACGTGACCGCCAACAACATCGCCAACGCCTCTTCCGAAGGCTACGTGCGCCGCTCGGCCTCGCTCACCGAGATCGCGGTCAGTTCGGTCTCGACGGTTCCGAGCGCAATCAACCTCGCGGGCGTCCACGTCACCGGGGTGGTGCGCAATGCCGACCTGTTCCGCCAGTCCGAAGTGCGCCGCACCGGCGCCGACGCCGCACGTGCCAATGCCGAACTGCAGGGTCTGGAGAACGTCGAGGCGGCAATCGAGCAGACCGGCATCTACACCAGCATCGTCGACCTCGAGGCCGCCTTCCAGCAGCTGCTCTCCGATCCCACCGACGGCTCGCTGCGCGCAGCTGCGCTCGAGAAGAGCCGCAATGTCGCACAGACCTTCAACGTCACCGCGCAGAGCCTCGACGCGGTAGGCGAAGGCCTGCGCTTCGAGGCGCAGGACGGGGTCGACGAAGTCAACCGCATCGCCGCCGAACTGGCACGCGTAAACCTGCGCCTGACCCGCAGCGCCGACCTCTCGAGCGACCAGACCGCGCTGTTCGATCAGCGTGACAAGCTGCTTCAGGATCTCTCCCGACATGCCGACGTCTCGACCGGCTTTGCCGCCGATACCGGGGTCGTCACCGTGAAGCTCGGCGGTTCGGCGGGCCCGGCGCTCGTCGATGGCGGCGCTTCGGGCACCCTCGCGATGGCTAAGGCTGCCGACGGAACCGTCTCGTTCACGCTCGACGGCAATGCCCTTGCCGTGAGCTCGGGCGCGCTTGCGGGCAAGGGACAGGCGCTCGCCCAGCTCGCGAGTTCGCGCGCGGGGCTCGATGCCATCGCTGGCGATCTCGTCACCACGATCAACACCGTGCAGACAGGCGGCGTCGACCTTGCCGGCAATGCGGGCCAGCCGCTGTTCTCGGGCACGGGTGCCAGTGACATCGCGCTCGTCGCGACCAGCGGCAACGCCATCGCGACCGCCCCCGCGGGCGCCGGGGCGAACAGCCGCGACACCGCCAACCTCGTCGCCCTGCGCGCGGCGATCGCCGCGGCCAATCCGGCCGGCGCCATCGACGGCGTGCTGTTCGAGGTCTCGAGCGCGGTCGCGGCAAGGCAGGTCACCCGCGATGCGCTCGAATCGATCGCCAGCACCGCGCGCGTCGCGCTTCAGGCGCAGGCGGGGGTCGATCTCGACCAGGAGGCGGTCAACCTCGTGCGTTTCCAGCAGGCCTTCCAGGCCAATGGCCGGGTCATCCAGGTGGCCTCGGACATCTTCGATTCCATCCTGGCCATCCGCTGAGGTTTCCCCCGTGCCGATCCTCTCCACCAGCACCAGCGCCTTCTACGAAAGGGCGCGCGGCGACATGAAGACGCTGCGCTCGCATGCCGAGAACCTGCAGAAACAGCTCGGCTCGGGCCAGCGCCTGACCCGCTCCTCGGACAACCCGGTCGCCGCCTCGCGGCTGCGCGGATTGGCCCGGCTCGAGGCGCTCTCGGCGATCGATACCGCCAATGCCGACCGCGCCAGCGCCGACCTGACCCTGGCCGACGCGGCGCTGAGCGACATCGGCGATGCACTGGTGCGCGCGCAGGAACTAGCGACGCAGGCCGCCAGCGCGACGCTCAACGACACCCAGCGCAAGGCCATCGGCGAGGAACTGGCGCAGATCCACGCGACCCTGTTCTCGCTCGCCAATGCGCGCGATTCCAACGGCCATGCGCTGTTCGGCGGCGAGACCGGGGGCGATGCCTATGCGCTCGATGGCAGCGGCAATGCGCTCTACGTCGGCACCAATGCCACCGGCAGCCTGCCGCTGGGCGAAGGACAGAGCGTGCCGCGCGCAATCACCGGGCCGCAGGCTTTCGCCTTCACCGACGGCGGCGGCAGTGCGACCGACGCCATGGCCGTGGTCAAGACGCTCGCCGATGCGCTGAAGGGTGCCGCCGCCGATCCCGCCGGGGCCGCGCGCGACGCACTCGCTTCGCTGCAGTCCGGGCTCGACACGGTGACCACTGCGCAGACCGTGGTCGGCACCCGGCTCGTGTGGATCGACATCACCGACCAGCGCCGCATCGACCTGCAGGAACTGCGCTCGGCCGAGGAGGCCGAGATCGGCGACACCGATCTCGCGCTGACCATCGCCACCCTGCAGGAAACCCTCACCGTGCTCGAGGCGAGCCAGGCCAGCTTCACCAAGCTCGCCGGGCTCAGCCTGTTCGACCAGTTGCGCTGAGCGGCGATCCCCGGGCCGCCCCGCGCCCGGACCTCGACAAGGAACCGAGAAGAGATGTTCGCGATCATCGGCGTCGTCATCCTGCTGGTGATGGTCTTCGGCGGCTTCGCCATGACCGGCGGTGCGCTCGGGCCGGTCATGCACGCGATCCCGCACGAGATGTTGATCATCGGCGGCGCGGCGGTGGGCGCGGTCGTCACCGGCAATTCGATGCACGAGCTGAAAGCGCTCGGCGCAGGGATGGCCAAGGTGTTCAAGGGCCCCACCCACAACAAGCAGGACCACATCGACGCGATCATCCTCACCACCCGGCTGATGAAGATCCTGCGCTCCGAAGGCCCGGTGGCGCTCGAGAGCCACGTCAACGAGCCCGCCTCCTCCTCGCTCTTCGCCGAATTCCCGCGCATCCTCGCCAACCACGCGCTGACCGGCCTGATCTGCGACACGCTCACGCTGATCGTGGTCTCCTCGGGCACGCTCGAGGTCCATGCCGTCGAGGACGTTATGGACAACGCGATGAAGACTCACTTCCACGAATTCCACGAGCCCCAGCACGCGATCCAGAATCTCGCCGACGCGCTGCCCGCCCTGGGCATCGTCGCCGCCGTGCTGGGCGTAGTGAAGACGATGGGCTCGATCGACGAGCCCCCCTCGGTACTGGGCGAGATGATCGGCTCGGCGCTGGTCGGCACCTTCATGGGCGTGCTGCTCGCCTACGGCATCGTCGCGCCGATGGCCGGGCGGCTCAAGCAAATCAACGACCAGGACGAGATGATCTTCCACTGCGTCAAGCAGGTGATCATCGCCAGCCTCCACGGCTGGCCTCAGCCGCTGGTGGTCGAGAGCGCGCGCTCGGGCCTCGGCCACGCCTTCCGCCCCGGCCTCTCCGAGCTGCTTGACGCGATGCGGGGCCGCTAGGCGTGGCCAAGAAGAAGGACGAGCCGCTCCCGCCGATCATCGTCAAGAAGGTGACGGTGGTCGAGGGCGGCCACCACGGCGGTGCCTGGAAGGTGGCCTATGCCGACTTCGTCACCGCGATGATGGCCTTCTTCCTGCTGCTGTGGATCCTGGGCGCCACTACCGAGAAGCAACGCAAGGGCATTGCCGACTACTTCACCCCGACGCTGGTCCAGACGCGCAACAAGTCGGCGGGTTCGGCGGGCGGACTCCTCGGCGGCTCCTCGATCACCGATGCCGACAACTACCCGCACGCCATGGGCCAGACCGGCACCAAGACGCTGACCATCCCTCGCGACACCACAGGCGGTGCCAAGGAGGGCGGCTCGAAGGTCAAGCGCACCGCGCGCGCCAAGCAGTCGCTCGAGGAAAAGCTGCGTTCGAGCGAGCGGCTGCGCCGTCTCGCCAAGCAGGTGCGGCTGGTCGACACCACGCAAGGCGTGCGCATCGACCTCGTCGACGATGCAGACTTCTCGATGTTCCGCCTTGGCACCACCGTGCTCACCCCCGATGCTGCCGAACTGCTCGGCGCGATCGCGCAGGCCGTCGCGCCCGACGGCGGCGGGCTCACCATTCGCGGCCATACCGATGCCCTGCCCTTCCTGCCCGGCACCGTGGGCAACAACTGGTCGCTCTCCGCCGGACGCGCCGAGGCCACCCGCCAGGCGCTGCTGCGCGACGGCATCGGCGAAGACCGCTTCCGCCGCATCGAGGGCGTCGCCGACAAGGAACTGCTCATCCCCGCCGACCCCAACGACCCGCGCAACCGGCGTATCTCGATCACCGTACTCGATTGAGACCGGCATGCCTAAGGGGCGGTGCCGGCCTTCCCCGAATTGACTCAGCGCGACAAGTAAGGCGATGCGTTACAATGTCGTGAGGTAGCCGATCAGCGCACCACATACGATTGCCAACGCAACCCACTTCGAAAGTGCGACCAACCAGTCACGATTGGCCGCCCGCTCGCGGCGCAAGCGGTGCGCCTTGCTCTCGCGGATTGGCACAGCCTTGAACGGCTTCTTGAAACCCATAGCTGCCCCTGACCTCCAGCCTGTCTCCTCGGGCACAGTATCAAAGTCAGACGCGCAGTCCGCCCCAAAAGAACGCAAGAAAGGGCCCGGCGGTCTGGGGAAGCAACCGCCGGGCCCGTGATGCGGCCCGCGCGCCTTTGCGCGGGCCGGTGGTCGTGCCGTCTCGATCAGCGCAGCAGCGAGAGCACGTTCTGCTGGCTCTGGTTGGCCTGCGCGATCATCGCGGTCGAGGCCTGGCTGAGGATCTGCGCCTTGGCCATCTGCGTGGTCTCGCTCGAGTAGTCGGCATCCTCGATGCGCGAGCGTGCGTCGGAGAGGTTGGTGACGTTGTTGGTCAGGTTGTTGATCGCCGACTCGAGGCGGTTCTGGCCGGCACCGAGCGCGGCGCGGGTCGAGTTGACGTCGGCCAGCGCGAGATCGACGTTGTCCATCGTCGTCGTCGCCAGCGCGGAAGTGGTAACGTCGAGCGCGGTGCCCAGGTTCGCGCCGTTGATCGCGGTCGAGGTGAGCGTGATCGTCTCGCCCGAGTTCGCACCGGTCTGGATGTCGAAAGTGACGTCGGTGCCCGAGGTGGTCGAGAACAGCGCGTTGCCGTTGAACTGGGTCTGGGTCAGCACGTCGTTGATCTGCTCGGTCAGCGCGGTGACTTCGGACTGCATCGCGGTGCGGTCCGAGGCCTGGTACGTGCCCGATGCCGACTGCACCGCCAGCTCGCGCACGCGCTGGAGCATGTTCGAGACTTCCGAAAGGCCACCCTCTGCGGTCTGTGCGAGACTGATGCCGTCGTTGGCGTTGCGGATGCCCTGGCTCATGCCCTTGATCTGGGCGGTCATCGAAGTGGCGATGGCAAGCCCTGCGGCATCGTCCTTGGCCGAATTGATGCGCTTGCCGGTGGACAGCCGCTCCATCGCGGTGCCCAGCATCTTGTTGGCCATGTTCGAGGCGTTCGAAGCCTTGATGGCGCTGATGTTGGTATTGATGACAGACATTATGGTAGCTCCCGTTTCATGTCCCGAAGTCCGGACAGCAGCACCGGCCCATCCGGCACGGCTGTCGGACCCTAGACCGGCACGGCGCGGGCAAATTTAAGCCCTCGCACCGAGAGTTTGCGCGTGATCGCAAACGGGTGCCGCTTCGCATTTGCAAACAATTGCAGCCCGAGGGGCCACAAATCCGCGCACCGCTTCGGAAAAAGATCGTCGACTACGCAAGGCTACGGGGACGGGGGTTCTCAAAAGATTGGCCCTTTCGCCCCGATACCAAGGCTCGAGAACGCAATTGGTCGTCTGGGGAATTTCAAGCTCATGGCAGGTCCGTCGAACACGCCGCAAACGAAGGCCAATCACGAGGCCCTGGTGCGCCGCGCCGCGGCGATCGCGGGCTCGCTGCACAGACCCGGCAGCGTCGATATCCGCGATGCCACCGAGACGGGCGTGCCCAGTGCGCGCAAACGCCTCGTGCGCCTTGCACGCGGGCCCGCGCCGCTGCTCGCGCGCGAGGGCAACGCGCTCGAGCTGACCTACCGCGACCCGGTGAGCGAGACCGCGCTGGCGATGCTGCTCGCGGCCATGGCCGGGCCCGAGGACCCCATCGCCGCCGACCCCGAAAGCCTCTCGGTCTTCGCACTCGCCGAACGCATCGCCGCGAGCGACATTCCGGTCCTGATCAACGGGCCGACCGGGACCGGCAAGGAAGTGCTCTCGCGCTTCATCCACGCGCGCAGCCCGCGCCGCGAAGGACCGTTCATCGCGGTCAACTGCGCGGCGATGCCCGAGACCATGCTCGAGGCGATGCTCTTCGGTCACCGCAAGGGCGCGTTTACCGGCGCGACCGAGGCGAGCGAGGGGTTCATGCGCGCAGCCGACGGCGGCACCTTGCTGCTCGACGAGATCGCCGAGATGCCGCTTGCGCTTCAGGCCAAGCTGCTGCGCGCGCTGCAGGAGCAGGAGGTCGTGCCGATCGGCGCGACGCAGGCGATCAAGGTCGACGTGCGGGTGATCGCCTGCGCCAACCGCGACTTGCCCACCGAAGTGGCCGAAGGGCGTTTCCGGGCCGACCTCTACTACCGCCTCAACGTCTTCCCGCTCGCGCTCAGCCCGCTTCATGCGCGCCCCGACGACATCGCCCCGCTCGCCTTCGCGATGGCGCTGCGCCATGTCGCCCCGCTTGCCGGGCAGCGCATCGCGGTGCCCTGCTTCGGCGAGCCTGCGCTGGCGATGCTCAAGCTGCACAGCTGGCCGGGCAACGTGCGCGAGCTGGAGAACGTGGTGCGCCGCGCGCTGCTGCTCGCGCTCGACAGCGAGACGATCGCGCCCGCGCACATCGTGTTCGACAGCCCGGCCCGCCTGCTCGCGCCCACCACGCCTGCCCCGGCACTGGCCCAGGTTGCCGAGGACACAGCGCCGCGCCGTCTCTCGAGCATCGTCCAGATGTCCGAGGCGCGCGCCATCGCCGAGACACTCGCGGCCTGCGGCGGCAACCGCCAGCGCACCGCGCGTGCGCTGGGCATATCCGAGCGCACCTTGCGCTACCGGCTCGCCGCGATGCGCGAGGCCGGTATCCCGATTGACGGCACTGCGGTGCACGGCCACGAGCTCGCGAACGGCGAACGCGCCGCCGGAGGGCGCAGGTGAGCAGTGTCACCGCGATTGCCGGCAGCTCCGCCGCCACTGGCGTGACGCAGGGCAGCATCGGCGCGATCATGGACATGCGCCGCCAGATCATCGCGCGCAGCGAGACCTTGCGCGCGATCCACGCGCCGCAGACCACGGCTGCGGCCACCGGCACGCCCGGTTCGGGCACGCCCGCCCCCGGCTTCGCCGACACGCTCAAGTCCGCGCTCGATGGCGTCAACGCCGTGCAGACGCGCGCCGAGAACCTGTCGGTCGCCTACCAGAAGGGCGAAGTGACCGACGTCGCGCAAGTCATGCTCGCGCGGCAGGAGGCGGGTATCGCCTTCGAGGCGACGATGCAGGTGCGCAACAAGCTGCTCAACGCCTATCAGGACATCATGAGGATGGGGGTCTGATCGGCCATGGCTGACCTCGTTCCCGCGACGGCCTCGCCGCCCGCTCGAACCGGAGCCGGCGCGAGCCCCTTCGCGGTCCTCTCCGATCCCGACGGCGGGCCGATCCTGACCCGCCTTTCCGCCTTCGCCGCGCAAGGTGCTGTGCGCCGGGTGATCCCCGCCTTCGTCGGCATCGCCGCCATCGGTGCGGCGCTGCTGGCATGGAACACCGTCGCGCCCGATCCGCAGCGCGTGCTCTACGCCCAGCTCGACGATGCGGGCCGCGCCAGCGTCGCCGCCGCGCTCGATCAGGCCGCGATCGCCTATCGTATCGACAATGCCACCGGCGCGCTGACCGTGGCCGACGGCGACTTCTACCGCGCGCGGATGCTGGTCGCCTCGGACGGTGCGCTGGCGCTGCCCGAGAGCGGGACGCAGATGCTTGACAGCCTGCCGATGGGCGCCAGCCGCACGCTCGAGGGCGAGCGCCTGCGCGCCGCGCGCGAGGCCGACCTGCAGATGACGATCCGCGAGATCGACGGCGTCGAGGCCGTGCGCGTGCACATCGCTGCGGGCGAGAAATCGGTCTTCGTGCGCGACAACGTCGCTCCCAGCGCCTCGGTCATGGTGCGCCTCGCACGCGGGCGCAGCCTGTCCGAGAGCCAGGTCGGCGCGGTGGTCAACCTCGTCGCCGCCTCGGTACCCGGCCTCGCCCCCGAGGCGGTGCGGGTGGTCGACCAGCACGGGCGCCTGCTCTCGCAAATGGGCGGGATCGACAGCGACCGGCTCGACCTGCAGGCGCGCATGGAAGCCAAGCTGCGCGAACAGGTCTCGCAGCTGCTCGCCCCCGTCCTTGGCGAAGGCAACTTCTCCTCCGAAATCCAGGTCGAGCTCGACATGGACGAGGTGACCTCGGCGCGCGAGAGCTACGACAAGGACGGGGTGGTGCGCTCCGAAAGCCAGCAGCAGTCGCAGACCAGCGCCGGCGGACAGGCCGTGGGCGTGCCCGGCGTGCTCGCCAATACCCCGCCGCCTGCGACACAGGCCCAGCCGGGCGCGCCGCAAGGAACGCCCGGTGCACCCGGTGCCGCAGGTGCCGCCTCACCACCCACCAATGGCGAGAGTTCGTCCAGCCGCACTTACGAGCTGGGCCGCGAGGTCTCGGTCTCGAACCGGGGGCCGGGTCGCATCCGCCGCCTCTCGGTCGCGGTGGCGGTCAGTGCCGAGGCGATGAAGGGCGCCAATGCGCGCAAGATCGCCGACATCGAGGCACTGGTCGGCGCGGCGGTCGGCGCAGACACGCAGCGCGGCGACGTGGTCAAGGTCGTGGCGCAGGGCTTCGAGCCGGTCAGCGATGCTGCCCTGCCCTTCTACGAGACCGGCTGGTTCGCGATGGCGGTGCGCTATGGCGCGGCGCTGCTCGCGGTGCTGCTGGTGCTGCTCATCGGCGTACGCCCGGTGATCCGTTCGATCCGCGGCGACAAGCCGGCCAAGGGCAAGAAGGCGAAGAAGAGCAAGCCCGCCGCCGATGAGGAGGACGAGGCGGAGGACGACGATGGCCTCTCCACGTCCGGCGCTGCAGCTCTCTCGGCCAGCGCGCAGGTCGCCAGTCTTGCGCAGGACGCAGGCGATGACGGCATGCCGATCAGCCGCGCCGAACTGCTCGAACGACAGGTTCGGCTGGCGCGCGGCCTCGTCGCCGAGCGGCCCGAGAACGCGGTCGAGGCGCTGCGCCAGATGCTCAGCGCGCCCGAGCCCGATAGCGAGGCAAAGGCTGCGTGATGAGCGAGAACCTGCCTGTCGCCTGGGCTGCCGCGGACAATGCCGCGGTGATGATGATGCTGCTCGACGATGCGCAGACCAGCCGCATCCTCGCCGAGCTCGATCCCGAGGAACTGCGCCTCCTGGGCGAGCGGATGTGCGCGCTGGGCGAGATTGGCCCCGATGCCATTGCCGGTGCGATCACCGGCTTCATCGAGCGCACCGAGGACCTTGGCATCACCGCGCACGGCCGCATCGCGCAAGTGCGAACGATGATGCAGCGCGCGCTGGGCGAGGTTAAGACCGAGAATCTGATGCAGCGCATCGTGCCGCCCGATGCCCCCCGGCGTTCGATGCTCGAACTGGCGCGCTGGCTCAATGCCTCGGCGCTCGTCCCGCTGCTGCGCGGCGAGCATCCGCAGGCCATCGCGGTCCTGCTCGTCCAGCTCGATCCTCAGGTCGCGGCCGAAGTGCTTGCCGCGCTACCCGCTGGCGAGCAGTCCGAGATCGTCCAGCGCGTCGCCACGATCGGCCCGGTCGCCCCGCAGGCGATCGCCATGCTCGAGGAACTGCTCGCGCGGCGCATCACCGAATGCCACGGCGCACGTCCGCTCCAGCTGGGTGGTCTGCGCGAGGCCGCCGAGATCATCAACGGCGTCGGCAAGGTCACCGAGAAGCGCGTGATGAGCGAGATCGGCAAGCGCGACAAGCCGCTCGCCAAGCGGCTCGAGGAGGAGATGTTCAAGTTCGAGCATCTCTTCGTGCTCGAGCCGCAGCAGATGGGCGTGCTGCTGCGTGACGTCGCCAGCGACACCTTGATCGACTCGCTCAAGGGCATCGACGAGGAAGAACGCGACTGCTTCTTCCGCGCCATGTCGAGCCGCGCCGCCGATGGCGTGCGCGACGAGATCGCCGCGCGCGGGCGCACCCGCATCGCCGACGTCGTCGCCGCGCAGAAGGAAGTCGTCGCGATAGCCCGCAAGCTCGCCGCCGAAGGTGCGATCGTATTCGGCTCGGGAGACGACGAATATGTCTGACCTGGGCTTCGCAATGAACCGCAGCGGCGGCGAGCCGGGTGACGGCGGCGGCTTCAGGCTGCTAGACCGGCTCAATGGTGCAGGCGGTTTCAGGCCCGACCAGCGCTATGGCGGCGAGCCTGTGTCCCCGCAACGAAGCGCACAGGAACCTGCCGCGCCCGAAGAGGAGCCCGATGCGCCCGACCCTGTCTCGCAGGCCTATTCGGACGGCTTTGCCGCAGGGTTCGAGCAGGCCGCGCGACAGGCCGAGATCGCGCACGATGCCGACACCGCTGCGCGCGAGGGCCTGCGCCTCGCCATCGCCCGGCTCGACGGCGAGCTGGAAGAACGCTTGCGCCTGCGCCTGCGCGAGACCGTCGCCGCCTTGTGCGAGAGCGCCATCGCCCCGCTCGCGCTCGACCGCGATGGCCTCACCCGCCGCATCGCGCGCGCCGTCGCCATGCTCCAGCGCGCCGACGACGAGCGCGTGATCCGGCTGCATCCCGAAGACCTCGCGCTCGTCTCCCCGCGCCTCGCCAGCGAATGGACGGTGCGCGAGGACCCGCGCATGGAGCGCGGCACGATCCGGGTCGAGACCGCCAGCGGCGGGGTCGAGGACGGCCCCGCGACGTGGCGGCAGGCAATCACAGAGGCGCTCCACGACTGCTGACCTCAAGGAGGCGCGAAAGGCCCGCCATGCTCGAATTCCTCGACCCGATCCTCGCCGAACTGGGCGAGGAACCCATCGACCTCGCCCCGCGCCGCTTCGGCTACGTGACCGCCTGCGACGGAGGGCTGCTCGAGGTGAGCGGGCTCTCGGTGCCGGTCGGTGCGATGTGCCGCGTGGTGGACCCTCGTGCCCGCACGCTCAGCGCCGAGGTCATCGGCTTTCGCAACGGGCGCACGATGATGATGCTACTGGGCGACACCATCCTCTTGCGTCCCGGCGCAAGGGTCTGCCCGGAAGGAAGACCGGGGATGCTGCCGGTGGGCGATGCCTTCCTTGGCCGCGCGGTCGACGGCGAGGGCCAGCCGATCGACGGCGGGCTTGCCATACATACCCGCGCGGAATGGCCCGCAGGCGGGGTGCGCACCTCCGCGCTCGACCGCAGCCCGGTGCGCGAGCGCTTCGATACCGGCGTGCGCGCGCTCAATGCCCTGACCACGTTCGGGGTTGGCCAGCGCATCGGGGTCATGGCCGGTTCGGGCGTCGGCAAGTCGGTGCTGATCGACATGATCGCGCGCGGCGCGGCAGCGGGGCGCACCGGCGCCGAAGTCGTCATCGTCGGCCTGATCGGCGAGCGCGCGCGCGAAGTCTCCGACTTCGTGGAACGGCACATGCACGCGCAGGCAGCGAGCGGACAGGCCCGCCCGCGCACGGTGGTCGTCGCCGTGCCCGCCGACCATGCCCCCAACCTGCGCCTGCGCGGTGCAATGCTGGCAACCGCCATGGCCGAGCACTTTCGCGCGCGCGGGCAGCGGGTCCTGCTGATCATGGACAGCCTCACCCGCGTCGCCCATGCCGCGCGCGAGATCGGCCTGCTGCTGGGAGAGCCCGGCGCGGCACGCGGTTACCCGCCCTCGGCGCTGGCCACGATCACCAAGCTGGTCGAGCGCGCGGGCAATTCGGCGGCCTCGGGCGGCTCGATCACCGGGCTCTACACCGTGCTCGCCGACGGCGACAACCAGGACGACCCGGTAGTCGATACCGCGCGCTCGATCCTCGACGGGCATCTCGTGCTCTCGCGCGAGCTGGCGCAGCGCGGGCAGTACCCGGCAATCGACATCGCCGCCTCGCTCAGCAGAGTGATGAACGACATCGTCAGCGCCGAACATCAGGCACGCGCGCGGCGCTTTCGCGCGCTATGCGCCAGCTACGAGGCCAACCGCGACCTCGTGCTGATGGGCGCCTACCGTGCCGGTGCCGACCCGCAGCTCGACACCGCGATCGCGATGCACGACGCGCTCACCGGGTTCCTGTGCCAGCCGGCGGACGAGCTGGTCGGCCTCGAGGAAAGCGCCGCGCAGTTGGCCGCCCTGCTCGACGCCCGGCCATGACCGGCGCGCACAAGCGGCTCGAGCGCCTGCGCCGGCTGGAAAAGGTGCGCGCCATCGCCCGGCAGAGCGCCGCGCTCGAGGCTGCGCAGGCGGAAAGCACGCTCAAGCAGCTCCACGCGCTCAGCGACCGCACCCGTAGCCTCGCCGAGAGCTATGGTGCGCGGCGCGGTGCGCGCGACGGTGCCGCGCTCGGGCAGCTGGGGCGCTTCGTCACCGGGCTACAGGCCATCGCGCAAAGCACCGCTGGCGATGCCCTTCGCGCACGTTCCATCGCCGATGCCAAGCAGCAGCAGCTGGCCGAGGCAGAACGCCGCCGCGCCGCGAGCCAGGAGCGGGCCGAACTGCAGGAACGCATGATCGCCAAGGCCGCGCAGCCGCTCGTGCTGGGCGCCCGGCGCGCATCTGGCACGGACCTTGAATAGCCCGGACTACGCAAGACGAGGTTTCCCGCAAGATGATCCCAGGTTCTCCGCAGCTCCCCGCAGGCACTCCCGGCACGAAGTCTCCCGACAGTTTCGCGGCCCTGCCCGGCAATTCGCGCGGGTCTGCGGGAACCGGGCCATCCGCAGCGTTCTCGGCGCTTCTCGATGCCGCGGCCACCAGCCCCGCACCTGCCAGCGATGCGCCCGCCACTACGGACGCGAAGGCGGCTGCACCGGCAGGCACAGCGCCCCTGAACGGCAAGCTGGAGGCGGCACCCGGCAAGATCTTGCCGCCGGGCATGCCTGCCTTCGACAAACGTGGCGCGAGCGCGCGCAACCTCGCGGCGTCACCCGCGTCGCCAGACTTCGTCATCGGCGAGGCTGACGCCCTTACCTTCAAACCTCGCATCGCAAGTGATCCGGCGGCTGGACCCGGCTTCGCATCGGACAGCCTTCCCGCGTCCGATAAGTTCCTTGCCTCGCCAGACCCTGCTCCTGAGGAAGCAGAGGCGGCCCCGGATGGCGTGCCCATCGCGCCCATGGTCCTGCCCGCTCTTCCCGTCCCGCCGCTGCCCGCCCCGGTTACCGAGAGCACGCGCGCTGCCCTCGATGCCGGGCGGGCAGCGGTCCCCGTTCTTCCGGCGAACGCTGCGCCACAGACAATGACGCATTCCTCGAGCGCACCCACCGCAAGCGATCCGGCACAGGTCCTGCGCGCGGTGGAAAGCGCCGCCCGGCTGGCCCGGCTCGTCTCCTCCGGTTCTCCCGCCAGCATGGAGCAGGTGCTCGGAGACCTTCCGCAGACACCAGCATCAACTCCCGCCGCGAAGCCCGCTTCGCCGAGCGACGCGCGAGGGCTGGCGGAACCGGACGCAGCGCTGCCATCCGTGCCTGCAATCGCCCGCCCGACAGCGAAGGGCGCCGTGCCCGTCATGCTCGGCCCGGTGACGCTGGTGGCCGTCAACGACGATGCACCGTCAGCGCCGCCCGAACTTGCTGCCAAAGCGCTCAGCGCCCCAACGCTCGATGGCCCGATGCCTGCCAGACTTTCCAAGGGCGAGGACGAGGCGGGCGAGACCTTCGCCGCCGCGCGCACGATGGCACCGCCGCGTGACCCGGCTGCCGCACCCGATCGAGCACCGCCACTTTCGCGTGCCTGGCAATCAATCGTGCGCGGGGCCGCGCTCGAGCAGGAGGCCGACATTCGCGTAACCCGGCCGAACGCCGCCAGCGTGCCGCAGCCGGGCAGCGACGGGGCACCGGGCCCCATCGCGGTGGCCGATGCGCCCTCATCCATCAGCAACATCGCGCTCGCGAGCGATGCCGCGCTGCTTCGCGCAGGGGGCGATCCGCAGGCGGTTCGCGGCCCGTCTGCTGCGGAAGCGGTACAAGCGCCGCATGACTTCGCACGCCTCGTCGCGCGGCTCGACGAAGCGCGCGAGGCCGGGGGCACGCTCGGCGTGCAGACCTCGCTGGTCCATGCCCAGTTCGGGCACGTCTCGCTGCGCCTGCGACCCGAGGAAAGTGGCATGAGCGTGACGCTCGCAAGCGCCGACCCGGAATTTGCAGGCGCGGTCATCGCCGCAGCACAGACAGGCGCCAGCATTCCTGCCGCGTCCTCGCTCCAGCACGAGCCAGCGCGCGAGGGCACGCAGAGCACCCTGCACCAGCAAGGCGCTGGCCAGAGCCAGAGCGGGTCCGAGCAAGGCCCGCAGCAACGCGAGAGCGGCGCGAATACCGGCGATCGCGCGCCCCCGCGCCAGCGCTCGCAAGGTCGCGAGGGGAACAGCGCGGCACCGCAAGCGGCACCAGCTGCGCACGACGCCTCCACGCAAAACGGCATCTACGCCTGAGCAGCACGCGGCACCTGTCCGACATCAGGGGAACTAGTCAGCGATGAGCGACAAGAAGAACAAGGACGAAGGCGGCGATGCGCCCAAGGGCAAGGGCAAGCTCGGGCTGATCCTCGTCGCGGTGGGCATGCTCGTCGTCGGCGGGGGCGGCGCAGCGGGCGCGATGATGTTCCTGGGCGGTGGCCACGAGGAAAAGAAGGAGCACGGCCCGCAGCTGATCCGCAAGGGCGAGGAAGACCCCTATGCCCCGCCCGCAGCCGAAGGTGAGGGCGAGGAAGGCGGCGGCGCCCATGTCGATGGCGATGGCGGCGACGAGTACCGCACCGCCTACTATACCTTCGCCGACGAGTTCACGTCGAACCTCAAGGATTCCGACGCCCTCGTCCAGCTCGCGCTCGCCTGCTCGACCCGGCGCGACGGGCGCGTGCTGATGTGGGTCAAGAAGCACGAGCTGGCGATCCGCTCGCAGATGCTGGCGGTGATCGCGGATACCCACGAGGACGACATGTACACCATCGAGGGCAAGGATCGCCTGCAGAAGCGGCTCACCGCGACGATCAACAAGGTCCTCAAGACCAAGGAAGGCTATGGCGGCGTCGACGCGGTCTACTTCCGCAGCCTGATCATCCAGTGAGGCCGCGATGACCGGCTCTCCCCCTCCCCCTTCGAGCGCCAGGGCGCGGCGCAGCGCGAAGCACAGCGCCGACCTGCTCGGCGCGCCGCCTGCGATCGACGAGCTGGTGCCCGCGCTCTCGTTTCTCGGCGAGAAGCTGGCGCGCCTGCTGCCCGCCCCGCTTGCGCGGGTGACCGGCGGCGAGCCGCCCGTGGTGCGCATCGGCATGCCGATGGACTGCACGCTGGGCGCGATCCAGTCCGAGATCGAGACGCTCGCGATGCACAGCCTGATCGTGCTCGGCCCCAAGGCGCTGCCCATGCTCGCGACCTTCGAGGCGCCGCCGCTGTTCCGGCTCGTCGACCGCGCCTATGGCGGACGCGGCGCGGTGCCCGACCCGCTGCCCGAAGCCTTCCCGCTTTCCGCCGAACTGCTGCTATCGCGCATCGAGGGCGCGCTCGCCGAGGCTCTGGCAGGAGCACTGGCCGGGGCGCAGAAACCGTCCGGCGAGACCACCGCCGACGAGCGGCTCGCCGTGCGCAGCCTGCGACGCGACACCAGCCTGCGCCAGCTCGATCCCTTCGCGCGCCACTCCGAACTGCTGCGCATCGTCATCGACATCGAGGAGCCCGGCAGCGCCGGGGATAGCAGCGAACCCTTGTCGCTCGCACTCGCCTTCCCGCTCGCGACGCTTGCCGAAGCCTTGCCTGCACCCAAGCGCCATCGCCACCGGTCCGGACCACGACGCAGCGTTCCCCCGAACGCGGAACCCTTCGCCTCTATGCCGATCGAGCTGACCGCGGTGCTGGTCGACATGCCGATGTCGATGCGCCGCCTCTCGCTGCTGCGCCCGGGCGACGTGCTCCCGGTCGCGGTTGCCCGCGCAGTACCGCTGCAGGTCGACGGACGCACGATCGCGACCGGCAGCGTAGGCGAGCTCGACGACCGCATCGCGGTCCAGCTCGGGCAGGCCTTCTGACATGCGAGACCGGGCCGCAAAGGCGATCACTTGGCAATTCGGCACTTGGCAATTCGGCCGCGCGTGCCGGATGGAATGGGGACAGGAGCAGCGATGACGATGCATTCGCGCGGCCTCGATTTCCTGCGAGACGTCGACGTACGTCTCTCGGTGGAACTGGGCCGCAGCCAGATGAAACTGAAGGACGTGCTCGCGCTGGCCCCCGAGAGCCTCGTCGTGCTCGACCGCATGACCGACGAGCTGCTCGACGTGTTGGTCAACGGCAAGCCGATCGCCCGCGGCGAGGTCGTCTCGCACAACGGGCGCTTCGGCCTGCGCATCGTCGAGATGCTCGGGATCGAGGAGAGCGCGCCCGACGCGACCCTGCCGCTGCCCGGCGATAGTGGCAGCGGCAACGGCGGCGGCGGCGCGAACACGAGTTCGCCGTCGCGTTCGGGCGAGGAAGGCTGAATCCCATGGCGTTCTACCTGCTCAAGCTTCTGGTGATTGTGCCGCTGATCGCACTGCTAGCATGGGGCTGCCTCAAGTTGGCGCAGCGCATGCAGGGGCGGATCGGCGCCGGGCCCGCCGCGCGCTCGGTGCGCGTGGTCGAGACGGTGATGCTCTCGTCCGGGCTGAAGCTCGCGGTGATCGCCTTCCATGGCCGCGAGATCCTCGTCTCGGTCTCGCGCAGCGGGCTGACCCGGCTTGCCGAGGCGCCGCTTCGCATCGAAACGGAGCCTCCCGAATGAGCCGCCGCATCGCACGATCCGCCATTGTCGCGCTGGCGCTCGGCCTCTTCGCGCTGCCGCTTGCTGTCCATGCGCAGGAGGCGTTCCCCGGCGCACTCGACCGCGCCTTCGGCGAGCTCAAGGACGATAGCGGCGATGGCCTGAGCCTCTCGCTCCAGCTGCTCCTGATTATGGGGCTGCTCACGATCCTGCCCAGCCTCGTGCTGATGATGACCAGCTTCACCCGCATCCTCGTCGTCCTCGCGATCCTGCGCCAGGCGATCGGGCTGCAGCAGTCGCCGCCCAACCAGGTGCTGATCGGCCTTGCGATGTTCCTCTCGCTCTTCGTCATGGCACCGACACTCGACCGGGTGAACGAGACCGCGATCGCGCCCTATGCCGCCGATAGCATCGACGCCGGACAGGCGATCGCAGCGGCGGGCCTCGAGTTCCACAGGTTCATGGTGCGCCAGACCCGCGAGCGCGACCTTGCGATGTTCGCCGACATGGCCGGTGCGGGCCGCTTCGCCTCGCCCGAACAGGTGCCCTTCTCGATCCTTCTGCCCGCCTACGTCACCAGCGAACTGAAGACCGCCTTCCAGATCGGCTTCATGCTGTTCCTGCCCTTTCTCGTCATCGACCTCGTGGTCTCCTCGGTGCTGATGTCGCTGGGCATGATGATGATGAGCCCGATGGTGGTCTCGCTGCCCTTCAAGCTGCTGCTCTTCGTGATGATCGACGGCTGGGCCCTGATCATGGGCTCGCTCGCGGCGAGCTTCGGATAGCGCTTGTGATGGAGGACATCACTGCCCTGCTGTCGCTCGCCGACAAGATGCTGTGGGTGACCGCACTCGTCGCCGCGCCGGTGCTGATCGCGGCGCTCGTGGTGGGGCTTGCGGTCGGCGTGATCCAGGCCGCGACATCGGTCAACGAACAGACGCTGACTTTAGTGCCCAAGCTCGCGGTAGTCGCGCTCGTGCTGGTGCTCATGGGTAGTTCGATGATGACCCTGATCGGCGATTTCGCGCAGGAGATCTTCGCGCAGATCGCGCGCACGGGGCAAGCCGAGCAGGTCGCGCCATGACCGGCCCAGCCCGATGATCGCGCTCGACTTCGGCTTCGGCGCGCTCGAGGAGCAGTTCTGGCGCCTGCTCTTCGTGATGACCCGGATCGGCGCCGCACTGGTCGCCGCCCCGCTCTTCGGCATTCCCTCGGTCCCCCCGCAGGTGCGCGTGATCGCATCGGGCGCGCTGGCGGTCATGGTCTGCGCCTGGCTGCCGTTCGCGGTACCGCCCGCGCTGTTCACCCTCGCCGGGCTGCTCGCGGTTCTGGGCGAGGTCATGGTCGGGCTGGTGCTTGGCTTCGTGCTCCAGCTCGCTTTCGCCGCACCGATCCTCGCCGCCGAGGTTATCGGCGGGTCGATGGGGATGAACATGGCGGTCGCGGTCGATCCCAATTCGGGCACGCAGTCCCCCGCTCTGGGCCAGTATTTCGGGGTCGTCCTGACGATGATCTTCCTTGCGCTGGGGGCGCACCTGCAATGGCTCGCGCTGGTGGTCGAGAGCTACCGGGCCTTCCCGCCGGGGCAGACCTGGCTGGGCGCAGAGCGCTTCGCCATGGTCGCCGGTTTCGCCTCGCAGACCTTCGCCACCGCGCTCGCCATTGCGCTCCCCGCCTGCCTCGTGCTGCTCGTGGTCCAGCTCGTCACCGGCGTGCTGAGCCGCTCCGCGCCCTCGCTCAACCTGTTCTCGCTGGGCCTGCCCGCTGGTGTGCTGGGCGGGCTGGGGGCCCTGCTCATCTCGACGCAGGTCCTGACCGACCTTGTCGTGCGCCTCTCGCGCGATGCCATCGTCCATGTCGCGCGGGTCATTGCGCCATGAGCGAGAGCGAAGGCGAGAAGAGCCATGCCCCGACCCCCAAGCGCAAGCGCGACGCCGCGCGCAAGGGCGACGTCATCCGCTCGCGCGAGCTGGCGACGGCGGGCGCGGTGGCCGTGGGAGCAGCCTGGTTCCTGCTCGCCGGGCCCTGGCTGCTCGAGAGCCTCTCGATGCTGCTGCGCACGGCCTTGCGCTTCGGCCGCGCCGACATCGACGACTTCGGCGTCTCGCGCCTGCTGGTGCAGGCGATGCTCGCCGCGCTCCCCCCGGTATTCCTGCTCGGCCTCGCGGTCATCCTCGTCTCGCTGCTCTCGCAGCTCGGTTTCGGCGAGGGCCGCTGGCTGGGCAGCAACCTTGCCCCCAAGGGCTCGCGCATCGACCCGCTCAAGGGGCTCAAGCGCATGTTCGGCCCCAATGGCTGGATCGAGATGGCCAAGGGCGTTGCCAAGGTCACGCTGCTCGGCACGATCGCCTGGCTCTGGGCGAAGGACCACGCGCTGCGGCTGGCGCAGCTGGGGCGCGGCGATCTCGCCGGGCAGCTGTCCGATGCCTGGAATTCGCTGGCCCTGCTGCTGGTATGGCTGGCGGGCGGGCTGGCGGTGATCGCGCTGATCGACTTTCCGATCCAGCTGGTGCGGCGCCTCCTGCGCCTCAAGATGACCACGCAGGAAATGCGCGACGAACACAAGGAAACCGAAGGCGCGCCCGAAAAGAAGGCCGCGATCAAGGAGCGCCAGCGCAAGATCGCGATGGGCGGACTGGTGCCTGCGATGCAGGAAGCCCAGTTCATCATCGTCAACCCGATCCACTTCGCGGTGGCGCTAGGTTACGATCCCGAGAAGGCCCCCGCCCCCGTCGTCCTTGCCCGCGGGCGCGGCGACAAGGCGCTGGCAATGCGCGAACTGGCCGCAGACTATGCCGTGCCCGTGCTCGAATACCCGGCTCTGGCCCGCTCGATCTTCTATTCGGTGCGCGAGAAGCACATGATCAAGGATGACCACTTCGTTGCGGTCGCCGCGATCCTCGCCTTCGTGCTCGCCCTGAAACGCGGCGAGAGGCGCGAGAAGCCCAAGGTGAGCGTGCCGGTGACCTTGCGCTTCGACGCCGATGGCAGGCTCGATCCGACCTCGGTCTGAGCACCGGTTCTTTGCCGTCGCCGCCTTAATCGCCCGCTTCTTCTGTCGTTCTGGAAGGCATGAACACGATCACCAATTCCCCTACCGCCACCAGCTCGCTGGTCACCGCGCTCGGCGGGGGCAGCGGCATCGACATGCTCGACCTCGCCAACAAGCTGGCGCAGGCGCAGTTCGCGGCGCGCACCGATCGCCTGACCGAGCGCGGCGACACGCTCGAAGCGAAGGTTTCATCGGCCTCCAACATCAAGTCGATGCTGCTCGCGCTCAACACCTCGCTGGGCACCCTGGTGCGCTCGGGCGACCTTGCCCCGGTTCCCAGCGTCGCCAATGCCGCGATAGCCAGCGCCGGGCTCACCGGCTCGACCCAGCCCAAGGGCAGCTATTCGCTCGAGGTCACCCGGCTCGCTTCGGGCCAGCGCATTGCCTCGACGCCCTATGCCAGCGCATCCGATCCGGTCGGCGCGGGCACGCTCACCTTGCGCTTCGGCACGATCGACGGCGCCAGCTTCACCGAGGACACCGGCCAGACCGCCGTTGACGTGACGATTGCCAGCGGTGCCACGCTGGCCGACGTCGCCAGCGCAATCAACGGCGCCAATGCCGGGGTGCAGGCCTATGTCGCCAATACCGTCGACGGCGCGCAGCTGGTGCTCAAGGGACGCGAGGGCGTGACCAACGGCTTCGTTCTCGAAGCGAGCGAGGACGCGGCGGAGCCGGGCCTCGCCAACCTCGCCTGGAACCCCGCCTCGGCCTCGGGCGAACTGCTCGCCACGGCCGTGGACGCGGCCTTCACCATCGACGGTCTCGACTATACCTCCAGTTCCAACACCATCAGCGAAGCCGTGCCGGGGGTGAAGCTGCAATTGCTCGCCACCAACACCGGCGCACCGACCCGGGTCAGCTTCTCCGATCCCACCAGCAGCATTGCCAGCTCGATGCAGGACCTCACCGATGCGCTCAACGAGGTCATGGCCGAGCTGAACGCGGCCACCGGCATCGGCGCCGAACTGGCCAACGACGGCGGCGCGCGGGCGCTGCGCCGCTCGCTCTCGGGCCTCGCCGGCACGGTGATCATGCCCAATGCCACCGGAGCCGCGCGCACGCTCGCCGACCTTGGCCTGAAGACCGAGCGCAACGGGACCTTCTCGCTCGACACCCAGCGTCTGCAGGCGACACTGGCCGCAGACCCGGAAGGTGTAGCGGCGATGTTCACCAATGGCATCAACGGCGTCTTCGCGACCTTCGACAAGATTTACCGCGATGCCAGCTCGACCACCAATTCGGGTTCGCTGGGCGGATCCATTACCCGCTACAACCGGCAGATCGCACGCCTGTCAGAGGACCAGACCAAGCTGGCGGAGGATCAGGAAAAACTGCGCGCACGCCTCGCTTCGCAATTCACCACCTCCGAAGTGCGGATCGGCACCTCGCAAGCAACGCTTGCCATGCTGAAGAACCAGATCGCGCAATGGAACAAGACGGGCGACTGAGATGCGCCCGCGCCTGTCTCCTCACGAGGCCTATCGCCGCGTCGACTTCGATGCCCGCGTCACCGGCGCGGGCCCGGCCGAACTGGTCCACTTGTGCTTCGAGCAGCTGATCGGCGCGCTGGGTACCGCGATCCACGCCGATGCGATCGGCGAGAGTGCCCTGCGCAGCCGCTCGATGACCCGCGCACTCACTGCGGTGACCGCGCTGCAGATGGGCGTTTCGGGCGAGGACGACATGGCCGGCGCCCTCAACCAGCTCTACCGTTCGGCGCGGCGTACCGTGCTCGACAGCGCGACCCGCTTCGATGCGGCGCGCATCACCACCCTGCGCGACGACTTCATCGAGATCGGTGCGGCACTTCGCGGGCCATGATCGGTGCGGCACGAGTCGCCACGTCTGCACGATCTGCGCGCGCCCCAAGCCTTTGAAGCGATGCGTGCACCATCCCCAATGCAGAACCGTTTCGGTTACTCCAAGTACTTATTTCAATAGAATTCACCCGTAGCGCGCAGTCGACTTCTCGATAACGGAGGCTTCCCGGCGGGCTATTTCCGCGCCCCCAGAATATCCCCCTAGGGACAAATCATGTGTAGGGAGGCACTAGGTGGACGCAGATATATCCAACCTCATTCTGATCGACAACGACTTGCGCCGGCGCGCATCGATCAGCCACGCACTTTCCTCGGCCGACATGCACGTCGAGCCCTTCGAGAACATCGCCGAACTCTCCATGGCATGGCCGCGCTCGGGCATCATCCTCATCCAGGACGAAGCGGGCGCGATCGACGAACTGATCGACAACATGGCGCGCCATGGCGAATGGTTTCCGATCATCGCCTTTAGCGAGAACCCCGATGCCCAGCGCATCGTCAAGGCCATACTCGACGGCGCGATCGACTACATAGCCTGGCCGATCACCGCGATCGAACTCAACGGCACGCTCGAACGCGCCATGGCCCGCGCGGAATGTCTGGGCAATGCCAAGCTGCGCGAGGTCATGGCCCGCGCCCGGATCGACCGCCTCACCCGGCGTGAACGCGAAGTGCTGGGCGGGGTCGCCAGCGGGCTGTCCAACCGGCTGATCGGCGAAAAGCTCTCGATCAGCCCGCGCACGGTGGAAATCCATCGCGCCAACATGCTCAACAAGCTGGGCGCCAACCACACCTCGGACGCCATCCGCATCGCGATCGAGGCCGCGCTGCTGCACTGAGGCCTCGCCGCGCGTTCCGCCCCGCACTGCCTGAATACCGGACCTGCGGGGCGTGCAACATGAAGGCTATCGGATTTTCGTCGCCGCCCAAGGGCCAACCCCTATTTCGCCGGAGACGAAACCTTAGCGCGGATCATGCGACCAATGTCTTGCCGGCCCGCCATTCTGGTCAAGACCGGCTCCTGGTCCCGCCAGTCGTGTACAGGCAGGTCCGCGCCGGGAGAAAACCCGGCCGGGCCTGCCAAGACCCCCCGTGCAAACCCGGGATCGAAACCAGCCTGGCGGCGTATCCGCGCATCCCTTCGGAACTTGCCGGATACGTCGCCCCGTTGACCATAAGACCCGCACGCCCGGTATCTTGACGCAAGGCTTGTTGCTACAAGGCTTGGCCACGCTCCCGGATCGGCGCCCCCTGCCAGCCGCGTTCGCGCTCGAGCCCGGAACAGGACAACCATGACTGGTTCGAAAATGGCCTCCACGCGGTTACGCCGCAAACAGCGCGAAAGCACGAAGTCGGCCCGCAACGGCGTGGCCCCGTACAAAGGCGCTGCGAATTCAGTGCAGCCGCATGCTCGCCAGCGCCCCTGCTTCGCCAAGCGCCGCATGGGCTTTCTCGCTGCCCGCCAGGAGCGCCGAGACATAGGCTGCCAGCAGTGCGAGAGCCATCGTCGCGGCCTCGGCCATGACCTCGCCCCCTTCCTCGGGGACCAGCACCGTGGCCAGACAGCTGCCATTGCCGCGCGACAGCATGAAGGGAACCTTTGGCCCGAGCAGGCTCAGCACCGCGCTTTCCATCGCATCGGCGGCGAGCAACTGCTCCAGCCGCGCAAAATCGACCTTGGCGACCGTGGTCTCGAGCGTGGTCGACTGCGCGTCCTCGAACATGCGCGCCGCCTCGCGGATGCGCGAGGCCTCCTCGAGCGGCGTGCTGCCCGCACAATCGTCAAGCAGGTCGCGCAGACCTTCACGCCAGATCTCGAGGTCGGTCATCGGGGCACACAAGGTAGTCGTCATAATCGTTTCGCCTGGTCGGAGGGATCGCGCCTTTCAGGCCGCAAAGCGCCTGCCCAGTCAATCCACGTAAAAGCCGCAGGATCGGGCCCGGTCCCATTCTGCGACATCGTGCCTTGCCGATATGAAGATGCGTTTCACAAGGTCATCCGCACATCGCGCCCGGTGCCGCACCCCGGGCGATCCCCGGAGCTTCGAAGCGCGGGTCTATGGACGAAAAGCGCCGGTTTGAACAGTTCGGCTCGTCGCACAATGGCGCAAACCCGCGCCCTGAGTCCCCTCTCGAGCCGTGCGAAGATCGGGCCTGATCTTGCACTGTCAACGTTTTCAGGGCATTAAACATAGTTAATGCCGTCCCGATCTCTTCCCGAACCGCAAAAGCGCGATGCCGAAGCGACCCGCAAGCGTATCCTCGATGCCGCGGTCGAGGCTTTTTCCACCGTGGGCTACCCCGCAACGGGGATTCGCGACGTGGCTGCACTTGCGGGGACCAGCACGACCCTGCTGCTGCGCTACTTCGGCTCCAAGGCAGGCCTGTTCGAAGCTGCACTGCGCCATTGCATCCCGTCCGAGCGTATCGAGACCGTCACCAACGACGATTTCGCGCAGCGGGTCACCCGCTGGATCAGCACCGAGGCGATTGCGACCAAGTTGACGATGATGATCGTACTCGCCTCGGGCGAGAGCGAGATCGCCGAGCTGGCGGCGCGGGTCTATGCCCAGACCAACATCGCCCCGCTCGCGGCCTTCTTCGGCGGAGCAGACGGGACCGAGCGCGCCACCGAAGTCGCGCTGCTGAGCACCGGCTACATTTTCCTGATGCGCCACATGTCGCTCGAGAGCTGTGACGATGCCCAGCGTGAGGCGATCACCGGCTGGTACCAGCGCACGCTAGAAGAGATCGTCAAACGCCCCGCCTCCGCGACCATGGCAGAGGCCAAGTAGAGCGCCCAGGCCCCTGGGGGGCCTGCAGTCCTGAACCTATGCGGTGTGCTGCGCCTGCGATGCGAACCAGGGGACCATGCGCTCGATCGCATCCTCGATCTCCACGGTCGAGACCGCAAAGCTGAAGCGGATGAAATGGCCACCCTCGACCGGATCGAAATCGACACCGGGCGCAGTTGCGACGCCGGTATCCTCGAGCAGGCGGCGACAGAAATCGAGGCTGTCTTGGGTAAGGTGCGCGATATCGGCCCAGACGTAGAAGGCACCGTCAGGCGGCGCGATACGCTCGAGACCGAGGCGCGGGAGCGCCGCCAGAAGCAACTCGCGGTTGCGCGCGTAGCTGCGCAAGTGCCCCTGCAATTCCTCCTCGCAGTCGAAGGCGGCAAGTCCGGCGTGCTGCGCCAGCACCGGCGGCGTCAGGAACAGGTTGCCCATGCGCGCGCGCGCAACGTCGATCAGCGCGGGCGGCACCAGCAGCCAGCCCAGCCGCCAGCCGGTCATCGAGTAGTACTTTGAAAAACTGTTGAGGATCAGCGCGTCGCCAGCATGCTCGAGCACCGAGTGCGCGGGCGTACCGTAAGTCAGCCCATGATAGATCTCATCCGAGATGATGCGGATGCCGCGGCGCTGGCAGACCTCGGCAATGGCGGCCAGTTCGTCGGGCGCGATGACCGTGCCGGTCGGGTTGGCCGGGCTCGCCACGATCACCCCGTCGGGCGCAGGCTCGAGCGCCTCGAGCGCTGCTGCGGTAAGCTGGTAGCGCTCGGCAGGGCCGCAGGCGATCTCGACCGGCTCGAGGTAAAGCGCCTTGAGCGTATTGCGATAGGCGACATAGCCCGGCCGCGCCAGCGCCACGCGCGCGCCGGGCGCGAACAGGCTGGACAGCGCAAGCACCAGCGCGGGCGAACCGCCGCAAGTCAGGATCACGCCCTCCGGGTCCACGGTGACCCCGTAGCTCTCCTGATAATGACGCGCGATGCGCTGCTTGAGCGCGGGGTTTTCCCAATAGCCGCCCGGCTCGCGATCGAGCACCTCGTGCGCCAGCGCGATCGCGCGCGCCGGTGCCCCGGTCGAGGGCTGGCCATATTCCATATGGATGATCGAACGCCCTTCGCTGGCCAGCTGATAGGCAAGACGGCCGATGGCGATGGCGTGGAACTGGTCGACCTGGGCGATAGCGGTTGAAGGGCGGGTCATGCCCTGCGTGCTAGGCCCTCCCCGCCGCCCCTGCAAGCCGCGCGCTGGCGCACACGTCGACACCACGAACGCAAAGTGACGACCCACGCGCAAACCCTCTTGCACTCGCGCCCAAGCGCCGGTAAAGGCGCCCCCTGTCTCGCTTCCGGCACCCCCGGAATCACCGGGCATGCCGCTTTAGCTCAGTTGGTAGAGCACATCATTCGTAATGATGGGGCCACAGGTTCGAGTCCTGTAAGCGGCACCACCTTCCCAAAGACACTTTCCCTAGGAAAGCCGACGCTCCCTTCGCAGCGGCGCGAGTTCAGGTCAGCGGCTTGCCCCGGGACCTTCGGGTCTGTCGCCTTTGGAGCGACCGCCCCGGACAAGCCGACCTTCGCTCTGCGGGTGCCATACATGGCTCACCGGCCTGCCCTGGGACCGTGCACGAGGCAGAGGCAAGGATAGCTGACGCGGTTGAGAACTCCCGCGAACGTCAATTGGCGTTACGCCAGCATATCCCCCATGCGATTATCGACGGTCCGCCTCAACGCTATGAGCAGAGCCTACTACACAAGACCGGCGATCAAGGCGCGAAATGTTGGATGTTAAGGCCGCAGTACCCAGCCCCCGTCTACGTGGATTGTCTGGCCGGTGATCCAGCTGCCCGCCTCGGAGCAAAGCAGCAAGAGTGTACCAACCAGCTCGTCCGGGCCGCCGCGTGGGCGCGTGGCGCAGGTCATTTCAAGGAATTTGATGAACGGAGAATCGTCGGGCACCAGCATCTTGCCAGCGTCGGACGTGACGTTACCCGGGGCAATCGCGTTGCAGGTGATGTTCGCCTTGCCGAACTGCTTGGCGAGAGACGTAGTGAGCCCGACCAGCGCCAGCTTCGAAATGCCATAAAGGCCCGTTGCCGGGAAGGCGCCGCCGCTCGTCTGATTGACTATGCGCCCCCCTCCGCGATCGCGCATGGAGGGGATCACTGCGCGGCTGCACAGCAGCGCACCGTTGAGGTTGACGGCCAGCGCCTTGTTCCACGCCTCGAGCGATACCTTTTCGAAATCATCATAGCTGATGTCGACCATCAGTGCCGCATTATTGACGAGGATATCGATACCGCCAAATTCGGCTTTTGCAGCCTCGGCCATCGCCAAGCTTGCCGCTTCGTCTGCCACATCGACCTGGACGCCGATCGCCTTGCCGCCAGCCTCGCAAATTTCGTTCGCGACCGCTTCGGCCCCTTCCTTGTTGAGGTCGGCCACGACGACATTCGCGCCCGCATGGGCAAGGCCCAGCGCATAGGCACGGCCGATCGAGTTGCCGCGCCCACCGGCCCCAGTGACAATCGCGGTCTTTCCGTCGAGGCGGAACTGATCGAGAGAGAAGTTCATGGGTGTACTCCGTTGGTCATTCGCCGCGCGCGGCGTCGAGAAAGGTCATGGCGGTGGTGCGCAAAAGCTCGGCGCCATCGTCGCCGGGGAGAGTGGATTTGAGCAGGTCGACGTCTTTCGCCAGCAGCGCGGCGCCGTGGGCGAAGACCGACGGTTCGGGCAGGCGGGCATAGGTTTCGAAACCGAAGCTCCGCCCGCTGCTGCCCTTGACCAGCTCTGCAAAGGCAGCGCGGTCAATGTCGAGCCCGCCCGCGGCCTGCATGGCCGCGTGGGCAAGGCCCATGCTGGCCGCCATCAGCGAGTTGTTGACGATCTTGGCGCGCTGGCCCGAACCAGCTTCGCCCAGATGCACGGTCAGCCCCGCGAAACTGGCAAAGACCGGCTCACACCGGGCGAAGCTGTCCGCATCGCCGCCGCACATCACGGTCAGCTTGCCTGCCGCAGCCGCCGGGCCGCCCCCGCTGACGGGCGCGTCGAGGAAGCCGATGCCTTTCGCCGCACAGTCTTTGGCAAGCGCGACGCAGCTTTCGGGCAGGATGGTCGAATGGATGACGAGGCAGCTGCCCGGCTGCATCGCGGGGATCAGCTGGTCGCAGATCTGCGCGACGCCCGCATCGTCGACGACGCATACGCAGACTTGATCACACCCAGCACCCAACTCTTCAACGGAGGGCGAGGTCCGCGCGCCCTTCGCCACGAATGGTTCGAGCGCTTCAGGCCGCCGTGCCCAGACCATCAGGTTGAAATCTGCGTCGAGGATGCGTTCGGCCATCGGGCCGCCCTGGCTGCCCAGACCGATGAAGCCGATGACGGGCCGCGCGCTCATCCTGCGGTGATTCCCTTGTCGAGGCTCACACAGGCACCGTGATAACCATTGCCTGCAGGTGAGCAGAGCATGGCGACCATGTCGGCGACATCGTTCACCTCGACCACACCGCGCATCGGGCTGAAGCGCTTGATAAGATCGATGTTCGCGCCTTCCGGCGGGCGGAAATTGGCAGCGATATTGGTCGCCATGCCGCCGGGGGCGACCGAATTGATGCGGATGGGCTGGTACATGTATTCCATCGCCATCGCCTTGGTCATGTTCAACAAGCCCGCCTTGGTCGCGCAATAGGCTGCAGCGTAGGCCTCACCGATAAACGCCGCCGAGGAGGTGACATTGACAATCGCACCTTTGCTTTCGAGCAGATGCGGAATGGCCGCGCGCGACAGGATGAACGGGGCCGTCAGATTGACCGCCATGGTCAGGCCCCACCGTTCGTCCGTCATCTCGTGCGAATTGGCGAGGAAGATCACGCCTGCCACGTTGCACAGCGCATCGAGCCGGGAAAATTCGGCGATGGCCGCGTCAACCGCGCCCGTGCAGGCCGCGCTGTCGGAAAGGTCAGCAGCGTGGACGAGGACCTGCCGACCACTTGACGCAAGCATCTGCTCTGTCTCTTCCAAGCCCTCTTCGTTGAGGTCGACGATGCACAGATCCGCACCTGCCTCTGCCAGCTTGATCGCGGTGGCCCGACCCAGCCCGGACGCTGCGCCGGTCACCAGCGCGACCTTGCCGCTCATGTCGATTTCAATGCCCATCATTGTTTCTCCTCACCCATCCCAGGGCAGTCCTTTTTCGATCTTGGCTGCCACTTCAAAGATCACGCCCTGCACAACCGAGGCCTTGGGCCAACCTGCGTGGACGCCATATTGCAGCACGAATTCATGCAGTTCCTCCGCAGTGCAGTTACCGCTGCCCATGGCGGCATGGAAATGGCTACGGATTGGCGTGTTTGCCGCGCTGTCGGCTACCCCCACGAGCGTGAGGAAGCGGCGGGACCGCTGGTCCAGACCCTCGCGGTGCCACATTTCCCCGAACACGAAGTTCAGGATGCCGTCCTGCAGATAGGCGAAGCCGTTACCGACACGCGGGCCGTCGAAGGTCATTACATTGTTGAACTCGGCAAAGCCGCGTTCCATCCGCTCCTGCGGATCCCATGGCTTGCCGACCAGTGGCTCCGTCTCGACAGGGTCAAGTCCCAGTTCGCCAATGGCATTGCCGACTTCTTCATCGATCAGCCTACCGGCGCTCCACCCGCTATAGACAGCGACATGCAGGGCGGCCTCGCGCAGTTCGACCTGCGACAGAGTGCCCGTCTGCAGCGCGCCTCGCGCATAGGCGTTGACAGCTCTTGGATCGCCCGCCCCCGCCGCCGATGCCAGTGAGATCAGGAAGCGCGCCCGCAATTCCAGTCCGGGCCGCGACCAGATTTCGGCAAAAATGAAGTCGCGCCAGCTTTCGCCGACCGGTGTCGTGGCCGGCGCGACTTCTGTTGCTGTATATTCGGCTTGCAGTTTCGCGCCCTGCGCGCGGCGCTGGGCTGGATCGAGCATGGCCATGGCTTAACCCTCAGGCGCCGCGAGGCTCATCCAGATGTTCTTGGGCTGCAAGAATTCGTGCAGCCCTTCTACACCGCCCAGACGTCCGTGGCCGCTCTTCTTGAAGCCGCCGAATGGGCAATTCGGCTGCATCGCCTCACCCCCGCCATTCACATGGATCATGCCCGCCTGAAGCTGGCCCGTAACATGATGCGCGCGGCGCAAGTTCTGCGTGTGAACATAAGCGCCCAGCCCGTATTCGGTGCCATTGGCTAGCGCGATCGCTTCCTCTTCGGTATCGAAAGGGGTGACGGCTAGGACCGGGCCGAACACTTCATTCTGCGCGATTTCGCTCTCGTTCTCGACATCGGCAAGGATGGTCACGGGCAGGAAGAAACCATCGCTGCATTCGCCGCCCAGCCTGTCGCCACCCGCAACGATGCGACCGCCTCCGCCGACGCCGCGTTCGACCATGCCCGAAATACGCTTGAGCGCGCTTTCGGAAATTACCGGGCCCAGCACCGTCTTCGGATCGAACGGATCGCCTGTGGCGACATGGGCCGCCATCTGCGACAAAATGCCCAGATACTTGTCATAGACGCCGCGCTGGACGAGCAGCCGCGTGCCGTTGACGCAGCCTTGGCCGTTGGAGGAGACGGCGCCGCCCAACCCCTTCTTCGCGGCTGCCATCAGATCGGCATCGTCGAACACGATCACCGCTGATTTTCCACCCAGTTCGAGGCCGACCGGCTTCAGCCGCTCAGCCGCGCGCGTCAGCACCTTTTGCGCGGTCCGGCCCGAGCCGATGAATTCGATCTTGTCGATGGCGGGATGCGCTACCATCGCGTCGCCCGCCTCGGCACCGCCAGTGACCAGATTGACCACGCCGGGCGGAAAGCCGACATCGCCGATGATCTCCATCAGCTTCATCGTGCTGTAGGGCGCGATGTCCGGAGCCTTGAGGACGATGCAATTGCCCGCGGCCAGCGCCGGGGCCATCACCATGGTGGCGGCGAACAGGGGGCCGTTCCAAGGGATGATGATGCCGATCGTTCCGAAGGGGTCGTAAGCGACATAATCGTGCGCGGGAGCACCCCACATCGGGATGGTGCGCCCGTGAATTTTGTCGCACCAGCCGCCGAAATAGCGGAACTTCTGTGCCGCATCATAGCCCATGTAGGGTGCGGTCATCGCTACCGACCCGTTTTCCGAAACGAGGCTGGGAATAAATTCAGCAGACCTCGCCTCGAGCACACCGGCCAGCTTCATGAACAAGTCACGGCGCTTATCGCCCGGCATCGCACGCCAGGCGGGAAAGGCTGCACGCGCCGCCGCCGCAGCCCGGTCAACATCGTCGGCATTGGCCAGCCTGATCTCGCGCGTGACCGTACCGGTCGCGGGATAGACATGCGCGTAGCTTTCGCCGCTGCCATTTTCTTCCGCACTGTCACCAATGACAAGGGTGGAGCGGGGCAGGATGTCGTTGTCGGGCTTCTGGAATGTCACGAAGAATATCCTCTCAGGCTTTTTCTTTCAGCTTTGGCCATGTGGCGACTCATGCCGGCCTTGATTGGAAAATATGCCTATATTAAGCCTGTGGAGACTGAATACGGCGTCGATTAGACATCGCTCCGGCGTTATGGACGAGAAATACGCACATATTGTGCAAGCTGGGGGTACCAGAATTGGCGACCAACATGGAACAATCGAGCAGCGGACTGGCACAGGCGAGTGCTGAGCGTTTGCGCGCCATGATCTACGCAAGAGAGCCGGGCGAACGCATCGGATCGCTACGTTCCATCGCAGAAGAGCTGGGCGTGGGCATCGTGACTGTGCAGCAGGCCGCACGCGTGCTCGAACATGAGGGGTTACTCGACGTCAGGCGCGGGCCGAGCGGCGGTTATTATGGCTCGAGGCCCAATGCAGCTTCGCTCGAACGTGCGCTGGCCGCCTTTATTCGCAGCGATCCTGTCGGTTGGGAAGAGGTGCTCGACATCACCTCACTGCTGTTCGACGAGCTCGTTGTGGCAGCGGCGCGAGGTACGAGCACCAAATGCAAGGACGACCTTATGGCCCTCCTGCCGCGGATCAGTCAGGCAAGCGGTTTCGAGGCGATTACAACGCTGGAGAAGGAGTTCCAGAATGTCCTGTTCGCCATGGTCGAACGCCCTCTGTTCGAATTGCTGACCCGCGTAGCGCTGCGGTTCTCGGACGACTGGTCGAGCAGCCCACTACACAAAGCCGCGATAGACAACGAACGCTGGGTTGCCGGACGCCAGCGGATCATTGCGGCGATCCTCGATAACGACCCTGAACTTGCCCGCTTCGAAGCGCATCGAAACAACCGGATGCTGATCCTGTCGGCTATCGGCAAGGATGGGTAATTGGCTGCCTGTGAATGGAAGCGCTGAATGTCCGCTTTCAGGATCGCTTCAGTGTGTGGCGAAGAACACCCGGCTGCACGTTGATGCCGGTCTCATTCGCCAAGCGCCTGGAGGCCTTCTTGCCTTAGCTTATCGGCTTGCAGTGATACTCGATCACGTTATCGGTGGGTCCTGCATAACAAGCTTCCTCGACCGCAACACGCACTGTGACGTTCATCGGTACTACCGTGCGATGCTTGTCAGTCTGGATGCTACCAGGCCACTTCCTTCATAAATGACCAGAAGACATCAGTCGCGGGACAGGGCTTCCGGCGTAAAGCCGGATCCCTGCGCTTGCGCCGCGGCTGCCAGGGCATCGATCACGATGCGCAGACGAGGCTGTTCGTAGCGGGAACTGGGCCAGACGAGGTGGATGGGCATTTCGGCCCCTGCAAATTCCTCAAGCACCGCGACCAGGGCGCCTGAGGCCAGCTCCTTGTCGATCAGCCAGGTCGGCAACTGCGACAAGCCTTCTCCGGCCAGTACCGCCGCGACGATCGCTTCGCCGTCGCTGAATTCGTGGCGGACTTTCACTTCCTGGGCGATTTCACCCCCGGCTTCGTCCTTGAGCAGCCAGGTCGGGCGGGGAGCCCTGCGCCATCCGATGATGCAATCGCGCTGCATCAGTTCCGCAGGGGCTGCGGGCGCGCCGTGACGAGCAAGATAGTCGGGCGAGGCGCAGATCAGGAGGCGCTGGGTACCTACCCGCCGCGCGGTCAGGTCTGCATCGTTGCCGAGTGCGCCGATCCGCACGGCAAGATCGATGCCTTCGTCAATGACGTTGGAGGTGCGCTCGGTGAACATCACGGACAGGTCGAGTTGCCGATATTGCTGCGTAAGCTGCAGGAGAATCGGCATCACATGCTTGCGACCGAAGGCGGCGGGCAGGTTGAGGTGCAGCGTTCCCACTGGCGTATCCCGGCCCGAAGCCATCGCCAGTTCGGTGCCTTCCAAGTCATCGATGATCCGCTGGCAGGCATCGAGATAGAGCTGGCCTTCAGCCGTCAGCGTCAATCGCCGCGTCGTGCGGTGCAGGAGCTTTGTCCCGAGCCGAGCCTCGAGGCGCGAGATACTCTTGCCTATGGCCGAGCCCGTAACGCCCAGCGCGCGCGCTGCCGCCGCGAAGCTTCCCAAGCGCACTGTCGCGACAAATTCGCTCAACCCGGCGAAGCGGTCCTGCCTGTCCATTGCGCAACTGTGGGAACGAGTGACTGGAATAGCAAGGGGATTATCCAATCCCAATTCCACTCTAGGTAAGCTGCAACCGTCCCCACAGACTTACCAGGATACCCATGACAAAGCTTTTCGAGCCCTTCGACCTCTCCGGCCTCACGCTGCGCAACCGTGTCGTCATGGCGCCGATGACCCGGGCCCGGGCGCTCGACACCGTGCCTGATGACCTCACCGTGAAGTACTACAGCCAGCGCGCGGGCGCGGGCCTCATCATCAGCGAAGGCGCGCCTGTTTCACTGGAAGGCTGCGGATACCTCTTCAACCCCGGCCTCTACACGGCCGAGCAGGCCGCGGGCTGGCGCCGCGTGACCGACGCCGTCCACGCCAAGGGCGGGCGCATGTTCGCCCAGCTCTGGCACGTGGGCCGGGTCTCGCACACCTCGATCCTGGGCGAAGGGCAATCGCCTGTCTCGTCCTCGGCCACGGTGGGCGAAAACGTCTGGGCCTTCGGGCGTGACGAGGACGGCGTCGCCAAGAGCCTGGCGGCAAGCCCGCCGCGCGCGCTGGAAACCGAGGAAGTCGTGCGCATCACGCAGGACTTCGTGCGCGCCGCACGCACGGCCATCGACGCCGGTTTCGACGGGGTCGAGCTGCACGGCGCCAATGGCTATCTCTTCGAGCAGTTCGTCAATGGTGCGCTGAATCAGCGTGAGGACCGCTACGGCGGCTCGATCGAGAACCGCCTGCGCTTCCTGCTCGAGACGCTCGATGCGATCAGCGCGGAGATTGGCAGCAACCGCGTGGGTGTGCGCGTCTCCCCGTTCGGCCGCCTCTTCGGCATGGAACCCTACGCCGACGAGGCCGAGACCTGGGTCACGCTGGCGGGCGAATTTGAAAAGCGCAGTCTCGCCTACGTCCACCTCAGCGACCAGCTGACGATCGGCGCGGAAAAGATGCCCGAGACCTTCGCGCGCGATTTCCGCACCACCTACACCGGCACGCTGATTGCCGCGGGCGGCTTCGAGAAGGACAGCGCCGAGGCCGCGCTGCAGTCGGGCGAGCTTGACCTCATCGCCTTCGGCCGCCCGTTCATCGCCAACCCCGACCTGGTCGAACGCATGCGCGCAGGCCACCCGATCCACCCCGCCGACCGCGCCACCTGGTACGGGGACCTCGGGGCGCGCGGCTACACCGATTACCCCACCTGGACCGAAGAGGAGGCCGCCCAAAATGGCTAAACCTGACATCCACCACGAGAACGACCGCGACACGGCCAGCGACACCGCGTCGCTGCGCCTCAGCCTGCTGGACTATGCGCCGGTCGATGAAGGACAGAGCCCCACCGATGCCTTTGGCGCCTCGCTGCGCCTTGCACAGCTGGCCGAACAGGAAGGCTTTCACCGCTACTGGGTCTCCGAACATCACGGCATCTCGGCGACCGCCAGCAACTCGCCGGAAATCCTGATGTCGCATGTCGCCTCGGGCACCTCGCGCATCCGTGTCGGTTCGGGCGGGGTGCTGTTGCCGAACTACTCCAGCCTCAAGATCGCGGAGAACTACCAGCTTCTCGAAGCCCTGTTCCCCGGCCGCATCGACCTGGGATTCGGCCGCGCGCCGGGCGGCGACCAGCGGGTCAGCGGCGCGCTCAACGACGAGAAGAGCAGCCCGCTTCCCTATCCGCAGAAGGTGTCCGACCTGCTCGGCTTCGTGACGGGTTCGCATCCGGCCGGATCGCGCTATTCGGGCATGAAGGCGCGGCCCGAAACGCCGAGCCCGCCCCAGCCTTTCGTGCTGGGGGCCTCGGGATCGACCGCCCAGATCGCGGCCGAGGCGGGCCTTGGCTTCACCTTCGCGCACTTCATCAATCCCACGCGCCGGGGGGCAGATGCCAGCAAGGTCTATCGCGAGGCCTTCCGTCCCTCCCACTTTGCCCAGCGTCCGCAGGTCGTCGTGGCGGTCTTCGTGGCCCTAGGCGATACCGAGGAGGAGGCCGCCGCCTATGCCGACGCGTTCCACCTGTGGCTCACCCACGCCGAGAGCCACACGCAGTTCGACCGCGTGCCCTCGCTGGAGACGAGCGCGGCCCACGTCTGGACGCAGCAGCAGCTCGCGACGCGCGCGGGCAACGAAGGCCGCCTGATCTCGGGCACGGCCGAGCAGGTCCTCGCGCAGTTGCGTGCCCTTGGCGCGGCCTATGGCACGAACGAAGTCATGATCAACCTGATGATGCCGGGCGAAGCTGCGCGCACCAACGCCGTGAAGGCGCTGAGCGCGGCGCTGCGGGCGTAAGGACCGCTCCACGCTTCCCCCCGATGAAGGAGGCTGACTTGAACGCCATCCCCACGGCCCAGCGCCATCACATCGCCCTCTCCCTCGCCCACCGGTGGTTTGCCTTTTTCGAGGCACCCGGTGGCGACCTGGAGGCGCATCTTGCGATCTTCGATCCGCAAGTGCGCCTCTCGGGACACCGCGGGCAGCGCCTCTTCGCACAGGATCACGAGTCCCTGCGCGCATGGTTCGCTGCGGTTCCGGACGAAGTCAGCTCGCACCATATCCTCCACTCGGTCTACGAGGACCTCGCCCCGGATAGTGGACGCCTCGCGTTTCTCGTCGCCTACCAGGCGCCGGGCGCGGATGGCGCGGTGCATGGCTCTATCATCAGTTACGAAACGCAGATCGCCTTCGGCGGCGAACCCCGCTTCCTCGCCCTCGACAAGACGCCGATGCTGCCGAACACCCGCCCCGTCTTTGAACCGTCCTGGGCCAGCAACCGCGTGCTCGCGCGGCTTCACGCCGAGCTGGGCGGTCTTGGCGAGGCCGTTGATGCGAACAGTCAGGACTTGCGCTCGGCCATGGGGGACAACGTCAATGCTCTGTCTGTCCTGACGAACGCTCCGGATGGCAGCTCGTCCTATGAGGCCCTCGCGAGCTGGATCGGCGGCGAGCCTGCCGCGCCGTCGTCGCTGCGCCTTGCCGTTCGCGACGATGTTCGCGAACCTCTCCCCACGATCCAGCCTCTCGTACCAGCCTGAGCCCCACCAGAAGGTCTACGAAACCATGCAAGACAAGCTACGCGCCCTGATCGACAAGGACGAGATTCGCGACCTGCGCATCCGCTATTCGCATCTTCTCGACGGCAACCGGATCGACGAACTCGACGAGGTCTTCGCCGCAGATGCCGTGGTCGAGGTGACCGTCGGCCGGATGGAGGGCCTGGATGCGATCAAGGCCGGACTGAAGGATGCCTATGCGTTGTTCGACCGCGACGGGCGGTGCCACTACCCCTTCATGCACCCCATCGCCAACCACCTGATCGAACTGACCGGGCCCGACACGGCAACCGGCAGCTGCTATCTCGTCGACTTCGAAACTGCCTCCAAGGCCGATCCCGATCCCCTCCTGCTGCTGGGCCTCTACGCCGACGAATACCGCCGCATCGACGACGCCTGGCGCATCACCCGCAGCCGCCTCGATGTCGTCTGGCCAGCTTCCAGCCCACCCCCTTCGACTTCAGTTGCAGATCGTGACTGAGCTTGCCCCACTGCGCCGCCGCTGCGCCCATCGCGATATAATCGCCGAGCCCTGACGCCAAGGTCAGCCCGTTCGGCAGGCGTCACAGGACTCTTTCGCGCCTTCCGGCATGTTCGATTTTGCCGGAAGGCTCTCGTTTTCGCACGCGGCACTTTTCCGGGATGATACCCTGCCCAAAATGGACTGGATTCCAAAATATCCGTTCAAGTAATGGTCTATCTTTCAGAACCTTATTAGCCAGCATTCTGACACGAACGGCCCGCCGGAGCGCCCTTTGCGGGCGCTGGGGCAATCTTGCCCGCTGCCGCGCTGCCGGATATCTCTCGGGAAGCCAACAGAACCGGGAAGTGGCTGTCTTGCCAAGGTCATGCGGATACCCCTTGCGCGGCATGGGTGCTGCCCGAGGCTCTGCGCTCCCGTAGTCCAACCAGAGGCGTTATCGGCCCATGCAGCTCAAGGACATCGACTTCGTCATAATCGGGGCAGCAAAGTCGGCGACGACATGGCTCCAGACACAGCTGCAATCGGACCCGGCAGTCTACATGCCGGATCCGGAACTTCATTACTTCTCGCGCGAATACGAGCGCGGCGAGCAATGGTACCTGTCACAGTTCGCCCCCAGCGCGCATGGCAAGACCATCGGCGAGAAATCCAATTCCTACCTCTATGCAGGTGAAGCGGCCCAGCGCCTCCACCGCGACCTGCCGCAGGTCAAACTCATCGCCCAGCTGCGCAATCCGGTCGAGCGCGCCTATTCGAGCTACTGCATGCTGTTCAGGCGCGGCGAGGTCGGCGCGAACATCACCGCGCACCTCGATCCTTCGCTGGGCGAAAACGCCCAGATCCTGGGCTCGGGCAATTTCGCGGCGCACCTGCAAAGCTATATCGACCTGTTCGGCCGCGAGAAGCTGCTCATCCTGTTCTTCGAGGGGGTTGCCGAGGCGCCACAAGTGCAGATGGCCCAGGTTCGCGCGCACCTTGGGCTGCCCGCACACCCTCTTGCCGCGGATGCAGCGATGAAGGTCAAGGACAAGACCGCTGCCGTGGTCCCCGCCCATCTGCGCAAGCGCCTTGCCTGGCTGAAACCGATTGTGCGCACCCGACGCGACACGGCCGCATTCAAGGCGGCACGCAGCCTGATCGCGCGCCAGACGCGCTACCCGCAGCTGACGAGCGAGCTGCGCAAGCGCCTCAATGACTACTACAGCCCCTCGATCGAGGCGCTCGAGCAGATCAGCGGCCAATCGCTCACCCACTGGTACGCAGGCACCAGCCCGGCGCAGTGATACGCGATGATCCGGGACGGACATTGCGGATATCCATTGCGGGAAGCCAGTTTCGCCACCGCCCGCACGACGCGTCGATAACGTGGTAATCCGCTTTACGCAGATGCCCCCTGCTCCCGCCGCTGGTACATTGAAGCGAATAAATATCATCGCCATCGACAGAAATTGCAACAGTGACATGCAACAAATCAATTTCTGGATGGCGAAGGGGGCATAATGAAGAAGTTCATAATAACCGGCATACAGATGAGAAACAAAGGCTCCCAGGCCATGTTTCTATCCCTGTATTGCGCCCTCAAGAAAACATACAGGGACTGCGATATCGTCGGCTTTGCCAACAAGTACGACACACCGGAGCAATATGCCTTTCGCATAATGCCCTATGACGACTACACCCGCGGCATCTTCAAATACCACCTGAACAGGGCGGCGCTGCTCGAGCCCCTGCTGACCCATGCCGTCGGCCTGTGGCGCAAGAGCGACAAGTGGGACGGCCAGATCGCGGCAATGGACAAGGCCCTGCGCGAGGCCGATGCCATCTTCGATGCCAGTGGCTACACGCTCGGATCGGGCTGGAGCAAGCAGGGCGGCGCCCTGCTGCTGCAGACCATCGGCATTGCGAGGCGCTACGGCAAGAAGATCATCCTGATGCCGCAAAGCTTCGGCCCGTTCGACTGGGACGACGGCGACAACACCGGTTTTCTGAGGCAGGTCAAACGCGAGCTGTCCTATTGCACGAAGATCTACGCACGCGAGAGCGAAGGCTATGCCTGCCTGACGGACCTGGGGCTGGAGAACGTGGCTCTCTCGGCCGACCTCGTCATCAGGGAGAAGGCTTTCCCGACATCGAGCGACATCTGCAAGGTTCACGATGACACCCCGGTACAATATCCAGGGCGCGGCTCGGTCGGGTTCATCGTCAACGAGAACATCTGCCGGATCGGCGATCACGAAGCCGTCACCAGCCTCTACGCCCGGATACTCGACAAGCTGATCGAGAAGGGCGAGCAGGTCTACATCGTCAACACCTCGACCGCCGACAAGGGCCTGGTCGACAGCGTCCTCGCAAAGGTGGTCGACAGGGCCGGCATCGGTGTGATCTCGGGTGAATACTCAAGTCCCGACCTGATAGATATCATCAGTCGTTTCAAGTACATCGTCGCTTCGCGATACCACTCGGTGGTGTTCGCCTACAGGAGCGGTGTCCCCGCGATCATTCTCGGTTGGGCGAGCAAGTACACGGATCTCGCGGCCCATTTCCATCAGCAGGACTACGTGTTCGACATAAGGGACCCGGGCGTAGACCGCATGGTCGAAACGATCGACCAGATGAGCGCGAAGCATGAATGCGAAGCGGCCACGATAGGCCGGTGCCTGAAGGACATCCAGTCCAGCTCCGTTGTCGACGACGCCTTGGCTGCCTTGCGCACCCAGCCTGCCGGCGCAGCATTCGGCACCGGGCTCGCACCCGCGCCAATCGACTGGCAGGCATCGATCTGAACCAGCTGCCACGCGCTTGCCCGGGCAAGTCGCTAGGTCCGGACCGCCTTCCCCCGACCGTCCGGACCCGGCCGACAAGGGGCTCGGGGCAGGCATAACGCCCGCCCCGAGCCTCTATTCTTCGGCTCAGCGGTGGAAGCGCAGCGAGAGCCAGAACGTGCGACCGATGACGTCGTAGACGCCCGACTGGTAGCTCAGCTCGAAATTCGCGCCACCCGCTTCTGCACCGGGAATACGCGGCGGCTTGCGGTCGAAAGCGTTGTTGAGGCCACCCGAGATTTCGATGGATTCGGTGAGCGGCGCCGACAGCGAAAAATCGTTGTAGAAGACATCGGGGGTATAGACGTCCTCGTAGTCCTCTGCCGTTACGGTCGAGCTCGAACGCATCGGCGAGAAGTGGCGCAGCGTCCAGGTGAAGTAGAAGCCCTCGTTGGCATAGCTGGTGCGCACGACGCCCTTCCACTTGGGCGAGCCGAAGACCCCGGCATATTCGGTCACCGAGTTGGGATCGTCGGGATCGAGCGTGTAGCGACGCTTGAGCAGGCGGGTGTAGTTCGCATCGATCGAGAGCCTGCCCTTGCCGAGCCCGACATTCTCGAGCGGGAGCGAATAGCCCAGCCCGAAGTCGATGCCGCGCGTCAGGTACTGGGCAAGGTTGAGCTTTTGGCTGGCGACCGATTCCAGATTGCCGTTCTCGTCACGCTCGATCAGCGGACAGAAGATGTTGTCGAGCGTGGGCTGGTCGACGCACTTGTTGATCAGCGTCTGCGGACCGAAGGCGTCGATCGCATTGCGCAGGTCGATATTGTAGTAGTCGACGGTGAGCGAGAGGCCGGGCACGAAGCGCGGCTGCATGACCGCACCCACGGTCAGCGTCTTGGCGGTCTCGGGCTTCAGCTCCAGATTGCCGCTGGAGATGATGTCCCGGTAAAGCCAGTAGCTGGCGGTATCGGCGGGGTTGAGTATGGCGCAGTTGGCGGCGGTATACTCGGTGCGCTCGACCCGGTTCTGCAGGTTATAGTCGTTGCACGGGTCGGTGATCCACAGGCCCGAGATGCTGTTGGCGGTGTAAAGCTCGCCGATGTTGGGTGCGCGCACCGCCTGCCCGTAGGTCGCGCGGAAGCGCACATCGGGGATCGGTGCCCATTCGCCGCCCACCTTCCAGGTCGTGGTACGCCCGGCCGTGCTGTAGTCCGAAAGACGCAGCGCCCCGTCGATCGAGAGCGTATCGAAGAACGGCACCGCCTTCAGGATCGGCACGTGCAACTCGCCGAAGGCTTCCTTGACCGAATAGTTACCGACAAGCGTGCCCGCGGTGGTGCCGATCGTGGGATCGAAGAGCGGGCTATCGGGATCGTACTCGGGGATCGCACCGATATCGTTGCGCTCCTTGCGGTATTCCGCACCCATCACGAGCTGCACCGCGCCACCGGGAAGCTCGAACAGGCCGCCGCTGACGTAGCCCGAGACGACCTGCTGGGTCAGCGTCGATTTCGAGGCATGGGTCGAATAGGTGACGTAGTCGATCATCTCCGGGGTCAGCGTTACCAGCGGGTTGATCGCAACGCAGCCATTGCCCGGATCGTCGAGCGTCGAGCGGCAGATCGCATTGCCATCGGCATCGGTGGTGCTGTCGAGACCGAGATACCAGCGGTCATAGGCAGTCGAGTTGACGTCGCGCACGCGCTGGGTCGTCTTGCCGTAACTGTAGTAGGCCGAGTAGTTCCACGGCTGCGAGAACAGCGAGAAGTCACCCTGGGCCCCGGCAACAGCCTGGAACATGGTGCGATCGTACTCGGTACGCGGTGCGGGCAATTCCATGAAGCGGCGCGCAAACTGCAGCCCGCCGGCGGGCACCGAACCGCCCGCTGCCGCGCGGATCTCGTCGGTGATGAACGGGCTGTCGGCGGGAACGACGTCGGTGCCGAAGGCCGTCATCTGCAGGTAACCCGCCTTGGAGGCGTTGTCCGCATAAGTCGCGTTCGCGAAGAGGTTGAGTGCGTCGGACACTTCGAAGCTCGCCGAGGCGCGGGTGTTGATGCGCCGCGAGGGAACCGAGAGGAACCAGCCATCGTAGCGCCCGTTGTACTCGCCCCCGTCGGTCAGCAGCGTGCCGAGCGGCTCGGTCGAGGTATCAAGGTCGACGGGGCGCGCGTTGACGAAGCCACCCGGCCCCAGGATCGGTGCGCGCAGGGCGCCCGTGTCGCGGTCGATCGCATAGAGCTGGCCGCCCAGCACGACCTGTGCAGAGTCGGACGTGTTGATGTTGCGCACGTGGTCCTGAACGACGTAGCGCTGCGAGGAATCGGCGCGTGAATAGATCGGGTAGCCATCGGCGGTCCACGGACGGTCCGAGCCGCTCACCGTGCCCGGCGTGTTCTCGTAGAAGCCGTAGACAGTGACATTGCCGCGATTGTCGGCGAAGTTGGCCCCGGCCAGCATGTCGAAGCCGTAGGTGTCCATGTCTCCGCGCGTCGAGGCGTTGTACCGCGTATTGGCCTCGATCCCGGAGAAGTCCTTCTTGAGGATGAAGTTGGCGACACCCGCAACGGCATCGGCGCCATAGAGCGCCGAGGCGCCGCCGGTAATGACCTCGACGCGCTCGACGAGGCTCGAGGGAATGTTGCTCAGATCGACCGCCGAAGTGCCGGGGATCGCCGCGACCTGACGGCGCCCGTCGACCAGAACGAGCGTGCGCTGCGTGCCCATGCCGCGCAGGTCGAGGGCGTTGATACCCGCATTGCCGGCAAGGTTGCTGGTCTGGTTGGTCTGCGTCACCGCGAGCGCGGGAAGCTGGTTGACGACGTCGGTGATGTTCTGGGTGCCGGTAGCCTTGATCTGGTCTGCATTGACGACCGCGATCGGCGACGGGCTCTCGGCGGCTGCACGGCGGATGCGGGTACCGGTGACGACGATGTCGCTTGCCCGGGCTGCGCTCGCATCCTCTTCCGCGTTGAAACCTTGCGTCTGCCCGAAACTGGGGACGCTGACGGCAAAGCTGCTCAACAGGAGCAGAGCTCGCAGATGCGTTGCCGAAGACCTGCGCAATTTCATCTCTATATCCTCTGATCCGTACCGGGCCCTCCCCCGGTGCTATATCGTATACGATATTTATTATCAGAAGATGTCAAGCGGGTTTTGCAACTTTCAGGCGAGATGCAATCGTTTGGCGCATTTTTCAGGCTGTCGTCGACACACCGCGCGCACCGATGCCCGACGCACAGCAAGCTGGCCCCGGCGCGGGACATGCTCCGAGCCCCTTCCCGTCAGGACGACGGCGGCCTTGCGGCCAGCCCTCACCTGTCGCGCGACACGAAATCCGCAATCGCGTCGCGCGTCTTCACGAGCGCGTCGGGCTCGAGGTAGAGCATGTGGCCCGAAGCATAGAAGCGCATGTCGATGTTCTGCTGCAGCGCAGGTGGAAGGTAAAGGTGCGACAGGTCGAACTCGGTGGCGAAGAACGGGGTCGAGAGGTCGTAGTAGCCATTGAGCGAGAGCACCCTGAGCTTCGGGTTGGTCCGCATCGCCACGCCAAGATCGCCCGCGACATTGGCAAGCGCGTTCTGCCGGGGCCCTGCAGGCGGCTGGTGGCTCCAGTCCCACTGCCGGAACATCGGACCGCTATTCGAGACAACGTAATCGAGATCGGTCCGGTACCCGAGCTCCTGCGAGAGATACTGCCGCAGCAACATCACATAGGCCCCGCCTATCGCCGCATCGTCGGGACTGCTCGCCACCGCATCGGCCATGCCGTCCGCCTCGAACGCCTCGTAGCGCGTGTCGAAGCCGCCGATCACGGCTCCGCGCTCGCGCAGCAGTTCCTTGCGGAACCGCTCGGGCATGATGCGCAGGTCCGAATGCAGGTAGTAATCGGCGGAGATACCCGTGAGCGCGGCCAACCGGTCAGCAACGGCGCGCTTCTCCTGCGCCGATATCGCATGTCCCTTTGCCAGTGCCAGCGTGTAGGGCCCCGAAGCAAAGGCGCGGGCCTCGGCGACGAGCGCCGCGACATCGTTGCCCGGGGCCGCAACCTTGCCGTGGTACCAGGCAGTTGCCGCGTAAGTCGGGATATGGTTGATCGCCATCCGGTCGAGCCCCGGCGCACGCTGCGCGAAGTTCAGGATCGAGGACATCAGGATCACGCCCGAGAGGTCGATGCCTTCCTCGTGCAGGCGATGGCTCAGGATCGCGCTCCGTGTCGTCCCGTAGGACTCGCCGAAGAGGTACTTGGTCGAATTCCAGCGATCGTTGATGTCGAGATAGCGCTTGATCGCCTCGGCGAAGGCGTCCGCATCCTGGTCGTTGCCCCAATAGCGCGAGACGTCGCCGGGATCGAAGGTGCGCGAGTAGCCGGTACTGATCGCATCGAGAAACACCAGGTCGGTGTCTCCCAGCAAGGTCTGGTCGTTCGCCTTGAGTGCGTAAGGCGCGCTCAGCACCTCTCCCGGCGCCGGCGCCTCGATCCGCATCGGTCCATAAGAGCCCATGTGCAGCCAGATCGAGGCCGCGCCCGGTCCCCCGTTGTAGACGAAGGTCAGTGGCCTCGGCTTGCTGCCCTTGGGCCGGTCGGCGACGTAGGCCACGTAGAACATGCTCGCACCGGGCAGTCCGGCCTTGTCGCGCAGTGTCAGCGTTCCCGCCGTAGCCGCGTAGGCAATGCGCTGCCCGCGCACCTCGATCGCATGACGGGTGGTAACCGCCTGTTCCTCGACGGGTACGCGCGCCACTTCGCGGACCGCGACCACAGCGTTCGCCGTGACCTCGCTGCCTGCCTCCGCCTTGCCTTGCGGGCGGGCGGCTGCGGCGGGCGGCGAGGCGATCGCGAGACCTGCGAGACAAGCTGCGGCGAGGCGCGTTGCGGCCGCCGACTTGCGCGTTTCGAACCGGATCGACATCGCTTGACTATCTCCTTGGAAACTTTGGACGCGCTCGCAGGCGCACAGCCCCCCGAAGCGGTTCGGGGAACCGTGCCGCTGTCGCTATCGGGAACGGACCGGCGCGCGGGTCAGGGGGCCGCCCTGGCGTAGAAGGCGTCGAGATCGACCTTCATCTGCCCGGCGACCGCCTCGTCGACATAGGTCATGTGGCCGGACTCGTAGTGCTTGAAGGCGAGGTTCGCGCGCCGGTCGGGCAACAGGTAGAGGTGCGAGATGTCGAACTCGGCCTGGGCGAAAGGTGTCGCGAGATCGTAGACCCCGCCCATGACCAGCACCTTGAGGTTGGCATTGCGCTGCATCGCGGCGGCAAGGTCGAGCGCGGTATTGGGGGAATTGAGCAGGCCGTTCATCCCCGGTGCGCGGTGACGGTGATCCCAGTTCGCCGAAATGACCATGTTGTAGAGCGGCCGGTACTGCAGGTCGGTGCGGTACCCGATCTCGTCGGCAAGATGCTGGCGATAGGTCGAGAGGTGTGCGCTGTTCACGCCCGCCGTGGCGGCATCGTTGGTCGCCGGGTCCATCGCCCCTCCGCCGACGGTGTAGGACTTGGGTCCCACGAAACGCGTATCGAACCGACCGACGATCAGGCTGCGGTCGGCGAGGAGTTCCTCGCGGAACGCCTCCATGCCAACGCGCAGGTGATTTGCCAGGAGATAGGGTACCGACAGGCCGGTGTAGCCGCTCATGCGCTGCGCGATTGCCTGCTCCTCGTCCGGGCTCAGACCGTCGGCTCGCAGCAGTGCCGAAGCATAGTCCCCGAGCGCGAATGCGCGCACTTCCGCGAGGTAGCTATCGAGCTGCGCCGGGTGCGTCGCCGAGCGATTATGATACCAGGCAGTCGCGGCGAGCGTGGGCAGGAAGTTGATGTCGGCAATGTCGACGCCCGGCGCGCCGGTCGCGCTGTTCAGGTAGGTCGAGAGCAGGACGACACCGTTGAAGTCAAGCCCCTGGTTCTGAAGGCGATAGACAAGCGAGGCGGCGCGCGTGGTGCCATACGATTCCCCGAAGAGGAAGCGCGGCGCGTTCCAGTGATCGGTGATCGTCAGGTAGCGCGTGATCGCCCGGGCAAAGGAATCGACGTCCGGATCGACGCCCCAGAAGTCCTTGCCGCTCGCCGCGCCGATGGCCCGCGAATACCCCGTACCCACCGCGTCGATGAAGACGAGGTCGCTCTTGTCGAGCAGCGTGTGGGGATTGTCGACCAGCGCATAGGGCGCGGGCGGCGTCGGATCGGGGGTGGCGGTCGGCGCGCGGCGCGGGCCGAAAGCGCCGATGTTGAGCCACAGGCTCGCCGACCCGGGACCGCCATTGAAGAAGAAGGTGACCGGCCGCTTGGGCGCTCCCTTCGCTGCCGGGCGCGTATAGGCAGTGTAGAACATGCTCGCCACCGCCTGCGCATCGTCGTCACGAACGGTGAGCGTGCCCGCAGTGGCGGTATAGTCGTAGCTTTTGCCGGCGGCGGAATAGTGCATCGTCTTGCTGACGGTGCGCTCCTTGTCGTCGGCGAGCACCGCAGCGGGAGCGTCCTCGCCCTTCTTGTCCTGAGCCAGGGCCTTTCCGGCTGCAGGCATTGCCAGGAGCGCCGCGCAGCACACTGCGACCAGTTTCTTCATCGTGCGACTTCCTTATCGACGGATGGTGAAGGTTGCCCCGATCGTGCGGGGGCGCAAGGTTCCGTATTGATACGGATAAACGTAGCTGCGGTACGACGCGCAAGGATCGCCGCCGCCTGCGCTGCAGCTCGTGCGCCCGCCGTAGCGACCCATGACGTCACGCGAATTGAACAGGTTGTCGATGTAGAGCGAGACCTTCCAGCCGTCGCGGCCAAGCCCTGCGCGCGCGGTCACGAAGTTCGTCGCGCCCGTGCGGTAGGTATCGGGCGAAAAGCTCGCGGTGAACGGACCGGAGGAATTCTGGTAGGCCGAGTTGTGCTGGTAGTCGGCATGGAGGAAGGCCTCGAACCCTCCCAGCGGACGGACATAGTCGAAGCCGAGGTTGAAGCTCCAGTCCGGCACCGGCAGCGCATCGCCGTCGGCAACGTAAGTGGTAAAGCCCGGCTCCGGACCGATGACGTCCTGGGTGTACTTGGCATCGGTGTAGGCGACCTGCCCGTCAAGGCGCAGTCCCTCGAAGAGTTCGAACGCGACTTGCATGTCGAACCCCTTGGAGACCGCCTTGCCGCCATTGATGGTATAGCCAAAGCCGCAGGTCGGCAGGCCGTAGGCGGTCTGGATGTTCGACCAGTCGATGTAGTAGGCGCTGCCCGCGAGGCTCGCCTTGGCATTGGCACTGCGCAGCTTCGCGCCGACTTCGTAGCTCCACAGCGAGTCCGCCCCGTAGGTGTCGGGCGATGACGAAATGCCCAGTGCCTCCAGGTCGGCCCCGCAACGCGCAGCTGGCGGCGGCTGGTTCACGCCGCCCACGCGAAAGCCTTTGGCGACGGTGGCATAGACCATGTTCGAGCGGTCGATCTGGTACTGCAGGCCGAACTTGGGCGTGACCGGCGTCTCCTTGACGGTCCCTTGCGTCAACCCGCCGTTCTGCGTGGTGGGCTCGAGAAATCCGGCGAAGGTACCTGCCGTCACCTGGTCGTATGCGAATTTCTCGCGCGATACGCGCACTCCGGCAATGAGCTTGAGCTTGTCCACCAGCTCGTAGCTGGCCTCGCCGAAGGCCGCGAGCGAGGTTTCCTCGAGGTTCTGGTCGCGATGATAGGTGATGTTGCCTGGCTCCACACCCACACCCATCAACTGCTCGGGCGTGATCCCGAAGGTCGCCTGGGTCAGATCCTCGAGATTGGCGATGATGTGATAGTTCGAATTGTTGTCGTAGTGCGCGAAATAGACCCCCGCGATCCACGAGAAGCGCCCGGTGTTCGTTCCGGCCATCCGCAGCTCCTGGATGAAACCGTCGCGCGTGTTCTCGTAGATCGGCGTCGACTGGTAGCTCGTGAGATCGGAGACGAAGGGAAATCCGCCCTGAAAATTGGCCGGTTCGACGTAAGTATAGTCCGCGCGCCCCCAGGTCTTGTCATGCAGGTAGGAAGTCACCGAGGTCAGCGAAGCCCCACCCAGATCGTATTCCAGCTTGAGCGAGGGCAGGAATATCTCGGTGGTGCGCGGTTGCACGATGGTGCACTTCTCGGCGGTATCGACGTAGATGTCGCCGTAGTTGCAGTTGATGCCGGTCTCATAGGGCCCGAAGGTCGCCTCCGGGTAGGTGTATCCGCCGAAGGTGGTTTCGGGGACGGTCTCCCACTGGGTATCTGCATCGTCCTGCCGGTTGCGCGAATAATAGACCGAGGGCGTAATTGCCAGCGCGTCACTCGCCTGGAACAGCAAGGCACCGCGAAAGGCGAATTCGTCGGTCGTGTTGGTATCCTTGGCAAGTGTCTCGCCGGTCAGACGGTCGACGTGATCGATGTACCCGCCGAAGCGGCGCAGGGTGCCGCTGACCCGCAGCCCGAGACGGTCCTCCACCAGCGGGATGCCGAGCGCCAGCCCGAGGTCGTAAGTCGTCCCGCCCGACTTGATGAAGCCGACCTCGGCACGCCCGTAGAGGCTGGAATCGACGAGACTGGGCGTTGGCGTGATGAAGCGGATCGTGCCGCCAAGCGAGGAGCCGCCGAACAGCGTGCCCTGCGGACCGCGCAAGACTTCCACCCGCTCGAGGTCGAAGAGCTGGGGGGTCGGCGTACCGCTGCCCGAGATGCCGATGGCATTGCGCTTCTGCAGCGGGGTGTCGTCCAGGTAGATCCCGGTCGTGGGCGCGCCGTTCGACGAGGCGACGCCGCGGATCGAGATATTGGGGATGCGGTCCGCGATCGGCGAGGACTGCAGCGAAAGCGCAGGGACAGTGCGTACCACATCCGCAAAGCTGCGGATGTTGCGCTTGTCCATCTCCTCGGTCGGAAGCGCGGTGATGCTCATCGGCACGCGACTGATCGAGGTGGCCTGCTTGGTCGCGGTAACGAGAATCTCGCCCGGAAGCTCGTCCTCCACAGGCTGCGCCGAACTGGCTGCGGCTGCCGCGGAGGCCGTGGGCACGCGTCCCGCGCTGCGCATCGCCAAGCCGCCGCCGCTGGCCGATGCGAAAGTGAGCCCTGCGCGCGCGGAAGGCCCGCCTTCGAAACGGCCACGTTCGCGATAGCGCAGCGTCACGATGCCGTTGCGGAACGTCGATATCTCCAGCCCGGCGGGCAGGATGAGGCGCTGCAGTCTCTCGCGCACGTCGACCGTGCCGATGATGGCGGGGGTCTTGACCCCGCCGAGACGCTCGGCCGGCGCGAGAATCTCGAGCCCCGATTGCCGCGCGAATTCGGGGATCGTCTTGTTGGCCTCGCCTGCCGGGACATTGATGATGCGCTGCTGCGCCTGTGCCGGAGCGGCCGCGATGACAGCCGGAACAAGAGATGCGGAAATAAGAAACCGATTGAGGTTGTTCATGCTTGCCCCCGACGCCACCGTTGCACCACTGGAATTTCCCGGTACACGCGCCGTCATCCGGACCGGACTGGATCCGGTCTCCGGCCCGCCGGACAGCCCCGCAAGGCCGCTAGGGCGGAAAGCTTGTCGTGAATCGGCGGATGCATCGCACCAGAACAGGCGACACCCCCGACCTTTCAAATACCCCCTGCGCCATCGCTACGATGCCGCGCCTCCCGATAGACGAGATGAACCGCCCGAAAAAATCCCCCACCCGGCCTGTAAAAAATTTTCAATATGTCTGCGCCATTGGGAAGCTGGCGACGCATCTGCGCGATTTTAATCGCTCGCGAAACTTCGACTTGATTTTTCGCCGGTCTTCACATCCAAATACGTGAATGATCCCGAGCAGCCTCGAACGCGCGCAATGGCTCGCCGACCACGTCCTGCCGCACGAGGCGGCATTGCGGGGCTGGCTGTCGAAGCGCAGTACCGGGACGCTCGAGGTCGAGGATATAGTTCAGGAATGCTACACCACCTTTGCGGAAATGGCGTCGGTTACGCACATTCACAGTCCTAGAAACTATCTTTTCCAGATCGCGACTTCGATCATTCTGCAGTCGGTACGCCGCTCCAAGATCGTGGCCTTCGACGCCCTTTGCGATATCGATGCCGCGGCGATTGCCGCCGACACCCCCCTGCCCGATGCCTATGCAGCAGCACGCGAGGAACTGTACCGCGTCCTCGAGGTGATCGAGAACCTGCCGCCCCAGGCTCGGCAGGTATTCGTCCTGCGGCGAATTCAGGGCCAGTCCCAGCGCGACGTTGCGCGCGAGATGCAAATCGCGGAAAGCACCGTCGAAAAGCACCTCGCGCGCGCCGTGCGATCCTTGATGGACAGCTTCGGGCGTGGCGGAAAAACCACCGCCCAGGCATCACAGGTGCGCAGGCCGCACGAAGAGGATTATGACCGCAAGGGACACAAGCTCTGAAATCGAGGACCGTGCGGCCGAATGGGTCGCGCGCATGGAGCTGCGCGAGCTGACACCTGCCGAGCAGGCGCAGCTGGAAAGCTGGATCGCGGGAGACCGGCGCCGGCTCGGTGCGCTCGTGCGTGGACAGGCCATCGTCACGTCGTTCGGCGCTCGGCTCGATGACACGCCGCAACCGGTCATCCCCGCCGACGAACTGCCCCAACCGCGCAGCGCCGTCTTCTCGCGCCGCGGTGCGCTGTTCGCCGGCTTCGCGGCACTGGGCGCCGTCGGTATCGGCATATCGACGCTCAGGCCCTTCGCCTCGACAGCCTATGCGACCGAGATCGGCGAGATTCGCCGCATCACGCTCGAGGACGGCTCGGTGGTTACCCTCAACTCCGGTTCGCGCATGACCGCCCGCCTTGCGGGCGATCAGCGCCATATCCTGCTCGAGCGGGGCGAAGCCCTGTTCAGGATCGCGCCCGACACAGGCCGCCCCTTCGCGATTTCGGCAGGCGGCAACACCTTCACCACAAGCGAGACCTTGTGCAGCCTTCGCTGCATCTCCCCGCGCGAGGTACGCCTCTCGGTCCTCTCCGGCGAAGTCGGTGTCGATGCCGCGAACCATGGCGGCCCCCACTTCCGGGCACGCCGCAACCAGCTCGTCACGATCACGCCTGCAAGAGGTGTCGAGATCGCCGACGTCGCGAGCGAGGAACTCGAGCAGGAAACCGTGTGGCGCAGCGGCAAGATCGCGTTCAGCGGGGACAGCCTCTACCACGCGGCGGCAGAGTTCGCGCGCTACAACACGACCCGCATCGTCGTGGACGACGCCGCCGTCGGAGACCTGAAGATCACCGGCCTGTTCGATTCCAACGACCCCGCGCGCTTCGCCGAAGCAGTCGCTGGCATGTTCGCCCTCGAGGTCAAGCGCGTCGACGACGAGATTGTCCTGTCGGCACCTTAGGCCCAGGATCCATTATACTTTCGGGTTACCGCAAAGCTGCCCGTGAAAATGCAAAATTAAAAAGATTGAACAATTCATTCAATGCAATCGAATTAATATAATACTTTATTGTAAGCATATTATTTGAATTATTGCCGCACAATAATCCCGTTAGATAACACGCCCAAAAAGCGGGAGGAGTTGTGATGATGCAATATAATATTGTCTTTTGCGCAATTTGTGCAGCCGCCTTCCTACCTTCAGCTCCGGCGATGGCTGCGACCGAGGAAGGCTTCTATGGCCACGTCAGGTTCGGACTGCATCTGCCTCAAGACCCCAAAACGACCATCGAGACCGACCTGTACGACACTGACACCGTCTTTTACGGTGACGACTACATCAACGGCAAATTGAACCGCGACAGTTCGATCGAGATTGCTGGCGGCCTCGGCTACGACATCGGGATGATCCGCGGCGAAATCACCGCCTCCTACACCAAGAGCGACATCAAGACCGGCACCTTTACCGCCCGGAACGGCGCGCCACTCACGAACGATGAAATCCTGACCGCATGCACCTACATCGCCGATTGCACGAGCACGGACAACGGGTTCAAGGCAGCTTTCGAGGACACCTCGATCAGGACCTTCGCGGCGATGGCATCCGCCTGGCTGGATATCGAAACCAGCCTGCCGGTCGAGCCCTACGTGGGCGGTGGCATCGGTTTTGCCAGCAACCGGCTTCACTACTACGATGGCAAGGATAGCAAGACGACATTCCGATGGGAACTGGGAGCTGGCATTGCCGGGGCCATCAGTCCCGGGATCATGGCCACGCTCGATTACCGGTTCAGCGGTTCGGACGGCTGGAAATACTATCAGGATCCGGGATACGAAGACGCATCCGTCGATATCGGCTCGCTCAAAGCGCACACCATCGCAATAGGGCTACGAACCTACTTCTGACAGTACAGCCGCAGCTCAGTCGCAGTCCATCTTTGTCAGGCGCTGCACGTTGGTCAGTTGCTGGTTCTCGCGGCCGCGCACGTTGAATGCGCTTTCGTAGCGGATCGGCGTATCGTCGAAGAAGGCGCCAAGGATCAGGGGCTGGTAGGCGTAGCTCGCCTCGACGAACATGATCGCGGTTCCGTTCGCGGCGCCGATGGTCTTGCCTTCGGGACCAAGTCCGTCGGCAAGGCTGCCGTCGTCACGCCCCTTGCCCTCGCCGCCGTAGGCCGGTGCGAAGTCTCCCTCGCCCCAGCAGCGCTGCCAGCGGATCATCTGGCCGCGGTCGCGGCCGTTGCGCCCGTTGCTCTCGACCGAGGAAAGGACGAGACGCCCGTTCTGCGCAAAGTCGATCCCCTCGCCGATCGCATCGGCGCCTGCAAAGACCTCGTGGACATTGGCCTCGTCGATCCCGCCCATGACGCGTCCGGCATTGTCGGCGACGGCCATCGCCATCTCGCTCACGCGCAGCTGCGCACGGGCGTAGTTGGCGATCTCGAGCCCCGAACACAGCACCAGCAGGAACAATGGCAGGACCAGTGCGAACTCGACGAAGGCCAGGCCGCGCCGGTCCGCCGCAAGGCAACGCAAGGCGCGAAGCCGCCGCTCGAGATCCACGACGCCCCGGATCGTCACGAAGCCACCCCGCACAGCACCGCAGGCACGGCCTGCGAACTGTAAGGCTGGTTGCGAAAGGCGGTCTGCGCGCTGAGCGTCTCGCGCGGTTCGCCGCCGAGGAACAGGTGACTGGGGAGCAGCCGGTCGATCTGCATCGTCACCTGGTAGAAGGCGACATCGTTGGCCCCGCCCAGCCCCTCGCGCCCGGCGTCGAGATCGAAGCGGCCATTGCCGTTGGCATCCTGCCAGCAGTCACCGTCGTCATAGTCGAACCGGCCGTTGCCGTTGACGTCGGTCATGATTTTCTCGGCATTGCCGATGCCGCTGAACTCGTAATAGTTGCTGATCGAGACCTGTGGGTCCGCGCCTGGCGCGATCGCGGAAAGCCGGTCCCGGATCTGGGCCTTGATCCGCTCTTCGGTGGTGTCGCCATCGGCCATGAAGGCGGGGTCTTCCACCGAGGCGCGCCGCGCGGCATCGGACAAGGTCCCCTGCAGCACCGAAAGCACGTAGGAGCGATAAGTCAGGTCGAACGCTCCGGCGAGCAGAACGGCCAATGGACCGATGAGCAGCGCGAACTCGACGACGGTCACGCCGCGGGTGTCGCGTCCCAACCGGCGGGTGCTGCGCGCCACCCGGCACAAGGCCATCATCGTGTCAGCCTCAGGTTGCCGATGCCACGCCCGATGTCCTCGAAGATCTGCTCGAGATCGGACCCGTCGCTGGTGTAGAACTGGGCCGAACTGGTCGCGCACGGTTCGATGTCATCGGTGTCGGTGACGTCGAGGGCAATGACCCAGATCGTCACGCTCATCGACTTGGCCAGAGTGCAGATCGAGTTGAAGCGGTTGATATGGCGCGTGCGGATCGCGCCCGAGCCCTGCACACGCCCCTGGAAGCGCTGCAGCCCGAAGGCACTGTAGAGATCGTTGCGACCGCTGGCATCGTCGGTGTCGAGCTTGCCGTCGGTCATGAACACGATGTGCTGGCGTACCGGGATGCCGTCGCGCTCTGTCGGGTTGTCGTCGGCGTAGAAACCCGTGCGCGAGATGAAACGCAGGCCCCACAGCATACCGATATCGTGGTAGGTGCCGCCGGTCACCCGCACCGTGGCATTGTTGATCGCGGTCTGGAACGCGCTTTCGGAAGCATAGGGCTGCATGGTCGAGGCCTCGGAAGGACAGCCCGACTGGGTCTCTGCTTCCTGCACGCCCGGATCGTAGCGTCCGAACTGCAGTTCGGGCTGGTTGCCGGCGTTGCCCGCGCGGGTGTCGACGTCGGCGCGCGTGACGGTATCCTCGATCTCGTAGGGATCCTGATCATGCCCGATCGAGGGGCGTTCCTCGATGCAGCCGTCGCCGCTGGTACGGAAGTTCTGCGTATTGCCTCCGGTACTACCGCCACCCTTGCCGATATTCCACGAAGACTCGTTTATGTTGACCCATTTCGTCGTATAGTTGTTATAGCAATATTGACGGCCATTATAATAATAGCAGTTGCGCTCTACATGAACGTAGGGCTGTTCCTTGACGATGTCCTTGTTCATCAGCGAACGGCCAACGTTGACGGTATGCGAATAGGGCATGATCCCGAAGCGCGTGACCGAACCGTTGTCGTCGTCCAGTGCACGGTACAGGCCCATGGCCCCGCTGCGCAGCCGCGCGATCTTGGTCGCTCCGCCGGCGCTGGGCCGGTCGTTCATCGACCCGGTCACGTCGAGCACCAGCATGACATCGTTGTGTCCCATGTCGCGCTTGGCGTTGCAGTTCACCTCGATGTCGGCCTGGTTGTAGCCGAACACGCGCATCACCGACATCGGCACCACAGCGCGCGCAACGCCGACCAGCTCGTTGTCGTCATCCTCGCCCGGCGCGATCTCGAAGCTGACGTCGCGGGTACCGAGCAGGCCGTCGGGGAAGTTGAAATGGAAGAAGCGCTCGGCCTCCTCCCTGGACGTCCTGTCCCAGTCGGCACCGTCCATGATCTGACGACCGGCCAGCGCACCCGCGTCACACGCGTTCTGCAGCTTGCCCCGCACGAGGTAGGCAACGCTCATGTCGACCCCGCCACCGATGATCGCAAGCAGCGGAATCACCGCAGCTGCGGTCAGCAGCATGACGTTGCCATCCCGCTCGCCCAGCAGGCGGCGAATGATCGACATTAAACCCACGTCCATGGCCCCGCGACTTGCCCTAACGAGAAAATGCGAAGGCTGGTTAATCGTGATTCAATGAAGATTACGTAAAGTCATTCAGGCATTTGTCTGTCGCCATCAGCCGCGTCCATCCGGTAGCTCGCGGAACATCGTACGTATCTCCGCGTGGACCAGCGCGACACGCGGTTCGCGCAGCGATCGCGGCGTCCAGATCATGTGGTAACGGTTGACCGGCGTCTCGCGCGGGGCCGTGATCTCGACGAGATCGCCCGCGGCAAGGTGCGCGTCGCACAAGTAACTCGGCAGCACGCACCAGCCGAAGCCGCGCATCGCCAGCCCCTGCAGGCAGCGCAGGTCCTGCCCGACCACCGCGCTCGTCAGCGGCTCACGCGCCAGACCGTTAGCCTCGAACCAAGCGCCGATCAGTTGTTGTTCCAGGTTGAAGGCGAGCACCGGCTCGTTCTGCAATGCATGGGCAAGGTCGGGCGCTGCCATGATCCGTGCCACGACTTCGGGAGCTGCCACTGCGTGCAGGCCCTCCTCGTGCACCACCTCGCTGCGCACGCGCCGGTCGTCCAGCGGGTAGGCCGAGATCGCCAGGTCGCACTCCCCCGCGAGCACCGCTGCGGCCATCTGCGCGCGGTCGGCGGCGGTGAAGCGGATCTGCATGCCGCGGCGCACGAGTGGCAGGAGACCGGGCACGACGATCTCGGCAAGAAAGTCGGCCTGCCCCATTATCCGCACGATCCCGGTCAGGTCCGCCGAGCGCGCCCGCGCACGCGCCAGCACCGCCTCGGCCATGTCGAGACTGTCGCCGATGCCGCTGGCCATTTCCTCGGCAACGATCGTGGGTGTCACGCCCTTGGCATGACGCACGAAGAGCGGATGGCCGATCGCCGCCTCGAGCGCGGCGATGTGCTGCGAGATCGCGGGTTGGGTCAGGCCGAGGCTGCGCGCCGCGCCGCTGAGCGAGCGCTGGCGATAGACCTCGACGAAGCTGCGCAGTTGCAGGAGTGCCATGGCGACTCATCCATAAGATATCTTATCGAAACATCCAAATCATCTAATGAGCCTTGGGTCACCATCGCGCCTATTGCGCGCAGGCCCTTCGTGCGACCGGGTCCTTTCCGGATGCCCCCGCGCCGGTTTGCCGGTCCACGAAGGGCACCGTGCAACGACAGTCCTGCCTGCCGCCACCGACCCGTTCTCGCGCGCTGGAAAGCAACTCATGATCTCGGCCCGCTGGCAGGCCTGCCTCTTCTCCGCCAAGACCGCGCTGGCCGCGCTGATGGCCTTGTGGATCACGCTGTGGGTCGGCCTGCCGATGCCGTTCTGGGCGATGACCACGGCCTACATCGTCTCGAGCCCGCTCTCGGGGGCGACCCGCAGCAAGGCGATCTACCGCGTGCTTGGCACCTTCGTCGGCGCCACGGTCGCGGTTGCGCTGGTGCCGGTTCTGGTCGACTGGCCGGTCCTGCTGTGCCTCGCGCTCGCGCTGTGGGTCGGCGCGACGCTCGCGGTCTCGCTGCTCGACCGCTCGCCGCGCGCCTATACGATGATGCTCGCAGGCTATACCGCGATCCTCGTCGGGTTTCCCGCAGTCGACCGGCCCGAGGCGGTATTCGACATCGCGGCCGCGCGCGTGACCGAGATCGTGCTGGGGATCACCTGCGCCACGCTCACCCACAGCCTGCTGTGGCCGCGCTCGGTAGGCGAGACGCTCGGGCGCCGCCTTGCCCTGTGGTGCCGCGACGCGCGCGAATGGCGCGCCGACATCCTCGCCAACGATGGCAGCAGCGATCCGCGCGACGGCCGTCGCCAGCTGGCGCAGGACGCGATGGACTGCGTCATCATGGCCAGCCACGTGCCCTTCGACACCTCGCACTGGCGCGATGCCAGCGCCTCGGTCCAGGCCATGCTGCGCCGCATGCTGCTGCTGCTGCCCGCGCTTTCGGGGCTGGCCGACCGCCAGCGCGCGCTGACCGATCTGGGCGAGCGGGCGGACGCGAGCCCCGAATGGCGCGCCCTGCTCGCGCGCAGCCACGCCGTACGCGAGGCACAGACCGCGCGGCTGCTGGGCGAATGCGATGCGATCCTTGCTCACCTGGAAGACCGCAGCTTGCCAAGCCCCGTCACCCGGCTCGAGAGCCGGCGTGCCATCGCGCTCCACGCCGACTGGCGCCTCGCGCTGCTCGCAGGCCTTGCCGCGACGCTGTCGATCCTCGTGTGCTGCGCGATCTGGATCGGCACCGGCTGGGCGGACGGAGGCATCTCGGCGATGATGGCCGGGGTGTTCTGCTGCCTCTTCGCCGCGCTCGACAACCCGGTGCCGATGATCCTGCGCTTCGGCGGCGCGCTGCTCGCCGCGCTTCCGGTCGCGTGCTTCTATCTCTTCGTGCTGCTGCCGCCGATCGACGGCTTCATCCCGCTCGCGGTCATGCTTGCCCCCACGCTGCTCGTCGCGGGCTGGATCATCCCCCACCCGCGCCTTGGCATGATGGGCTCGGCCGCCATGCTCGGCTTCGCCAATGCGCTGGCACTGCAGGAGAGCTTTCACGCCAACCTTGCCCGCTTCATCAATGCCAACGCAGGGCAGGTCCTGGGGCTGCTGGTCGCGGCCAGCGTGACGGCCACCTTGCGCAGCGCGGGCGTCGACACGATCATCGCCCGGCTGCGCGTGCGCCTGCGCCGCGACCTCGTCGCCCTTGCCTCGGCCTCCGCCCCGCCGAGCCCGGTGACGATGCTGGGACGGGTGACCGACCGCCTCGCGCTCATCACCCAGCGGCTTGGCGACAGGAACGAGGCGCACATGGAGACGGCCACGTCCAGCCTGCGCGAGGTACGCGTGGCGGTGAACATCGTCACCCTCCAGCACTTGCGCACGCAGGTCGAACGCAAGCTCGCGCTCGCACTTGCGCGCGTGCTGCGCGACGTCGCACGCGCCTATCGCGACACGGGCCACGCCATCGCGCCGCCCCCTGCCCGCCTGCTTGCCCGCATCGACACGGCGCTGCGCCTGATGCTCGGCAAGCCGGAACACAGGCAGGGTCTCTCGGGCGAGATCCTCGGCGCCGATCCCGCCGAGGGCCTCGCCGCGCTCGTCGCGCTGCGCCGCAACCTGTTTCCCGATGCGCCCGACTTTCGCAGCCCGGACTTTCATAGCGAGCGCCCGGCATGACCGCAGACTACCTGTTCGGCGTGATCTACGTCGCCGCCGCCCCGGTCGACGGCCTGATCGCGCTCGTCCTCACCTTCGTGATCCATCGCCTGCTCTCCGCGCTGCGCCTCTACCGCTGGATCTGGCACGCGGTACTGTTCGACACCGCACTCTTCGTCGTCGTCTGGGCCATGCTGGTCCACCTCCTCCCACCCCTGCTCGCCGGACACTGACCCATGACCCCTGGTACCGCCGAACGTCGCCGCAAGCTGGTCTCGATCGCGCTGACCTGCGCCCTCGTGCTGGTCGCGCTCTGGGCCGGGCGCTCGGTCTTCACCTATTACCAGTCCGATCCCTGGACGCGCGACGGGCGTATCCGCGCCGACGTAGTGCAGGTCGCGCCCGACGTGGGCGGGCTCGTCACCGCGGTCCACTTCGACCACGACCAGAAGGTCCGCCGCGGCGACATCCTCTTCGAGATCGACCACGCGCGCTATACCATCGCGCTGCACGAGGCCGAGGTCGCGGTGCAGCAGGCGCAGGCGCAGCTCGAGAGTGCCCGCTTCTCCGCCCGGCGCGCCGGCGTCAGCCTTGCCGAGGCCCGCCGCGAGGAAGCGCGCGACACCGGCCTTGGCGAACTGCTGCCGAGCGAGGAGCGCCAGCGCTCGCAGACCCGCGCAGGCGAACTCGAGGCGGCGCGCGGCGAGGCCGAGGCGCAAGTCGGCGAAGCGAAGGCGCGCCTCGCCGCCGCGCGCAACGCGCTCGAGCTGGCGCGGCTCGATCTCGCGCGCACGCGGGTGGTGGCCCCGGTCGACGGCTACCTCTCCGACATCAACCTGCGCGTCGGCAACTACGTCGAGGCAGGCGATGCGGTGCTCGCGCTCGTCGATACGGCGAGCCTGCGCGTCGAGGGCTACTTCGAGGAAACCAAGCTGCCCCACGTCCACCTCGGCCAGAAGGCGCTGATCCATGCCATGGGCGAGGACGCGCCGATCCGCGGCCATGTCGTCTCGATCGCGGCGGGCATCAGGGACCACGACCGGATCGGCAGCGACGACATGCTGCCCGCGATCAATCCCTCGTTCTCGTGGGTGCGCCTGCCCCAGCGCGTGCCGGTGCGCATCCATATCGACGAGGCTCCGCGCGACCTCGCGCTGATCTCGGGTCGCACCGTGTCGGTCTCGCTCGACATGACGGGCGAACGCTGATGGCGCGCCCGACAGCTTTTTCCATCACCCTCGCGCTCGGCAGCGCCGCGCTGCTGGCAGGGTGCACCATCGGCCCCGACTACCATGTCCCCGCGAACGCCGCGATCGCCCGCCCGCAGGCGCAAGGCCCGCTCACGCCCGACGCGCCAAGCGCCGACACGCTGACCAGCACGCAGCCGCTGCCGCCGCGCTGGTGGTCGCTTTACGAGGACCCGGTGCTGGACCGTCTCGAGGAGGAGGCGCTGGCGGCAAACACCGACTTGCGCGCTGCGGGTGCCAACCTCGCACGCTCTGCGGCGATGCTGCGCGCGACAAAGGGCATCGGCGATCCGCAAGTCTCGCTCGATGCCGCGGTCGAGCGGGCAAGGCTCTCGGGCGAATCCTTCCTCCACTTCGAGACGGTGCCCGTCTCGACGCTGGGTGTGGGCGGTGGCAGCGTCGCTTACCAGCTCGACCTGTTCGGCCAGATCCGGCGCCGGGTCGAGGCCGCCGAGACCGGACACGAGGCAAGCGAAGCCACATTCGAGGCGGTACAGGTCACCGTCGCGGCGCAAGTCGCGCGCGCCTATGTCGGCGTGTGCGGAGAGAACGAGGCGGTCGAACTGGCCGAGGAAGCCGTCGCCACTGCCGAGCACATGGTGACGGCGAGCGAGCACCTCTACGCCGCGGGCAAGATCGGCTTGCCGCAAGTCACCGGCGCGCAGAAGGCCCTTTCCGATGCCCGGGCACGCGTGCCGCGCCACCGCGCAGCCGCGCGGGCCGGGCTTTACGAGCTCGCCTTCCTCCTCGGCAAAACGCCCGCGGAATATCCGCGCGAGGCCGAGACCTGCCGGGCGCTGCCCGAACTCTCGCGCCCGCTCCCGGTCGGCGATGCGGGTACCCTGCTCGCACGCCGCCCCGACGTGCGCGCGGCCGAGCGCACCCTCGCCTCGGCAACTGCCGGGATCGGCGTGGCCGAGGCCGACCTCTACCCGCACGTCGCGATCGGGCTTGGCGGTGGCACCTCGGGCCTGCTTGCCGATGTCGGCTCGGCCATGGCCGGACACTGGTCGATCGGCTCTATGCTCTCATGGATATTCCCGACACGCGCCCAGCGCGCCAAGGTCACGCTGGCGCGCGCCGATGCCGATGCGGCCTTCGCACGCTTCGACGCCGCGGTGCTGGGTGCGCTCGAGGAGACCGAGACCGCGCTCGCCTGGTACCGCGAGAACCACAATCACGCGCTCGATCTCGACGAGGCGCTCGACAAGGCGCGCGAACTCGATGCGCAGAGCCGCACGATGTTCGCCGCGGGCAAGCTCGCCCTTCGCGACGACCTCACCAGCCGCGCTTCGCTGATCGAGGCCCGCGATGCCGCCCGCGCAGCCCACGATGCCGAGGCGCAGAGCCAGATCGACCTGTTCCTCGCGCTCGGTGGCGGCTGGGCGCAGCATGAATGAGCTGCCCTTGTTGCGTTCTGTCAGTCGCCTCGCGCGGTCATGGCCGGATCACAGGCGCACCACCGCCTTGCCGATGTTCGCACCGCGCAACATCCCTTCGTAGGCGCGCAGGACGTTCTCGAGCCCCTGCGTCTCGGCGAAGCGCATCGTCAGCTTGCCTTCATCGAGCCAGTCGCGCAGGCGCGGCATGAACTGCGCACCGCGTTCGAGGAAATCGGGTATGAAGAAGCCCTCGATGCGCAGCCGCCGCATCAGCACCTGGTCGAAACTGGCCGGCCCCGGCATCGCGCTGTCACGGTCGTAGCCTGCGATCATGCCGCAGATTGCGACGCGCCCGTAGTGCGCCATATTGGGCAGGACCGCGTCGAGCACCGGCCCGCCGACGTTGTCGAAGAAGGCATTGACCCCGCCTTCTATCGTCGCGAGCCGCGCGGCGACGTCTTCGCCGCGATAGTCGATCGCGATGTCGAGGCCCAGCTCGTCGAGCAGGTAGCGGCACTTGGCCTCGCCGCCCGCGATGCCGACCACGCGCGCGCCCAGGTTGCGCCCGATCTGACAGGCGAGGCTACCCGTGGCACCGGCAGCGGCGGAGACCACGAGCCATTCGCCCGGCGTCACGGCGGCGACCTCGGAGACCCCGACCCAGGCCGTCCAGGCGTTCATGCCCAGCGCCCCGAAATGCTCGCGCGGATCGGCGACGGTCTCATCGACGGCCTCCAGCCCGGCCAGCGCGGGGGTCACGAGAGCCTGCTCGGCCCATTGCCCGAAGCCACGCACCATGGTGCCTTGCGGAAAGGCCGGATCGCGGCTCTCGCTCACCCGGCCGAGCACGAGGCCGACCATCTTCGAACCGAGCGGCAGGGGCGGCTGGTAACCGTCGGTGCGCGGGCTCATCCACATGCGCGTGCCCGCGTCCATCGAGAGCCATTCTACCGCGATGCGCACCTCGCCCTCGGCCAGCGGCGCGGTTTCCTCCTCGCACAGGCTGAGCGCCTCGTCGAAGCGATCGTTACCTTGCGGATGGGCATCGAGACGCCAGAAACGGTTACGCATCGCCATGCCCCTCGCGCTCAGCAGCCCTTGGGGGCCCGCTGGCGATGGATGTTGCGGAACGAGCGCGAGGAGAACAGCCAGCGCCCGTCGATCTTCACGCAAGTGTCCTCGTAGAAGCCGCGGTCGCGCACGGTTTCGTCGCCCTGATCGTAAGTCTCGGTGGTGTAGCTGCGTACCTTGGCCGTGTCCCCGTCGATCTCGATCGCGCCGGGAAAGGCCATGAACATGATGCCGGGATAGCTCTTCATCGCCTCGACCCACATCGCGACGATGGCCTTCTTCCCCTTGGTGGTGCCGATCTCGGGATAGTCGGGAAGCGACCACTGCGCCTCATCGGCCCAGGTGTCCGCCCAGTCGCCCGCATCGCAGCGGGTCACCGCGTCGGAATAGGCTTCGAGCAGCTCGCGGATCGCGACGCGATCCTCGAAGGGGCCGGTGAATGCCATGTCAGTCTCTCCCTTATTGGTTCGCCCGTTGTCGGGTCGGCGCGAGGCTAGCCCGGCCCCCGGCAATGCGAACCTGTGACAGGTGAGAGGCCGGGGCATCCCTGCCCCGGCAGCGGCTCAGGCCTCGACCGGCCGCTCGTTCGGCCCGGGCGCCGAGGTCGGCACCGCGACCTCGATCGTGCCATCGACCACGCGCGTCTCGAAGCGGCGCAGGTCGGCGTAGGCCCCGCCGATACAGCGCCCTGTCGCGACCTCAAAGCGCGCGCCGTGCAGCGGGCACATGATAGCCCCGCGCCTTACGCGCCCGGTGGATAGCAGCGCGGCCTGGTGCGTGCAGCGATCGAGCACCGCGTTCAGGCCTTCTGGCGTGCGGACCACGAGAACGCTCCAGCCGTCGACCAGCTTGGCCAGCTTGCCGTCATCGGGCAGGTCGGCATCGGCACAGAAGGGATGCCATGCGGTTGCATCGACGCTCATGCCAGTGCTCCCGCCCGGACCGTCCCGGTCACCCGATATTTGCTGTTCGCGTCCACTCGCGCGCCTGACTTCATTCGTTCAACCTCTGCCAAAATCATTCTGCTTTGCGGTACCACCCCCGCGGACGGGCTTGCGCAAGTGATCCTATCGGCTCTTTCCCGACAGTCCACCTCGCAGAGCCCTTTGCCACCCTTTAATCGCGCCTGCGCAGGCTCCGCGGCTATTCGAATGGATAGGTTCGCTCATGGCCGCAGCTTGTCATCACAGGGCAAAACACGCTGGAGAGAGGCAAGAGCATGACCATGACCCCCGAGGAAACCGCAGAATTCGTCAACCGGCTCTACGCGACCTGCGCGCAGGGCGACTGGGACACGGTGGCGACCATGCTGACCGACGACTTCGTCGCCTACGAGGCGGACACGCTGCCGATGAAGGGCAGCTATCATGGCTGGGAAGGCCTGCGCACGCTCTACTCGAAGGCCTTCCAGCAGGTCGACCTTGGCGAGATCGAGCCGACCGGCATGGCGCTGGGAGAAAACCTCGCCATCGTCGTCATCAACATGCACTTCGCCGACCCCGACCTCGCCCCGGCCGAGCTATGCGAGCTGTTCCGCTTCCGCGACGGCAAGTGCTGCGAGATCAAGCCCTACTACTACGACCCGGCGCCTTTCGTCGCTGCACACGAGGCCAAGCTGGCAAAGGCCGGCTGAACCGGTGAAGGCCGTCCACTACAGCCGCAACGGCGGCCCCGAAGTCATGGAATACGGCGAGCTTCCCGACCCGCAGCTCGCCCCGGACACGGTCCTCATCGCGGTCGAATGGGTCTCGATCGAGGGTGGCGACCTGCTCAACCGCACGGTCACCCCGCCGCCTGTCACCCCCTTCGTCCCCGGCTACCAGGCCGCTGGCACCGTCGCGGCGGTAGGCGCCAAGGTCACGCGCTTCGCGCCCGGCGACCGGGTCGTCGGCTTCAACTGGAGCGGGAGCCACGCCAGCCTCTTCGCGGTGCCCGAGCACCATGCCTTCGCCGTGCCCGAAGCCATGGACATGCGCCTCGCCGCGACGATCCCGGTCCCCTTCGCCACCGCGCACGATGCCCTGTTCGAATATGGCGGGCTCGAGGCGGGAGAGACGGTTCTGGTCCAGGGCGCTGCCGGCGGCGTCGGCCTTGCCGCGGTCCAGCTTGCCGCGCGCGCGGGCGCAACGGTGATCGGCACTGCCTCGAGCGCGGAGCGGCTGGAGCGGCTGGTGCCGCTCCGGCTGACGCATGGCATCAACTACCGTGACGAGGACATTGCCGCACGCTGCAAGGAGATTACAGGCGGCAAGGGCGTCGACCTCGTCCTCGACCTTGCCGGCGGACAGGGCAAGGACGCACTGATGAAGGCGGTGCGCGCGCACGGGCGCTATGCCGTGATCGGGGCCGCCACCGGTGCGCTTCCCAGCTTCGGGTTCTTCGAGCTGATCCGCAAGGCGCTGCAGGTGACCGGCATCTCCTCGGGACGCGACATGCACACCCCGCGCATGCATGCCCTGCTCGCGCAGGTCACCGCCGATCTTGCCAGCGGCGCGCTGGTCATGCCGATCGATGCCGAATTCGCCCTGAGCGATGCCGTCGCCGCGCATCGTCACGTCGCCGAGGGCCATCCCTTCGGGCGCGTGTTGATGCACGTCAGCTGAGGGACAGACGCTGCTGCAGGACCTCGCCCGTCAGAGCGCGTGCAACACGCTGTCGCCGCGCGCGAGGACATAGAGATCGAGATTGGCCTCGCGCGCACGGCGCAGGGACAGCTCGGTCGGCACCGAGATCGTCACCAGTCGCGGGCATCCGGCCAGAACCGCCTTCTCGACCAGCTCGAACGAGCAGCGCGAACTGAGCAGTGCGAAGCCGCCGTCCCAATCGAGCCCGCCGCGCAGCATCGCGCCGATCAGCTTGTCGAAGGCGTTGTGGCGACCCACGTCCTCGCGCACCAGCCGGATCGTGCCGTCGGCAGCGCACAGCGCGGCTGCATGGACACCGCCGGTCGCGCGGTTGAGCGGCTGGTGATCACGCAAGGCGGCCAGCGCCGCGAAGATGGCGCGCTCGTCGGCAGCAGGCGGATCGGGCAGCCGGGGCAGCGGGCGCAGCGCCTGTTCGAGGTTCTCGATCCCGCACAGCCCGCACGAGCTTTCCGAGGTGCGGTGGCGTACGCGCTCATGCACGCGCTCGAGCACCTCGAAGGCAAGGCCGATCCGCATGACGACGCCCTGCTCCGTACGGTGCAGCGCGAGGTGCTCGATCTGATCGGGGCGGCCCACCAGACGTTCGGCCCAGGCGAAACCGTAGGCAAGGTCTTCGAGGTCCTCGTCGCTCGCCATGAGCACGGCATAGCCGACCCCGCCCGGCTCGACCGCGATGGGCACCTCGCGCGCCACCGCGCGCTCGATGTCGCAGCGACTGCCGTCACTCGCGACCTGCTCGAAGGCGCTGGTGGTTTCAGCCACCTTCGCTGCGTTCCAGCGTGACGGGTATCGACTTGTAGTTCGGCGTCCCGCTCGCACGGTCGCGATCCTCGAGCGCGACGAGACAGTTGGCTTCGGGGTAGTAGGCCGCGAGCGAGCCACGCGCGATGGCATGGGCGACGAGCGTGAAGCCTGCAAGACGCCGCCCCGGGCCGGCCACGAGATCCACCTTGTCGCCATGCGCCAGTCCGCGTTCGGCGAGGTCCTCACCATTGGCGAAGATCACGTCGCGCCGCCCGGTAATGCCGCGATAGCGGTCGTCCATGCCGTAGATCGTGGTGTTGTACTGGTCGTGGCTGCGCACCGTGGTGAGGATCAGCGCATCCGACCCGCTCGGGCGCAGCGGGTGCACGTGGAAACAGGCCTTGCCCGAAGGCGTGTTCCAGACCCGCCCGGAGGCGCCCACGGTCAGCCGGAAGCCGCCCTTTTGCCGCACGCGCTTGTTGAAATCCGCAAAGTCGGGGAACACCGCCTCGATCGCCTCGCGGATACGGTCGTAGTCGGCGACGAGCCAGTCCCAGTCGATCGGCCCCTCGCCCAGCGTCGCCTTGGCCATGCCCGCCACGATCGCGGGCTCGGATTTCAGTTCGGGCGCTGCAGGCTTGAGGAACCCGCGCGAGGCGTGGACCATCGACATCGAATCCTCGACCGTCACCGCCTGCGGACCGCCCGCCTGCTCGTCGAGCTCGGTGCGTCCCAGGCACGGCAGCACGATCGTCTCCTTCGCCAGCAGCAGGCAGGTGCGGTTGAACTTGGTGAGGATGTTGACCGAGAGATCGAGCCCGCGAAAGGCTTCGTAGCAGGCCTCGGGATCGGGCATCGCGACGGCGAGATTGCCGCCCAGCGAGATGCAGGCACGCGAGCGTCCCTCGCGCATCGCCAGCAGCGATTCCACCGCGGCGTGTCCTTGCGCGCGCGGCGAGACGATACCGAAGCGCGCATCGAGCCGCGCCAGCATCGCCTCGCCGGGTATCTCGGTGATGCCGACCGTCCTGTCGCCCTGCACGTTGGAATGGCCGCGCAAGGGACAGATGCCCGCGCCCGGCTTGCCCATGTTGCCACGCAGCAGGAGCAGGTTCGCAAGCTGCTGCACGTTGTGCGTGCCGTTGCCGTGCTGGGTGATGCCCATGCCGTAGCAGATGATCACCCGCTTGGCCGACCAGTAGGTGCGCGCCATCTCGGTGATTGCATCTTGCGTGAGGCCAGAGCCCGCAACGATCTCGTCCCAGCCGGTCGCGGCGATGTCGGCGGCAAGATCCTCGAAGCCTTGGGTATGCTCGGCGATGAAGGCGCGGTCGAGCAGCCCGTCGCCCCCCGCAGCAAGGTCGGCCGCGTCCGCCTCGAAGAGCGCCTTCATCACGCCCTTGAGCATCGCCCCATCGCCGCCCACGCGCACCTGATGATAGGCCGAGGCGAGCTGCGTCGAACGCGGGCTGAGCATCTCGGTCGGGTGCTGGGGCGACTTGAAGCGCTCCAGCCCGCGCTCCTTCATCGGGTTGGCGACGACGATCGGCACACCCCGCTTCGCCGCCGCGCTCAGCGTCGAGAGCATGCGCGGGTGATTGGTGCCGGGATTGTGGCCGATGCAGAAGATCGCGTCGGCCTCGTCGAAGTCCTCGAGCGTGACCGTGCCCTTGCCCACGCCGATCGACTTGGGCAGGCCCACGCTGGTGGCCTCGTGGCACATGTTCGAGCAGTCGGGGAAATTGTTGGTGCCATAGGCCCGCGCCATCAGCTGGTAGAGGAACGCCGCCTCGTTCGAGGCGCGGCCCGAGCAGTAGAACTCGGCCTGGTCGGGGTCGTCGAGCGCCCGCAACGAAGTACCGATGCGCGCGAAGGCCTCGTCCCAGCTTAGCGGCACGAAGCGGTCGCTCGGTGCATCGTAGCGCAAGGGACGGGTCAGGCGCCCGGCATCCTCGAGCGCGTGGTCGCTCCAGCTCCACAGTTCACTGGCCGTATGGGTCTCGAAGAAGGCATCGTCGAGGCGCTTGACCGTCGCCTCCCAGGTCACCGCCTTGGCGCCGTTCTCGCAGAATTCGAACGAGGAGGTGTGCTTGGGATCAGGCCAGGCGCAGCCCGGACAGTCGAAGCCTTCTGGCTTGTTCATCTTCAGGAGCGCACGGGTATCGGTCGATGTGCCCATCTGCTCGCGGATCGCCCCCGCGACCGCACCCAGCGCACCCCAACCGCCTGCAGGTCCGTCGTAATCCTCGACGCCAGGCACTTCGCGCGTGCCCGTTGCCGCAGCCTTGCTGGTGATTTCGCCGGTCATGGTCCATCCTCGATAAAATCTGTCTGCGCGCGCCCTGACGCCGCTTCGCCCCCCTGCCCTCGTATCGGACCTGGGGCAAATGCGTGCTGCGCATGCATGGTTCGCCCTGATGGAACGCATGCTTGCACGATTGGTGCCGCGCTGCCATAGGCCGCGCCCGCAAGCGGCCAGCGAGAGTAGAGCGCCATGACAGCCCCATTGCCCACCCCTGCCGCCCCCACAGCCCCTGCCGCGCAGACACTCGGCATCGACTTCGGCACGACGAACTCGGTCCTCGCGCTTTCCGAGGGCGCGGATGCAGCCGAGCTCGTACCCTTCGCCGCGCCCGGCGGGGTGACGCAGGTATTCCGCTCGGCGCTGTGCTTCTGGCAGGACGAGACCGTGCGCGGCAAGCTCGCCCACGAGGCCGGCCCATGGGCGCTCGAGGAATTCCTTGAGTTCCCGCAAGGCTCGCGCTTTCTGCAATCGTTCAAGTCGGTTGCCGCCAACGCCCTGTTCGACAGCGCCAACCTGTTCGAGAAGCGCATGCGCTTTGAGGAACTGGGGCAGGTATTCCTGCGCCACCTCGTCGAGCACGCGGGCGAGGCGCTGGCGACGCTGCCCGAGCGGGTGATCGTCGGCCGCCCGGTGCGCTACGTCGGCGCGCGCGTCGACACAGCGCTGGCGCGCCGCCGCTACGACGCGATGTTCGCCATGCTCGGGCGCGAGGTGCACTACGTCTACGAGCCGCTCGGCGCGGCCTACAGCTTCGCGCAGCGCCTCACCGAACCCGCGACGCTGCTGGTCGCCGACTTCGGCGGCGGCACCAGCGACTTCTCGGTCGTGCGCATCGAGGCGCCGGGCGCAGCGCGGCGCTGTGTGCCGCTTGGCTCGGCGGGCATCGGCATCGCGGGCGACCGGTTCGACTATCGCATCATGGATCACCTCGTGCTGCCGCTGCTCGGCAAGGGCGGCACCTATCGCTCGTTCGACAAGGAACTGGAGATCCCGCCCGGCCACTTCACCGACTTCGGCGACTGGTCGCGCCTCGCGCTGATGCGCAACCGCAAGACGCTCGACGAGCTCGCCCGGCTCGAACGCGCGGCGAGCGACCCGGCGGCGATCGCGCGCATGATCGCCATCGTCGAGAACGAGCTGGGCTTCCAGCTCTACGATGCCGTCGGCAAGCTCAAGCGCGCGCTGTCGGGCGAGGCGCATGGGCACTTCCACTTCGACGGCGGCGGGCTCGACATCACCGCCGATGTCACCCGGGCCGAGTTCGAGGAATGGATCGCCCCCGACCTCGCCAAGATCGCCGCGACCGTCGACGAGGCGCTGGCCGGTGCCGGGATCGAGGCCGGAGCCATCGACCACGTCTTCCTCACCGGCGGCTCCTCGCTGATTCCGGCGGTGCGCGCCTTGTTCGAGCAGCGCTTCGGCGAGGAGCGGCTGGCGAGCGGCGACGAGCTGACCTCTATCGCGCACGGCCTTGCACTCATCGGCCAGGCTCCCGACATCGCGGACTGGATCGCACCAGAGGAGACCGATGCATGAGCGTGGCATTTCGACGGGAAAGCGACGAGGAAGCGCTCGAACCCAAGTTCGAGCTGCCGATACCGCCCGGCCCCAATCTCGTCACCGCGCGCGGCCTCGCCCTGATCAGCGCGAAAGTCGAGGAAATCGAGGCGCACTTGCGCACGCTCGAGGACGAGGACGCGATCAAGACCACTCGGCGCGAGCTGCGCTACTGGGGCACGCGCCAATCGACCGCGCAGCTCGTCGAACGGCCCAGCGGCGAGACGGTCGCCTTCGGCTGCACGGTCTCCTTCCGTCTCGCGGGCAAGGAACGCAGCGTCACGCTGGTCGGCGACGACGAGGCCGATCCGGCCCGTGGACTGATCTCGTTCTCGGCACCGCTCGCCCGTGCGATGATGGATGCCGAAGCCGGTGAACTGGTCGACTTCGGCGGCAAGAGCGAGGCGCTGGAGATCGTCTCGATCACCGTGCCCGAGGCCTGAGCGCCCGGAACCCGAAGCTCAGCGTTTGCGCACGAACTCAGCGCGCAGGACGAGCCCCTTGATGCCCGGATACTTGCAGTCGATCTCCTGGGCATCGCCGGTGAGACGGATCGAGGGAATCAGCGTGCCGCGCTTGAGCGTCTGGCCCGCACCCTTCACGTCGAGATCCTTGATCAGCGTCACCGCATCGCCATCGGCCAGCAGGTTGCCTACCGCGTCGCGCACCTCGACGGCATCCGCCGCCGCACGCTTTGCCTCCAGCTCGCTGGCCGGCATCCACTCGCCGCTTTCCTCGTCGTAAACGTAGTCCTCGTCCTCGCCGCTCATCACATGTCCCCTTTCGCCGCTGCCCATGGCAGGCCGCGCGCAGTTTGGCGAGAGGCAAGCGGGCCCCGACACCGATCGCGCCCCGAAGGGATATCCCTTCGAGGCGCGCGAGGCCGCCATCCCGGTGGCGATCAGTCAGGCGGCATGTTCAGTGTGCGAGCGCTCAGTTACCGGCGCCGAGGCTAAGCGAACCATCCGCACCGTCGCGGCTGGCCGAGCCCTGCGCCGAGCCTTCGAGCGAGAGCGAGCGGTCACCCGCTTCGGCACCGGCAGTCCCGCTGCCCGAACCCTGCGCCTCGGTGCTTGCGGCCTCGTCGGCTGCCGCGCCGGCCTTGTCGCTCGCGGCCTGCCTGGCGCTGCCGACCGCCTGCTTCGCGCTACCCGCGCTCTGGCCGACACGCTGTGCAGCGCCGCTCGCAAGACCGGTCAGCTGCGAAGCACCGCCGCTCGTCGGCAGCGTGCCGAGCGAAGGACTGGCGACGAGGCCGCCATCGGCTGCGCCCGAGCCGCTCGCATCGCCCGATGCGCTCGTCGCACCGTCGCTGCCGGCAGCGGCGTTTCCGGCGGCCATGCCCGTGCCGCTCGCCATGGCGTTGCCACCCAGCGCTCCGGCATTACCGGCGAGACCGCGTGCCTTGCCGGTCAGCCCTTCAGCCGCGCCCGGGACGCCCTGCGCCTTGCTGCGGGCACCATCGACGAGCCCCGAAGTCTTGCTGCGGGCCGCCGAGGCGGTGTCCGCGACCTTGCCGGTCACCGCAGAAGTGTCGGGAACGCCGACCGTGCGGCTGGCACTGGCATCGCCGCTGGCATCGCCATTGCCGGTGGCACGCGAGGTGATCGAGCGGGCGCTGCGCGAAACGCCGATGTCGCCCGCGCCGTTCATGGTGCTGCCGATCGAGCCCATCGAGCCACCCAGCGACCCGCCGAGCGAGCCGCCGACCATCCCGCCGAGGCCACCGCCCCCGCCAAGCAGCTGGGCCTGTGCGACGCCGGGCATCGCGACGAGTGCGGCACCGGCAAGGGCTGCGGCGGCGCTGCGGATGAAAGCAGAGTTCTTCATGGGTCTTGCTCCTTTCCAATTCTCAAAATCCGTCCCGGCGGTCCGGCCTTGCGGCTGTCGGACCCCTTGTCCGGGGGGCTTGATGAGAGGAACGGGTGGCCCCTTGGCTTTCATCCGCAGAAATTCGAAAAAGTTTTCGGGCCCCGGAAAATCGCGGGCTTGCGAGGAAAAAACGGTCGTCCGGTTTCGCTCCAAAGCGGACGTTTCCATTCGTCTGCTGTGATGAGGCGAGCGGGACCGCCCTTAGCGGGAAGTCTTATATTGGAGGTCGAGCTTAAACTACGCCGTAAATCCGTTCGGCATAGCCGCGAACCTCTTTTGTCGCTTGGGCTTCAAGCTTTCTGAGGTAGACGAGGAACTCGTCCTTATTTGCGTAGCTGTAGATGTGAGCCCGATAGTGCAGTTCTCGGCGCAGCTCACCTTCCTTAAGTAATAGAGCGCACTCGCGATCGACGAACATGGCATCGACGTAAGGCGCATAGGCGGCGATGGCCCGGAAGTCGGTCATTAAGCCGCGAGTAAATTTGCGCTGCCCCATCGTCACTCGCCGACCGAATGCCGCGAACAGATGGGCGAAGATGCGGTTGAACGGCATCTCACGCACGCGCTCCCAATCCCAGAACGTGCCAACGCGCCTCATCGCCTCCTCGTCGGATGCTCCCTCGCGCAAAAAGTCGCGCAACATGAGGAATTCTCGCCAGACCGGTTCGAGCACGGCATAGATCAGGTCCATGCCATCGCCTCCCGCGCCCGCGTTTGCCATGCGCTGCATGATGCCCACGAGCGCGGCGCGCCTGTGCTGACCAAACTGCGACTCCCGGCGGAGCAGTTCATGAAACGATGGTTTCTCTTCGGCCCAAGCTGCGACCACGTCGCTCAGCGCAGCAAATCCTCTGTCGCGCTCCCGACGAATACCATCAGCAAACTGCGAATAGTCAGCGTTCACGCTGATCCGCATGTCAGGCAACCAGTCATTGCGCGCCCCTTGTAGTATCTCGTCGGGGATAAACGTCAGTTGGGGCTCGCCGCCGTCGCGGAACGCTCGGGCAAATGCGAACACTTGATTCAACTCGATTTCACGGCTGTCGCGCAGCGAGGCGTCACCCCCAATATCCTCATAGGCATCGCGCAGGCCCCGGGGATCGTGAAAGACAATAGTCTCGTTGGAGTGAAGGTCTGAGTGTGGCAAAATCGCCTGTTGCAGCAGGACAACACGGCGAAGAAGCGGGATTAACTCGTCGTAGAAATCCTGTTGCCCGAGCGGTGCCCGGCCGCCAGCTTTGATCTTGAAGATCGAGCTGAACATAAATTGGTCGAGATAAATGGTCGCCTTGTCGACCTTAGGCAGCACTTCACCATGGCTGTAGCGGCATTTCGTGCAGCGCAACATCATCACGTCGCACCCCGCAGAAAGAAAGCCGAACGTTTGCTCGCCGCAGCGCGGGCACTGCTCGAATGGTCCTCGTTCCCAAGTGAAGGATTTCGCCATCAAGGGAGTGTAGATCACTCTCTAGCTAAAAGTCAGCTCTTGCGTTGATTTATCCAATACTTGACCGTCAGAAGCCCACCCAACTCAGACTGTCCAATCATCGCCAAGTCGTTCAACGCGCCCTAGAGCCCCGAGCGGCAGATGTTGCAGACGACGCCGCGCCCGGTGCTGCGCGAGGGATGCAGCGCCTCGCCGTCGACCAGCCCGAGTGCCGCGCGCGCGGCTCCTGCCTCCTTCAGGCGCGCGGCGATGCGCGCAGCGGCGAGCGGGGCGGCGAAGGACGTTCCGCGCAGGTCGATGCGCCCCTTGCCCGGGACCAGCGCCGACATGTCCGCACCGGGCGCTGCATAGTCGAGATGGCCAGCACGCCCGGCCTCGATCAGCACGCGCCCCGCGCCATCCACCCCGGTCACCGCGACGACGCCGGGATAGCTCGCGGGATAGGCAGGCGGCGCAGCGGCACCATCGTTGCCGACCGCCGCGACGACCACCATGCCGTCTTGCTGCACTTTCGCGACCGCACGCGCGAGCAGCGGATTGGGCGGCCCCACGAGGCTGATCGAGACCACCGGCACCCCGCCCTCGTGCATCCAGCCGAGCGCGCGCGCGATGGCGAGGGCATTGCCGCCTGCCGGGTCCGATCCGTAGACGTCGGCCGCATAGAGCCTCGCGGTGCCGGCTCCGGTGAGCAGCGAGGCGATGGCGGCGGCATGTTCGTCCTGCCTCGGCGCGCCCCTGGCAAAGCCCTTCTGCGCGACGAGCCGCGCCGCACTGCCCGCAGCGAGGCCTCCGTCGATGACGCCGACGGTGCCGCCACGCGGCAAGGCCGCACTGCTCGCACCCGCTTGGCCGGACGGCGCCGTCGTCCCGGCGGGGAAATGCAGCTGGTCGGCGCTGATCTCGCGGCCGGGCAGCGCCTTGCGCAGGCGCTTGAGGGCATCATCGAGGTCGGTCCCCTCGGGAACCGCAAGCCGGGCGAAGGGGATGTCGAGACCGGCGATGCTGCCCTGTTCGATCACGCGATATCCGCGAGCCCCGGCAAGCGCGAGCGCCTGTGCGTCAGGGTCGAGCAGCAGGACTTCGCCGCGCACCGCGGGCTGGCGCTCGTCGTCCCATTCGACAGCGCCCTGGTTGTCCGAGACGAACGAAGCGAGGCGCCGCACCCGCTCGCGCGCGAGATCGCGCAACTGGCGCACGTTTCCTTCGAACGGATCGAGGGCAGAGCGCCTGGCGTCATCGAGCGCTTCCCCGACACGCTCGCCGATCGAACCGAGCGTACCTGCCGGATCGACGGGCAGCCCCGCGCCCAGCTGCGCATGGAGCGGCGCCGCTGCCAGCAGCAGCACGGCGGCCCCCAGCGCCCTGCGTGTCCATTTCGATCCAGCCATCTTGCGATCCTTAGCAGCGATGCCTGCCGCGCGTTAACCGGTGCGAAGCAAGGCTCGTTTCAAAAAATTTCGTAGCACTCGTGGATGAAACGCGGCAGCCCATGCGTTTCATCCACGAACAATGCGCAATCGCACGGGAACAAGACGAAACGCATGAACCGCTTCTGCGAGGACCTGACCGACCTGCTGCCGCGCCTCAGGCGCTTCGCACGTGGCCTCACGCAGGATGCGGCGGATGCCGACGACCTGTGCCAGCAGACCGTCGAGCGCGCGCTCAAGGCCCGCCACCAGTGGCAGGAGGGCACGCGCCTCGATGCCTGGGTCTACCGGATCATGCGCAATCAGTGGATCGACGAGGTGCGCGCGCGTTCACGCCGTTCGCAGACATTCACGCACGAGGACGAAGGACTGAACGTGGGGAATACCGGACACGAGGACGCGGAAAACCTGGTCGAGCTGGGCAATGTCGAGCGCGCTCTCGCGCTCCTTCCCGCAGAACAGCGCGAGGCGGTGGTGCTCGTGCTCGTCGAGGGTTTCGCCTACAAGGAAGCCGCCGAGATCCTCGGCGTCCCGCAAGGCACGCTGACCTCGCGACTGGGACGCGGGCGCGAGGCGCTGATGAAGCAACTGGGAGAAGCCGCATGAGCGTGACGCGCGAGGAACTGATGGCCTATGCCGACGGCGAGCTTGCGGGCGCGGACGCTGCGCGCATCGAGGCTGCGCTGTCGGCGGACCCGGCGCTCGCCCGGGAGGTTGCCGCGCACCGCGCCTTGCGCGCACGGCTCAAGGACCGGCTCGATCCCGTCCGCGACGAACCCGTGCCCGACGCGCTCAGCGCAATGATCGCGGCTGCCGCGCGCGAAGACGAGCATGGCGCAGCGCGGCTCGCGCAGGCCGAACGCCCCAAGGTCATCAGCCTCGCCTATGTCCGCGAGGAACGGGCCCGCAAGCGGGCCGAGCGCACGCAGGAAGCCATCACGCCACCTCCCACAGGACTGCGCTGGGGCAACGGTCTCGCCATCGCCGCTTCGCTGGTGCTGGGCCTGTTCCTCGGCACGCAGGTTCCCATCGGCAAGGGCGCTGTGCGCGAGAGCGACGGTGCGCTGGTCGCCTCGGGCGCATTGGCGCTGGGCCTCGAAAGCAGGCTCGCGGCCAATCAGGCGAGCGGCGACGCGCCCTTGCGCATCCTCACCAGCTTCCGGCGCGGCGACGGCGATTACTGCCGGGTCTTCGACAATTCCGCGACCGCCGGCATCGCCTGCAAGGACGATGATCGCTGGATCCTCGAGCGCACCATGGCGAGCGGCGCAGGCACCAGCGGTGCCTACCGGCAAGCGGGTTCCGCCGATGCCGAACTCATGGCAGCCGCACAGGACATGGCCCAAGGCGCACCGCTCGACGCCGAAGGCGAAGCGCGCGCCAAAGCGCGCGGCTGGAGCGACTAGGCTGTCTGCGTGGACAAGATCGAACGTCCGGTTTCGAACGTTTGCGGTCGTTAAAATTCTGTCGTCATTCCAGCGAAAGCTGGGATCGCTAGGTACTCTTGAGGAGAAAGCTGGCTTCGGGCCATTTCGAGGCTGCGGCTGTCCTTAAGGGCGACACTAACCTGCCAACGACCCCAGCTTTCGCTGGGGTGACGACATGATGCAACTTCCTCTCCCCCCCCAAAAAAATCAGCCCTCTCCACCCTGCTCAGCATGAGCGGAGTGGGGACGATATGCGCTTCCCCCCCATGTCAGCCTGCCCAGTCAGTGCCGGAAGTCTCCACCTGCCTCGGCGCGAGGATGTCACGCAAAGCTCAGCGTGAGCCGGGTTTGCGTCGTGTCGCCGGCGAGCGGGACGATCCAGCCGCGCGCGTTCTCCACCAGCGGTGCGCCAGCAGCGAGCGAGACAGAGGCCCTGCCCTTGCCGCGTGGCCTCGCCTGCAGCACGATCTCGCGCGCCGGTCCTGCGCCATGTTCGAGCGTGAGGCTGCAGGTCGCGGCCTCGACATCGACCATGATCGGCTCGCGGCCCGACAGCCGTGCCCCGCTTCCCACCTGGACGTCGAAGCCGAGCGCATCGAGGCGGACGTGGAAGCGGCGCCGCACGCCATCGCGCGGCACGATTGCCAGTGTTGCGGGCGCACGCGTCTCCAGCGTTCCCCCGAGCGCCACCCGGCCGAACAGCGGATCGTCGACCAGCGTCGTCGCGGCGGCGCGAAGGCCGCCGCAAAAGCCAAGGTCGATCTCGCACGAGTAGTACCACGAGCCGTGACGGTGCGGCTGGTCGAGCCAGGTCATACCCAGCGCTGCAGGCTCGAAACCGCCGCCTGCGCCACCATCGTTGGCCTTGCCGCCGAACCAGTAGCCATAGTCGCTCTCGGGCGTGCCGGTATTCATCAGCGCCCAGCTGCTCAGCGCCGATGCATGGCCCAGACGCAGAAGGCCATGTGCCTCTTCGGCATCGTTGAGCGCGTAGTCGAGCACACCCCAGCCGCCCATCTGCGACATATATGTGAGCACGTAGGCATCGCCGCCCTGTCCGCGATAGTCGCTGCCGAGGTAATAGTAGCTCGGCTCGAGCCAGCCCCGGCAGAACAGGTTCGCCTGCATCTGCCGCTCGCGGAAGGCCCGCGCACGCGGGCCGGGGAACTGGCCCGGCCGGTCGATGGCGTAGCGCGCCATGGCCTGCGTCGATTCGAAGCCGGTGGAATCGAAAGCATATTCCGAGACGAACAGGTCCTCGACCTCCTCGACGAAATGATGGACCTTCTTTTCCCAGAAGCTGCGGATCTCTCGCGCCTCGTCGGCCAGCCCCTCCGCGTCCAGCGCCTCGATCAGGTCGGTGAGGACGATCTCGTTGTAATAGCCGATGTTCCAGGCATCCCAGCCGACGAGTTCGTCGGGCACGGTGAACATCGCGCGCGCCGTGCCGAAAGCGCGCTGGAGATAGTCGAGCGGGGCCATGTGCGTCGCGATGCCGGGGTGATGACGCGCGGCGCGGTACATACCAAAGTACATCGCGACAATGTGCGGGTAGTCATAAGGGCGCCACAGGTGCTTGCGCCCCTTGTCGCCGGGATCGTCGCTCTCGCGGTTCCGCTTCCAGTCGAGGATACCGTAGATGCCGTAGGGATAGGGCTCCTCGGTCGTCTGCTGGAGACCGCCCCAGACGAAATGCTCGATGTAGCGATCGAGCGCATCGACTTCGGCCTGCACCGGATATTCGGCAAGCTTGAGGCCGAGAAACGCGGGCTTGGACAGGCCGGGATCGTCGCAGGTCACCTCGTAGATGCGCCAGCCCCCGATGCGGTCGTAGTTGTCGGGGCCGAGCAGGACTTCGCTGTCCATCGCCCATTCGCCGAGCAATCCGTTATACCACTTGGCCGGGTCATTGTGCTGGTGCGCCGCGATGAAGGCGCCGCGCTTGGCGATCAGCGTCTCGACCGGCTCTGTCGCGAAGAACTCGAGCGTGGTGCGGCTGCCGTCGGTCTGGACGAGCGTGAGCTGGTTTTCGCCAAGGCGCGAGAAGGCGACGCGGTAGAGCTGGCGTCCGGCGCGCATGCCCGCCGCCTCGATGCGGGTCTCGCCGGGATGTTCCGCCTCGAGCCGCGCGACCGGGATGCGCGAGCCCAGCGAAAGCGTGACCTCGAGGTCGCTCGGCACGGTCATGCCGGGTATCACCTCGACGTCGACGAGACCGTGATCGGCGATCGCGCGGCGCATGTCGTCATAGCCCTCGACCAGTTCGAAGTGCACGCCCTGACGCAGCGTCTCGCCCGCAGGCACGCTGCGGATCGAGGCGGGCAGTCGCCAGCGCGAGCCTGCCTTGCGTACTTCCTCGACCGCGCAGGCGGCGTTGAAGTAGACACAGAAGGGCGTGCCCTTGCCCCTGGGCGTATCCCAGTACTCGAGCGCAGTGCCTGACTGGGGGAACATCGCCAGCCACGGCGTCGCGACGTCCTTGCGCTGCCAGAAGATGTGCGAGCCATGTCCCGAGACGAAGCTGTGCTTGAGCAGGCCCGCCGGGTCCTTGCCCCCGCTCGCCTGCAGCTCGTTGACCGGCAGCGGCACCGCAAGGTCGCCGAACTCGATCGCGACACCGCGCGCGTTCTCGATGTCGACGTCGAAGCGCAGCCCCTCGCCCGAAAGCACGAAGCGCACGATCAGCGCCAGCCCGCGCGCGAGCGTGTAGCGGGTCTCGCTGCCGGTGCGGATGGCCGCGCTGCGCGCAGGCGTCATCGTCGCGGTATCGAAGGCGCGCCAGCTGCCATCGCCACCGGCTGCGCGCCACTTGCCGCGTACCTGCCCGAGATACCCGCCCTGCAGGATGAAGTCGCCCAGCGCCTCGTGCCCGCTCGCATGAAGGCTGGTGACCATGCCCTTGTCGAACCCGGCGGCGAACAGCGTCCCCTCGCCGCCGATCCGGCGCGAGACCAAGCGTTCGGGCAGGACGGTCTCGGCCTGCGCTCGGCGCGCGAGCGCAGGCAGCAGCAGACTTGCCGCTCCTGCCTTGAGGACAGCGCGGCGCGGCAGGCGGCGGATGGTCTGGACGTGGCGAAGGGCACCGGCCAGTTGCCGGGAGAACTGCTTGGTCATGTCATGGACCTCGTAAGAGCTTGCGCGCAGCGGTCTCGCGCGAGGAGCGGGATCAGGCGAAGCGGTCGATGTCGAAGGCCTCGACCGGGACGGGCGGCGTGGCACCGTCGACAAGCGCGGTGACGATGCGCGCCGTGATCGGCGCGAGCGTGAGCCCGAGATGCTGGTGACCGCAGGCGTAGAAGAGGTTCCCAATACGCGAGGAACGCCCGATTGCGGGCAGATAGTCGGGCAGCGTCGGGCGTGCGCCCATCCAGCGCCGGAACGGCCCGGTGATCGGCAGGCCAAGCTCTGCAATATGGCGCTCCAGCCGCTCCCACTTGCGCGGATCGGCGGGCGCATCGGGGCTGGCGAACTCGACGAAGCTCGCCGCCTGCACGCACTCGCGGTAGCGCGTGACGATCATCGCACGCTCCTCGAAAGCGATGGGCGGCAGGTCCTCGGGCCAGTATGCCGCGTCGGCGCGCACATGGTAGCCGCGCTCGGCGATCATCGGCAGCTTGTGACCGATCCCTTCCAGCAGTACGCGCGAATGCACGCCCGCACAGACGAGCACCTGATCCGTGGGGTGACCGATCACCTGCACCCTGTCCGCCTGCCGCTCGATCGCGGCCTTTCCGCGGCGCAGGACGCCACCCTTGGCGAGAAAGGCCTCGACGAGGCTGCGGCGCAGGCTGTCGAGATCGGCGACCTGCGCGGTGCCCGAAAAGCGCAAGGCTCCAGCCAATGGCTTTTTGCCCAGTGCGCCGAGACGCAGGAGTTCTTCTGCGCTTGCGGGGCGCGGGCTCGCCGTTCCGGTATCCGCCGCCTGCCAGGCCGCTGTGCCCTTGCGTGCAGCCACGGCATCGTACCAGGCAACGTAATGCCCCTCGTCGCGCAGCAGCGCCGGCGCACCTATCCGGTCAACCAGCGCGCGCCAGGCGGGGACCGCTTCGGCGAGCAGCGAGCGCATAGCATCGCGCCCGCGTGCGAAACGCGAAGGAGTGCTGGCCAGCAGCAACCGCGTCGAGAACGGCAACCAGCGCGCAATCTGCGCCGGGGGCAGCGCCAGCGCTCCGCCGGTGCAGAACAGGCGCGAGGGCACCGAACGCACGGTATCGAACGATGCCAGCGGAGCGACCTGTTCTGCCGCAATGTGCCCGGCGTTGCCCCATGATGGCGCCTGGGCGCCCTCGTCGTCGTCGAACAGCGTGACCATGTGTCCGGCATCGAGCAACGCCAGCGCGCTCGACAGTCCGACGACACCTGCCCCGACCACCCCCACGTGGCTCATAAAAACTCCATTGACCGTTCCCGTATTTCGTATACGTTATATCTAAGTTGATCAGGCGGCAAGGCGCAATCGGGCATGTTCTCACCTTCGGCATTCGGACAGCGGCGAGCGTACGAAAATGCGCCGAGCTGCGATTGTGCGGTTGCGAAGCGGCGTCTATATTATACGGTCGAAACGAGACAGCGCTTCGCGTGCGCTCGTCATCTGGAGATTAGGCCGTGACCATCGTCGTTAGAACTCTTTCCGAACGCATCTTCGAAGTCATCCGCGAGCGGATCATCGAAGGCAAGCTTTCGGTCATGGAGCCGGTCCGCCAGGATGCCCTCGCCAAGGAACTGGGCGTGAGCAAGATCCCGCTGCGCGAGGCGCTCGCCCGGCTGGAACATGAAGGCCTGCTCACCAGCCAGCCCAATCGCGGCTGGTTCGTGCAGCCGATGACGACCGATCAGGCCGAGGAAATTTACGAATTGCGCCTCTCGTTCGAACCGGCCGCCGCCGCGATGGGCGCGCGCATGGCGAGCGCAGAGGACCAGCAGGCTGCCATCACCGCCTTCGAGCAGCTCGATGCCGCCGCAGAGAACGACCTTAGTCAGGTCGGCGTGCTCAACCGCGAATTCCACGTCCGGCTTGTCCGCCCCGCCAACCGCCTGCTCACCACCCAGCTGGTAGAGCGCCTCGAGGTGCTCGCCGAACGTTACGTGATCAAGCATCTCGAACCAGCGGGGCGCGGCAACCGCGCGCATACCGAGCACAAGGACCTGCTCGACGCATGGCTCGCCCGCGACGAGGACGCGGTGCGCAAGCACCTCACCCAGCACATCGCCAACACGCTCGAAGACCTTCGCGCGCATTTTGCCGTCAGCCAGGCAAGCTGACCCCAACCGCACAGGATATGCATGCCCGGACCGAGACAAGAACTCTCCTCTCTCGCTCGCAACGCGACCGGGCATGACCGAACAAGCGCCATCCGTCGGCCAGAGCCGAACGGAGCGAGCCGGCGCGCATCGCGTAGCGCGCGCCCTCGCACCATAGCGGGACGCCCGCGCTACTCCGGCGCGCGCGCTGTCGCCCGCCCTTCAATCATCGCGAGAGCCTGATCGGATCACAGGGCGCGCCCCCGAAGCGCCCTGTGCACGCTCGTGCCTCGCTTCTCCTCCATTCACCTTCCACCCTTGTTCCGGAGACATATCTTGTCGCGCATCCTCGTGACCGCAGCCGCTCTTGCCGGCTCGGCCCTGTCCCTTGCCGCCACCCCGTCGCTGGCGAAGACGCCCTTCGACGGTACCTGGCTCTTCGATGAAGCCCCGGACCGTCCGGGCGTGACGATGATGCAGGTGCGCTCGCAAGGCGAAGCGATCGAGGGCGAGGTCACGACCTTGTGGTACGGCCCGGTCGAGATGCGCAATGCCCGGCTCGAGAACGGCACGCTCACCTTCGAGGCCAACAACATCAACGACTGGGACAATCCCACCCAGACCTGGCACGTGGCGATGCAGGACGGCAAGGTGCGCCTTACCGGCAAGATCTGGTTCAGCGACATCGACGAGACGGGTCACAAGGGGACCAAGGCCGACGCCAGGGCGCGCGCCTTCCAGTTCACGCAGCTGCCCGCGATGGGTGCGCCGATCCCGGGCAAGCTCGCCCCCACCCCGCCGATGGGCTGGTCGAGCTGGAACAAGTTCGACGAGCACATCGACGATGCGACCGTGCGCGCGATGGCCGACGCGATGGTCGCCACGGGCCTGCGCGATGCAGGCTACACTTACGTCAACATCGACGATGGCTGGCAGGGCAAGCGCGATGCAAACGGCGTCCTCCAGCCCAATGCCAAGTTCCCCGACATGAAGGCGCTGACCGACTACGTCCACTCGAAGGGCCTGAAGATCGGCATCTACTCCTCGCAGGGCCCGCGCACCTGTGCCGGCTACGAAGGCAGCTACGGCCACGTGCAGCAGGACGCGCAGACCTTCGCCGACTGGGGCTTCGACTACCTCAAGTACGACCTGTGCTCGGGCGAATGGTTCTACAACGACCGCGATACCGTGGTGCGCAGCTACTACGAGATGGGCAAGGCGCTGCGCGACACGGGCCGCGACATCCTGTTCTCGCTGTGCGAATACGGCCGCTTCGACGTGGGCGAATGGGGCCGCGACGTAGGCGGTGAACTGTGGCGCACCACCGGCGACATCACCGACGACTTCGAGACCATGGCCAAGATCGGTTTCGATCACAACGGCAAGCCCTCCCATGCCGGCCCCAACGGCTGGAACGACCCGGACATGCTCGAGATCGGCAACGGCGGGATGAGCGCCGAGGAATACCGCACCCACATGACCTTGTGGGCGATGTCGGCGGCCCCGCTGATGATGGGCCACGACCTGCGCGAGACGAGCCCCGAAATGCTCGCCATCCTCACCAATCCGCGCGTCATCGCCATCGACCAGGATGCGCGCGGCGTGCAGGGCAAGGCCGTGCGCAAGCAGGGTACCAGCGAGGTCTGGACAAAGCCGCTCGCCGACGGCGGCGTTGCGCTCGCCCTGTTCAACCGCTCGGATGCGCCGGTCACGATGCCGGTCAGCCTCGAGGGCACCGGCCTCGCCAAGGTCGGCAAGGTCGAGAACCTGTGGAGCGGCGAGACCAGCACCAGCCTGCCCGCCTCGGTCGAGGTGCCTGCGCACGGCACCGTCGCCTTCAGGGTGAGCCGCTGAGAAATCGTAAATTCGCAAGGAGGAACCGCGCGGTAGCCCGAAACGGACACCGCACGCTTCCCTTGTTCCGGGGCTAGTGGGAAACCTCCCACCCTGTGCACCCTGCCCCGGAACAACGAAGCCCGCCGGCCACCTGGGGTGACCGGCGGGCTTTTACGTTCTCGGCCAGCTAGCGGGCACGAGAACCTCGCGCCTGCCGCGACAAGCGATCACTCGCCCTGTTCGAGCGCCTCGGTGAAGAAGCGGAACATCCGGCGATTGACGTAGTCGATCGGTCCGCTCGAACGGCCCACGGAATGCTCCTCGCCGGGCACGACCAGCATGTCGAAATCCTTGCCCGCCTTCACCAGCGCATCGACGACCTGCATCGAGGATGCGGGATCGACGTTGCTGTCCTGCTCGCCCCACAGAAGAAACAGCTTGCCGGTGAGCTTGTCGGCATGTTCGACGCCCGAGGCGGCCGTGTAGGAGGCATCGACCGGCCAGCCGAGCCACTGCTCATTCCAGCTGATCTTGTCCATGCGGTTGTCGAAGCAGCCCGCCATGGCGAAGCCTGCCTTGTAGAAGTCGCCGTGGAAGAGAAGCGCGTTGAGCGTGCTCTGCCCGCCCGCCGAGGCGCCGTATATGCCGACGCGCGAGATGTCGTAGGAAGGATTCTTCGCCGCCAGCGCGCGATGCCATGCGATGCGGTCGGGGAAGCCGGAATCGGCAAGATCCTTCCATGCGACGTCGTGGAACGCCTTGGAGCGGTTGGCGGTCCCCATCCCGTCGATCTGGACGACGATGAAGCCGAGGTCTGCGAGCATCTGCATGCCCATCACCTTGTCGCCGCCCGAATGGTAGCCGAAGGGCCAGAAGGTCTTGGGCACGAAGCTGTCGTGAGGGCCGGCGTAGATGTTCTCGATCACAGGGTACGTCCTGGAGGGATCGTAGTTCGTCGGGCGAACGACGAGGCCCCAGATGTCGGTCTTGCCATCGCGCCCCTTGGCGACGAAGGGCTCGGGCGCCTTGAAGCCGGCGGCGACGAGGCGGGTGATGTCGCCCTTGCTGATCGTCGCCACGGCCGAACCGTCCGAAGCGCGGCGAAGCACGCTCACCGTAGGCAGGTCGACGCGCGAATAGGTATCCACGAAATACTGCATGTCGGGCGAAAAGCGCGCGGTGTGGTTGGCCTTCTCCGGCGTCAGCGCAACGAGGTTCTTTCCATCGAAGTCGATGCGGTAATAGTGAATGAAGTAAGGGTCCTCACCCGGGTTCATCCCGCTCGCCGCGAACCAGATCTGACGGGCCTCGTCGTCGACACGCACGACCTCGCGCACGACCCAGTCGCCCTTCGTGATCTGGTTCAGGACCTTCCCGGTCCTGCCGTCGAAGCGGTAGAGGTGGTTCCACCCGTCACGCTCCGATGCCCAGATGATCTCCTTGCCCAGCCCGTCGACGTCATGGACGAAGCGGCGGTCGGCGTAGACGAAGGTCTTCGCGTTCTCGGTCACAGCGGCATGGGCCGCGCCGGTCTGCGCATCGACCGCGATCACGCGTGCCTGCTGGAAGCCACGGCGCACGTAGTCGAACTCGGCGCTGGCACCATCGGCGCGCCAGCGCGGCGTCGACAGCTCGTAGGGGTTGGGAAACAGCGTGTTGTCGATCACCGTCTGCTTGCCGCTGGCAACGTCGAAGAGGACGGGCTGTTCCTGGTCGATCGCATCGCCGGGCTTGGGATAGAGCTGGCTGCGCAGCTGCGGCTGGAGGCTGTCTTCGGGCGCTGCCGCGACGCGCAGCACGTGGCGCGCATAGCCCGGGTTCACGCGGTAGATCATCAGGTGACCGCTGTCGGGCGACCAGGCGATTGTCTCGGGATCGTAGAAGTTGCCCGGCGTGCCGTCGACGCTGCGCACCTGCACGACCTTGCCTCCCGCGCTGCGCACGACGAGGTTGTCGTCCTCGACCTGCGCGCTCCACTTGCCGTCGGGCGAGACGCGCGGGTGATTGTCGGCAGGCACGGTCAGATCGCGCACGACACCGAAGCCACGCGGGCGACCGGGAAACGCGAGCTTGCGGCAGGTGTAGTCGGCCAGCGAGCACTCCCAGGGCTCGTAGTCGAGCCCGAAGCGGATCGCACTGCGCTCGGCATCGGCGTAAGTGAATTCGGTGAAGGGAAGCCGCAGTGGCTCGATGGGCTTGCCCAGCGCCTTGCCCAGTGCCTCGGCGAGCCGCGCATGGTCGAAGGGCGCGGACCGGCCCAGTCCATCGAGGCTGACAAGTTCGAAGGCGAACCCGCCCTCGACGGTCCTGCGATAGGCGAAGGCCTTGCCGTCCGGCGTCCAGTTGGCCGGCCAGGCCACGTCGCGCGTCAGGTATTGCCAGCTCTCGCGCAAGTGCACCGAACGCTCTAGCTGCGCCGCACTCGCCTGCCCGTGGGCATTGGCTGCGGCAAGCGGCAGGGCGAGCGCCGTCGAAAGCGCGAGTGCCAGTCCGAGGAACGGGCGGCGGAATTGCCAGTCGGGCATGGGCTGAAACCTGTTTTGCTTGGAATTGGCCCGGCGACGCTCTGCCGGGATAAAGTCACGAGGTATCTGGAAAGAAGTCGGGCGCGAAGGTTGCCCCTCGCGCCCGCCTGTCCGGTCAGGTGACCTGGAAGCCTTCCCAGAAGGTATCTTCCCGGTCGATCCAGATGGTGTTGAACCCGGTCGTGATCGCCGACCCTTCGATCGAGGGAATGATCGCGGGGGTATCGCCCAGCATGACCTCTTCCTCGACGCGGCCGATGAACTGGCTGCCGATGTAGCTCTCGTGGACGAAACTGTCCCCGACCTTGAGCTTGCCCTGCGCGGCGAGGTGGGCCAGCCGCGAGGAGGTGCCCGTGCCGCAAGGACTGCGGTCGATGGCCTTGTCGCCATAGAAGACCGCGTTGCGCCCGTCTGCCCCTTCGCCGCGCGGCACGTCGGTCCACAGCACGTGGCTGATACCGCGGATCGTGGGGTCGAGCGGATGGACCGGCTCGAACTTGGCACGCACCGCTTCGCGGATCAGCGGCGAGTACGTGAGAATCTCGCCTGCGGTCAGGTCCTCGAGCCCGGTATAGCGGCCCTGCGGCTCGACGATGGTATAGTAGTTGCCACCGTAGGAGACATCGACCGTAAGTGGTCCGAGACCCTCGATCTCGATCTCGATGCCCTTCGCGGCAACGTAGGCAGGCACATTGGTGATGCGCACCGAAGTGACCTTAGCGCCCTTTACCGTATAGGCGATCTCGATCAGTCCGGCGGGCACTTCGACCCGCAGCTTGCCGGGAATGGCCGGCTGGATCAGGCCGTGCTCGAGCCCGAAGGTGATCATGCCGATCGTGCCGTGTCCGCACATCGGCAGACAGCCCGAAGTCTCGATGAACAGGATGCCGATGTCGTTGGCGGGATCGCACGGCGGGTAGAGGAACCCGCCCGACATCATGTCGTGACCGCGCGGCTCGAAGCACAGCCCGGTGCGGATCCAGTCGAAACGCTGCAGGAAGTCCTGCCGCCGCTCGGACATCGTCGCGCCCTTAAGCAGCGGAGCCCCGCCCGCTACGAGGCGGACGGGGTTCCCTGCTGTGTGGCCATCGATGCAGAAGAAAGTGTGACGCATCGCGGCTCCGTTATCAGGCCAGCGCCGGTTCGGCGAGCGCCGGACGGGTCTCTGCGGCCTTTTCCACCATGGCGATGATCTCGGCGCGGCGCGCTCCGATCAGCGGCTGGCGCGGCGGCAGCACGCGCTCCGAGCCACGGCCCATGACCTGCTCGGCGAGCTTGATCGACTGGACGAGGTCGTGCTCGGCATCGAGGTGCAGCAGCGGCATGAACCAGCGGTAGATCTCGAGCGCCTTGGCATGGTCGCCGCGCTCGAAGGCCTTGACCAGCTCGACCGATTCCTTCGGGAATGCGTTGGTCAGGCCCGAGACCCAGCCCTGCGCGCCGAGGTAGAGACCCTCGAGCGCAACGTCATCGAGACCCGCGAAGAGCGTGAAGCGATCGCCGAAGGCGTTCTTGACGTCGGTGAAGCGGCGGCTGTCGGGAGCCGATTCCTTGACCGCGACGATGTTCTCGACGTCGACCAGCTCGGCCAGAACCTCGGTGGTGATCGAGGTACGGTAGGCGGGCGGGTTGTTGTAGAGCATGATCGGCAGGCCGGTCGCGTTGGCGACGCCCTTGAAGTGCGCGACCAGCTCGTGCGACTGGGGCACGTAGACCATCGGCGGCAGCAGCATGAGGCCATCGGCACCGATCTTCTCGGCGGTCTGGGCCCAGCGCACGGCGCGGCGCGTGTCGTATTCGGAAACACCGGTCACGACCGGGACGCGACCTGCCACGGCTTCCACGATGCCGCTGAGCACGTCGACCTTCTCGTCGTATTCGAGCGAGTTGTTCTCGCCCACGGTGCCCAGGGCGATCACGCCGGTAACACCATCGCGAATGAGATCATCGACGACACGCTGCGTATCGGCGATGTCGATCGACATGTCCTCGCGCACCTGGGTGGTGACTGCCGGGAACACGCCCTTCCAACCAATTGACATGAAAAACTCTTCCTAGGGGTTAGCTGATGGAGATATCGTATACGATATTATTTTTGGTCTAGCAATAGGGCTTTTTGCAGCGCGGCAAAGAATCTGCAGACGGCAAGACAGTGGCGCACCTGCACCCTGCCCGCCGCCCGACATCGCCCGCCTGCGCATCATTCGTCGGGGACCTCGACGACGACCGTCATCGCGCCGGAATTGTCCTCGAAGGTGATGTCGTTGAAGCCGAGATTCAACGCGATCGCATCGTCGGGGACGCCAACGCGCACGCCGCTGCCGACAGGAAACGGCCTGCCCACAAGGCGCCCCTCGCCATCGGTGAAGACCGCCATGAGCGCATGGCGATAGACCGGGTAGAGCACCTTCGGCGTATAGAGGCTGGGGTAGACCCGCTTCTTCTTCATGCGCAGGTCATCGGCGACATCGCCCGCGACACCCTCGGGTCCGACCTGCTGACCATCGACAGTGGTGACACCGTCTGCCAGCGGAAAGATCGCGACATTGGCGCCGGCCATGTCCTCGAAACCGGGTACGACGACCGGGGCGGCGCCATCGCCCTTGCCGAACTTCATCTCCTTGTTTGCGTCGACGTCCCAGGGCTGGGCCCGAGCGTCGACGCTGACGGCGACTTCGCGCGCCGCGAGCGCGGCGGGGGTGCAGGCAGCCAAGGCAGCGATCAGTGCAACGGCGATCTTCATTGTGCCTCTCCCTGTTCGACGACCACACTCGCCTCGGGAAGTTGGACCTCCACGAGGAGTTCCCCCTCATTCTCGGCGAAAACGTCGTCGTTGATACCGAAGGCGATGGCCTGTGCACCTTCGGGCACTTCACGCTCGCTGGCCGAACCGACCAGAAACGGCGCGCCGATAACCTTGCCGTCGGCACTCACGAAGGCACCGATGAGCGCGTTGAGGTGCGCGGGGTAGTCGCTGCGGTCGAGATAATAGGCTGGAAACAGCCGTCCCGAGCCCCCCGGGCGCTTTTCGGTGACGTAGTCGATCTGTCCGTCAGGGCCGAAACGCTGGCCGCCCGGCAGCGTGGTCGTCTCGCCGCTGGCGCGCAGCGAAATCGTGCTCCCCGCCATGAGATCGGCTCCGTACAGCATGACTGGTCGTTTGCCATCGTGGATACCGAAATCCATGTCCCGGTTGACCCCCGGGTGCCAGGGCATCGTGCTGCCCGCGACGTGCAAGGTGACGTCCTTGGCGTGGGCGGATGACGTGGCAAGACAGCCGGTCCCGGCCAGCGCCATGGCAAGAATGGTTGAACGCATTCGATCCTCCCGATGATTGAATGTGCCGAACGCAAAAGCGGAGCCGCACCGGTGAGGGTACGACTCCGCCTTTCACGCAGATTTCACGAGCGTGCGATCCGGATCAGAAGCGGAAGCGCACGCTGCCCTGAACGGTGCGGGCCAGAGTGCGGACACCCAGCGGCAGCAGTTCCTGATTGCCGTGATAGCGATAGACGTCGTTACCCAGCAGGTTCGAACCCTCGAGAGAAAGGGTCATGAACTTGACCGGGGTGTAGTTGATCGCCGCATCGAGACGCTCGGTCGCTGCCTGATAGGGCGAGTATTCCGGATTCACGTTCCAGATGCCCATGCGGTACGAAGAGCGATAGTTGTAGGCGACACGGGCGCTGAACTGCGGCGTGTCGTAGAACAGCGCGGCGTTGGCGGTCCACTTCGAGGTGTTCGGCGAGTCGAACGCACCCGGGAAGTCCTCGGGGTAGGGATACTCGATCCGTGCCTCGAAGATGTGGCTGGCGTTGAAGCTGACACCGAAGTTCCTGAGCAGCCCCGGCGCGAAGTCGAAGAAGGTCTGGAAGGTACCTTCCACGCCGATGAACGTGCCATCGCCCGCGTTGCGCTGCATCTCGACATAGCCGAAGCTGGCATCGTAGTCGGCGAGATCGATACCGTAATTGAGCATCTCCGTCGCGTCGGCTTCATTGCGATCGTAGTACAGGAAGTTGGTGGCCTTCTTGTAGTACCCGGCCAGCGAGATCTGGCCGCCGCGACCGAAGTAGTATTCCGCGCTGGCATCGAACGAATGCTCGCGCTGCTGCTTCAGGCTCGGGTTACCGGCGAAGACGATCGGCGGCGTAGCGCGAGTCTCGGCGAAGTAGAACGGGCGCGAATCGTAGAAGCTGGGACGGAACACGTTGGTGCTGTACGACAGGCGCAGCTGCATCTTGGGATCGAAGTGGATGATCGCAGTCGCGGTCGGCAGGATCGCGGCGTAGTTGCCCTTGCCCGGCGAGACCTGCACGATGTCCCGCCACTCGGTATCCTCGTTACCCGGACGGTAGTTGTAGCTCGTCGAGGTACCCCAGGTATTGGTGAAGCGCGCACCGGCAAGACCGTCGATGGGAATGCCACCCAGTTCGAAGGCATAGTTGATCTGCGCGTAGGCCGCGAAGTTCATTTCCTTCGATTCGAACGTCTGACCCTGGTCGCTGGGCGGGTAGAGGCTCGAAAAGCGCTCTGCGTTGCCCGGGTCGTACTGCTGGATGTACTCGCGGATGTCGGCGACATTGGCGAGGTTGATCGCACCCGGGATACGGTACCACTGCATGGTCGAGCCACCGATATCCGGCCCGATCAGCGAGGCATCGCCAAAGCCGGGGAAGGTCTCGAAGGGCGCGAAGGTACCGTCGACGCGCGGGAAGCCATCACGGTAGCCATAGTAGCGGCTGACGTCGCGCTGGTTGTAGCGTGCACCGATCTGCAAGGTGCGCAGGAAGCTCTCGTCCGAGAGGCGCAGCGTCAGGTCGGCCTGCGCTGCGAATTCCTTGTTCTTCGATCCGCCACGGTTGTCCTGGAAGCGATCGACGACATACTGCGAAACGTCCGACAGATCGACGCCGTTGAAGGCGATCGACGGCGCACCGCGACCGTAGATGTCGGAGTTGAAGTCTACGGTCGCCGAAGTGAGGTTCTCGGGACGCAGGATCGTCTCGACGAAGTAGTTGCCTTCCTTCGACCAGTTGTACTGGACCGAGCTGTGCAGCGTTGCACGGTCCGAGTGCCAGTTGGCCTCGAAGTTGGTCGTGTACAGGTCCGAGTGGAACGAGTTGTACTGCGTGTCGATGCCGGCGGGCAGGCCATTGGCATTCGTCAGCGTGGCCGAGGCGACGGTGCGACCGTCGTCCATCAGTGTCACGTCGCTGAGTTCCTGCACCTGCATGTCCTGCACGTAGAGGCGCTCGACCGAACGCTGCTCACGCGAACCGATGTACCCGCCCTCGAGCACGAAATCGAGGTTGTCGCTCGCCTTCCACTGCAGCACGGCGTTGATCGAGGGGCGCTTGGTGTTGCCGTTCTCGAGGCCGTAGTAGGCGCGGTAGGGAATGACGATGTTCGAACCGTCGGGCTGCGCGACCTCGAACGGGGACTCGCTCTCGATGTAGTTCTCGCGGTAGATCGTGCGGGTCCACGATGCGTTCACGAGGAAGCCGATCTCGCCGATGCCGGTGTCGAAGCGATTGGCGACGAGCAGACTGCCGTAAGGGCTGACCTTCTCGGAGATATCGTCGTACGAACCGCGCACGCTGCCCGCGATGGTCCAGCCCTGCTCGAGATCGAAGGGACGGCGCAGTTCCACGTTGACGGTACCGGCGATGCCGCCCTCGACCTGGTCTGCGCTGCGGGTCTTGTAGACGTCGACCTGCTTGAGCAGTTCGGCCGGGATGTCGGCGAGGTTCAGCGAACGGCCGTCACCCAGGTTGGTGTTGTTGCCGTTGATCGTGGTCTGCACTTCGGAGAGGCCACGGATCGAGACGCCCTGCCCCTGGCCGCGCGCACGGTCGATCTGCACGCCGGTCACGCGCGAGAGCGCCTCGACGACGTTGTTGTCGGGCAGCTTGCCGACGTCTTCGGCGACGATCGAATCGACGATCTGCTTCGCCTTGCGCTTGGTATCGGTCGCCTCTTCGACGGCACCGCGAACGCCCGTCACGACGATCTGCTCATCACCCTCGGGCGCTGCAGCCTCATCGCCGACGGCGGCCTGCGCTACGGTCGGCAGCGCTGCCATCGAGACCAGCGCCATCGCACTGGTGACCTTAAGAAAACCTCGGAACCTCATGTTAATTCCCCTTCACCGAATGGCTTCGATCGCCCCATTTATATCGTATACGAACTATAATATCTGGGGCCTGTCAAGGTATTTGTCATGGTTTAGAAACACGCAGGGCGCCTGCAGCCAGATCCGCAAAACCATGATTTCCTAACAAAAATGGCGCAACCGGCATGCCGATTGCGCCAATCCTGCGCCATTCACGTAAGGAACTTGTCCGGCAAATGACTTTCAGTCACAGGCCTCCGGAGCCGGTACCGCTGCGCTCCGGGGTGTCGGCAAGCGCTCTTCGTCACCCAGCGCTTCCCATTCCTGCACCGCCATGCCGGCATGCTCGTCGCCCTTGCCCGAGGCCTGCATGACCGCGCGCAGGCAGCGCGTGGTGACCGGCGCAAAGGCGACCGTCTGGAACTTGCCCGGTTCGGTCCCGTAGGGGGTGGTCGCGGAGACCGCGCGCCATGCGCGGCGCGCCTTGTCCCAGTATTCGATCTGCCAGCTCGCGGGCGGGGCCACACCGATGGAGGAACCCGCCGGCTGGTCGTTCCAGAACCAGATCCGCGATCCCGAAAGGGTGACCGGCTTGTCCCAGCGGTACTCGATCCACTGGCTCTCCGGATTTTCCGGCATCCAGCTGCCCCACATGTCGGGCGGCAGCGGGCTGGCCTTGGTCACGCCGTCGTTGAGCGCGGCAATCCAGTACTGCACCGGCACCGGGCTGTTCGACGCGGTAGCCCAGGCGCTCGCGGCGAGGTTGCGGGTGGGCTGCGGCGCCGGGCCGGGGCGCCTGGTCGTCACCACCTTGCGGATGCGCGCGGGCGTGACGCTGTCGTCCCACTCCATCTTGTCGAGCGCCACCGAGCGGCGGAAATGCCCGCCCTCCTTCGCATCGGCGGTATGGTAGGCAAGGTACCACTGCCCCTTGAAGGCGACCGCACCGGGATGCGAGGTAGTGGAGGAGACCGGATCGAGCACCACGCCGCGGTAGGTCCAGTCCCCGAAGGGCTTCGTAGCGGTCGCATAGGCGATGCACGCATGGTAGACTGCCGGTGTACATTCGGACCCGGGGCCCGCCTTGTTGGCCGCGTAGAGCATGTAATAGGTGCCCTCGCGCCTGAAGACCCAGGGCGCCTCGAAGAAGCCCTCGAGACCTTCGACGGTATGCTCGCGCCCCTTCACCGTGACCATGTCGCGTTCCAGCTCGACCGAGCGGGCCTGTCCGAAGGTCCCCCAGTACAGGTAGACCCGGCCATCCTCGTCGATCAGCACGGTGGGATCGATGTTCTGGATATTGTTGGCAACCGGCACGCGCTGCGAGACGATCGGGCCTTGCGGATGCGCGTCGCGCCAGGGCCCGGTCGGGCTGTCCGCCACCGCGACGCCGATGGCGAAGCGATCGGGTGCGTCGGAATCCTTCTCGATCACCGGCGCGTAGAAGTAGAAACGCTTGTCCGGCCCCTGCACGATCTGCCCTGCATAGGCGCGCCCCTCCTCGGCCCAGGCGAAGACGTCGTGGGGCCTGGCGACCTCGGGGTAGTGCGTCCACTTGCCCGAGGCGGGATCGCCGGTCTCGAGCAGTTGCCACTCGGGCATGATGAAGTCGTTGACATCGCGCGGGGCCATGTCGCGACCGGCGAGGATCCACAGCTTGTCGTCAGCGACGAACGGCGCCGGGTCGGTCGAGTAGTATTCGCCCTCGGCAAGGATAGGGTTGCCCGGGGCCGTCACGCTGCGCGCCTTGGCATGCGGTGCGGGCTGCCCGGCATCCTGCGCGCAGGCAGGCATCGTCAGCGCACTCGCGAGAAGCGCGCCTGCAAGATAGCGGTTCATGGTCTGCTTACTCCTCGTCGGGATAGGGGCCCACACCGTCGTCGGCGATGAGCTGATCGACGCGCTCGTCGATCACCGCCAGCGGCACCGAACCAATCTCGAGCACGGCATCGTGGAAGGCGCGGATGTTGAACTTCGCGCCCAGCGCCTTCTCCGCCTTCGCGCGGGCATCGAGGAAGGCGAGCTCACCCATGTAGTAGCTCAGCGCCTGCCCCGGCCATGAGATGTAGCGGTCCACCTCGGTCTCGATCTCGTGATTGGAGAGCGCGGTGTTGTCGCGCAGGTAGTCCTGCGCCTGCTTGCGGGTCCAGCCCTTGGCATGAATGCCGGTGTCCACGACCAGACGCGATGCGCGCCAGGCCTGGTAGCTGAGCATGCCGAACAGGTCGTAGGGCGTCTCGTACATGTCCATGTCCTCGCCCAGCGCCTCGCAGTACAGCGCCCAGCCCTCGCCATAGGCCGAGAGATACGTGTCACGCCGGAACGCGGGCAGGTTCTCGTTCTCGGCAGCGAGCGGCATCTGGAAGGCATGCCCCGGCGCGCTCTCGTGCAGGGTCAGCGCGACCTGCGAATAGAACGGGCGCGAGGGCAGGTCGTAGGTATTGACGAGATAGATGCCCGGACCGCCACGCCCGCCGGTATAGAACGGGGCGATGTCGTCCGGCACCGGCTTGATCGCAAAGCGACTGCGCGGCAGGTGGCCGAAGAACTGCGAGGCCTTGCCATCGAAGCTCTTGGCGATCCAGGCCGCACGATAGAGCAGTTCCTCGGGGGTCTTGGGATAGAACTGCGGGTCGGTGCGCAGGTGCTCGAAGAACTCGCCGAGCGTGCCCTCGAACTCGACCTCACGCATGACCTGATCCATGCGCGCACGGATCTTGGCCATCTCGGCAAGACCGAGCTGGTGGATCTCCTCGGGGCTCTTGTCGAGCGTCACGAATTCGCGGATCTTCGAGCGGTAGTAGGCCTTGCCCTCGGGCAGCTCGTAAGCTGCGAGCGAGGTGCGTGCTGCAGGCGTATATTCGTCGCGCATGAACGCAAGCAGCCTCGCGTGCGCGGGCACGACATCCTTGCCGATGACCTCGAGCGCCTCGGCCTGAAGCTGCTTGCGCGTCGCCTCGGGGATCGTCTCAGGCAGGTCGGCGAAGGGCGTGTAGAACACGTTGTCCGCGCTCGCCCCGGCCTCGACCACCTGCTCGATCCCGGCATCGCGACCGGCCAGCGTCACGCGCGGTGCGGTAAAGCCGCGCGCGATCCCGGCGCGCATGTTGACGATCTGCTGGTCGTAGTAGCGCGGGATGTCGCGCATCATCGTCAGGAAACCGCGCGCGGCCTTCTCGTCCTTGACCGGCTCACGCACCCAGCTCGCCAGATTGGCCCAGAAGCTGGTATCGGCATTGAAGGGTTTCTCGTAGTCGCGGTACTGCTGCGAGATCAGAAGCGCGTCGATCTGGTTCTCGTAGACCGCGAAGTTGATGCGATTCGCGGGCGAGAGCGCGGCCTTGTCGATACGCGCGAGCCTGGCCTTCACCTCGCTCCAGCGCGCCAGTTTGGCCGCCTGCGCCTGCCGGCCTACGTCGGGGAGCGCAGGCCCCGCCTGCGGATTGTCCTCGTCGGGAGCCCACAGGCTCTGCCGCCAGTCCCATTCCTCGGTATAGATTTTCTCGAAGGCGGTGTCCGCCTTGCTCGGACGTACGACCTCGCCATCGGCCTGGGTGCCGGCAGCGGCAGGCGCGGCGACAGCGTCAGTGGCCGCCGGAGCCATCGCCAGCGCCGTTGCTGCCAGCGCGAGAGCCTTGAGGCGGATTGGGTACATGGTCTTTGCCTTTTTGCAGGAGATCGAGGATTTCGGCGTGGAAGGCCGCCGGTATGGCGAGCCCCTTCGCGAGGGACTCGCGCCGCGCGGCGAGACGGCGCGTGCCGGGCAGACGTGCGCCCTGCCCCTCGATTGCAGCGAACATGGTCTCGCCGTGCGCGAGGTATTCGTCGACGCGATCACCGAGGAAGCCAGCCGGATCGATGGCGATGATCAGTTCCCCGCCAAGCGGCGAGCCGCCGCGCCCGGCATCGACCGCGATCGACTGGGCGCTGGTCATGTCTCCGATCAGCGGCCCGGCGATAAGCTCGATCATCGCCGCCAGTGCGGAACCCTTGTGCCCGCCGAAGGTGCGCATCGCCCCGTCGAGCACGGACTTCGCATCGGTCGTCGGATTGCCTTGTGCATCGTAGCCCCAGTCCTCGGGGACCGGCTTGCCGGCGCGGCGGTGCAATTCGATATCGCCGCGCGCGATCACCGTGGTGGCGAAGTCAAACACGAACGGCTCGCGCCCCGGTCGCGGCCAGGCAAAGGCCAGCGGATTGGTGCCGAAGACCGGCTTGGTCCCGCCCGCCGGGGCGACCCAGGCATGGTTGGGGGTGAAAGCGAGCGCTACCAGCCCTTCGGCCGCCAGCGCCTCGACCTCGGGCCACAACGCGGCAAAGTGCACCGAATTGTTGAGCGCCATGGCCGCGATGCCCTTGGCCTTCGCCTTCTCGACGAGCAGGGGAAGGCCCTTGGAAAAGGGCAGCTGTGCAAAGCCGCCCTTGCCATCAACCCGCACCAGCGCGGGTGCGGGCTCGCTCACCTCGGGCACCGCCGCGGGATTGACCACGCCCTTCTCTACCGACGCCGTCGCAACGAGCAGGCGATAAAGACCGTGCGAGGTGCACCCGTCGCGCTCGCCCGCCACCATCGTGGCGGCGACCGCGGCGGCATGGTCGGGGGCCAGCCCCCAGGCTTCGAGAACCTCGCGCGCGAGGCTGTCGGCCTCGGCGAGGCTCAGGACGACACTATCGCTCATGGCCAGCCCCTTGCGCTTACTTCTTGGCCGTGAACACGCGCACGCCGAACACCGGCCCGGCCGAACTGCGGTCATGCGGCAGGAAGCGCACGCGCACCGAGTTCTTGCCCTTGGTCAGCGCCTCGGGCAGCGGATACTCGACATCGAAGAACTTGCCGGGACGATCCTCGCCCAATTCCTGCGTCGCGATCTTCACGTCGTCGACGAGGATGTCGAACTTGCGCCCGCGCTCGGAGCCCCAGTAGCTGGCCTGAAGCAGCAGCGGACCGGGCACGACCTTCATCGAGAACTCGAAATAGCCGCCCGAGCGGGCATCGCGTCCGTTGCGGCCGCGATAGGCAACCGGGTAGGAAACGTCCGAGACGAGATTGTGATCGCGCTCGGGCTGCATCTCGCCAAGGTGCATGATGTCGATCGAGCGCGCGGCGATGTCCTTCTGGCGCGCCTGCTCGGCAAGGAATGCCGCCTCTTCCTGCTTCCACTGGGCTTCGGAAAAGCGCTTGAAGTAGACCGCGCTGCGACGCTCGTACTGGCTGTAGAAGGGAACGAAGTTGCGATCGCCCGGGCGCACGATGCCGCGGGTGACGTAGCGCGGACGGTCCGAGACGATCGGGTGGAACGCGGCAAGCAGGTCTTCGCCGACCATCGCCGGTTCGACGTCCTTCCATTCCATCTCCACCGGCCCAAGGTCGGCCGCCATGACCATCGGCCCGCGCAGCACCGAGACCACGTCGGGCGCGCCGGGTGCGGATTCGAGACGCAGGTCCAGCGGGAGCGAATAGTCGACCACGTCGCCAGCCTTCCAGCGGCGATCGATCCGCACGTAGCCGTTGACCGGGGTCACCGTGGCAACCTCGCCGTTGATGCGCAGCGCGACGGCCCCCTTGCTCCAGCCCGGGATGCGCAGTGCCAGCGCGAAGCGCGAGGACTTGACCGCATCGAGAGTCAGGCGAACGTCGCCTTCGAAGGGATAGTCGGTCGCCATCGAGAGTGCGACACCCTTGTCCTTCCAGGTGGCGCGCGAGGGGATGAACAGGTTCACGAAGAGCGTGTCCTCGCCCTGCCAGTAGATCGAATCGCCATGCTTGGCATGGCTTTCCATCCCCGAGCCGACGCAACACCAGAAGCCTTCCTCACCCGGCTGCGAATAGCCGCGCTCGGCACCGCTCATCATCGGCGTCATGTAAGTGAAGCCCGCGTTGTGCGGGTTCTGCGCCGAAAGCACGTGGTTGAGGTGCGCGCGTTCGTAATAGTCGAACAGCGCCGCCTCGGGCTGCCACGAATAGAGCTGCCGGGTCAGCTTGAGCATGTTGTAGGTGTTGCAATGCTCGCAGGTGGACTCGGTCAGGTGCTGCGCGATGGTGTCGGGATCGGAGAAATACTCGCGGTCCGCATTGCCGCCGATCACGTAGCTGTGGTGCTGCGTGACGGTATCCCAGAAGAAGCGCGCGGCGGTTGCGGGCGGCTGCTCGCCGGTCAGCTCGTGGATGCGCGCGAGGCCGATCAGCTTGGGCACCTGGGTATTGGCATGGAAGTTCGAGAGCTTGTCTTCCTGCGCCTTGAGCGGATCGAGCACGCGATCGTCGTAGATGCGCTTGGCGATCTGCATCCAGCGCGCATTGCCGGTACGCGCGTAAAGTTCGGCATAGCTCTCGTTGAGGCCGCCGTATTCGCAGCCGAGCAGGTCCTGCATCTGCTTGTGGTCGAGCGCGTCGAACATGTCGGCGAAATACCCGGCGAGGCCGATCAGCACTTCGAGCGCCTTGTCGTTGCCCCAGGCAGCATGGATGTCGAGCAGGCCCGCGAACATCTTGTGCACGGTGTAGAGCGGCGACCACGAGCCGTTGAGGTCGAAACCGCCGGACTTGATGATGCCCTGCTTCACCTCGTCGAAGACGGTGATGCCGTCGACGATGTCGCCGTCCTTGGTCTTGCGGCCGAGCGCGCCGATGTAGCCATTGCCGCGCGCGACCTGGCAGTCGGCCAGCTCATCGACGATGTAGTCGGCGCGCTGACGGCATGCCTGCGTACCACGCTGCTGCCAGGTGAGGACGAGAGCGGTCATGTAGTGGCCAAGGGTGTGCCCGGCGATGGTGTCCGATTCCCAGCCGCCATAGATCTCGGCCTTCGGCTCGAGGCCTGCGTACTTGCGGAAGTTGTGCAGGAAGCGGTCCGGGCTGAGCGAAAGCAGGTAGCCCTCGTTGACCTCGACCGCGGTCGCCCAGTCAGAGGCTTCGAGACGCACGTCGTTCAGCGGAAGCGGAGTGGCCCGCAGCGGCATCACCGGCTTGACGACGGCCGCAAAACCCCGCGGAGCAACGCCGCAAAGCGCCACCGCCGCTACCCCGACCATCCATTGGCGCCGACTGGCTTTCATTCCCTCACACTCCTATCGAATATCGTATACGTTATTGATAACCGACATAAGCGGGGTGTCAATCCCCGTCACCGCGTTGCAAGAGAGACTGCAAATTGTCGGTTTCGCGTCGAATCGGGCTCACCTGCGGCTCTTGCACTGCAATCGCGGCCAAAACAATTAGTCGGATAATATATCGTATATTTTCCTTGACGCATTTCAGTCCGCACGTCATCCCAAGTGCAATTATCCAGCCGGATTCATTTGCATCGGCCGCAATCGAGGACACGACATGAAAAGCGTACTGCGCCCCCTGCCCCTCTTCGCTCTGGCGTGCGCCATCGCCGCGCCTGCGGTCCTGCCGCTCACCGCGCTTCAGGCTCAGGAAGAAAAGCCGAAGAAGGTCTTCCCGCCGATCATCAAGACCGAGATCACCACGCCGGCCTTCGACCTGGCTCTGCGCGCCGACACGCAGACGCTGGCCAGCCTCTCCCCCAAGGGCACCGAGAACTTCGACTTCGTCCCTGCGGGGCGCGAGGCCGAACGCGCGGCCAACGGCTACAACCACATCGGCGACCTGCACCTGCGCGTGCGCCAGCCGGGTGGTGAATGGACCGACTACAACTCCTCGGCGATGCGCAAGCAGATCACTGCGCTGGCAGGCGGCAAGGACGTTATCGCCGCAGCCGACATCACCAGTTCGATGGGCGATGGCCTGCCGCTCAAGGTAGAGCGCCGCTGGCTCAACGAGGACGGCGTGCTCGCGATGCGCTTCACGCTCGAGAACACCAGCAGCCAGGCCGTCGAGATCGGCGTGCTGGGCATGCCGATGGTGTTCGACAACATCATCCTCGACCGCGACCTCGACCAGGCCCACCAGCAGGCCAGCTTCGTCGATCCCTATATCGGCCGCGATGCGGGCTACCTGCAGGTCACCCGTCTTTCGGGCGAGGGACCGGTGCTGCTGGTCCTGCCCGAAAAGGGCACCCCGCTCGAGGCCTACAAGCCGATCTTCGAGAAGGCCTGGGCCAAGAAGGACGACAACTTCACCGACCTCTCGCCGCGCGGCCAGGTCTCCGAAGGGTTCTACGACTGGACCGTCGCCAGCAAGGGCTTCGCCGAGAAGGAATGGTCCAAGGCCGCGCGCCAGTGGAACGAGCCGACCAGCATCACCCTCAAGCCGGGTGAGCACCGCAGCTATGGCGTGCGCTTCGTGACCGCACCGAGCATCCGCAAGATCGAGGATACGCTCGTCGCCAACAAGCGCCCGGTCGCGGTCGGCATTCCCGGCTACGTCGTGCCCACCGACCAGAGCGCGAGCCTGTTCCTCAAGGCTCCGAGCAAGGTGAAGTCGATCGAATCCTTCCCGGAAGGATCGCTTACCCTCACCGACGAAGCCTCGGGCGATGGCTGGGCGCGCTACAAGGTCAAGGCCAGCGGCTGGGGCCGCGCGCGCCTCACCCTGACGTATGCCGACGGTGAGAAGCAGACGGTGAGCTACTACATCACCAAGCCGCTCGAGCAGGTGGTGGGTGACCTTGGCCACTTCACCACGCACCAGCAGTGGTTCGAGGGCAAGGGCGACCCGTTCCACCGCAGCCCGGCGATCCTCTCCTACGACCGCGAGGAAAACAAGATCCTCACCCAGGACGAGCGCGTCTGGGTTGCCGGCATGAGCGACGAGGGCGGCGCGGGTGCATGGGTCGCGGCCGCGATCAAGCAGCTCGACAACCCCGACCCCGAGGAAGTCGCGCGCATCGAGCGTCTCGTCGACGAGACCGTGATCGGCACGCTCCAGATCGCCGACGGCGAGCACAAGGGCGGCGTCAAGAAGAGCATCTTCTACTACGAGCCCGAGGAATTCCCCGACTACTACGACCCCCAGATCAACTGGAAGAACTGGACGGCGTGGAACAAGGAGCATTCCAACGACCTTGGCCGCACCTACAACTACCCCCACGTCGCGATCGGGCACTGGGTGCTCTACCGCCTTGCGCGCGATCACGCCGATCTGGTCAAGCGCCACGACTGGCAGTTCTATCTCAAGTGGGCCTACGTCACGACCGTCGCGATGATGCGCGATGCCCCCTACTACGCGCGCTTCGGCCTGATGGAAGGCGACGTGTTCCTCGACATCCTCAAGGATCTCGAGAAGGAAGGCATGACCAAGGAAGCCGCCAACATGAAGCGGCTGATGACCGAGCGCGCCGACATCTGGCGTTCGATGAAGTATCCCTTCGGCTCGGAAATGGCCTGGGATTCGACCGGCCAGCCCGAAGTCTACGCCTGGATGGACCACTTCGGCTACCAGCCGCAGGCCGAGGCCACCCGCGAGGTGATCCTGGGCTATGACCCGACGATCCCGAGCTGGGGCTACAACGGCAACGCACGCCGCTACTGGGACTTCCTCTACGGCGGCAAGGTCAGCCGCATCGAGCGCCAGATCCACCACTACGGCTCGGCCCTCAACGCAGTCCCGCTGTTCACCGCCTATCGCAAGAACCCCAAGGACTTCCACCTGCTGCGCGTGGCCTACGGCGGCATGATGGGCGGCATCACCAACATCGACCAGGAAGGCTTCGGCTCCGCCGCGTTCCACTCCTACCCCGACATGATGCAGTGGGACGCGATTACCGGCGACTACGGCATGGGCTTCTACGGTCATGCCATCACCGCCGCGACCTACCTCGTCGATCATCCGCAGTTCGGCTGGCTGGGCTTCGGTGCCAAGGTCGAGCAGAGCGGCAAGACGATCCAGGTCACCCCGCAGGACAGCGCCCGCTCGCGCCTGTTCATCGCTCCCGCGGGTCTGTGGATCACGCTTGAGAGCGGCAAGATCGCCAGCGCGGACTATGATACCGAGACCGGCACCGTGCGCCTCTCCCTCGATCCCGCCAGCGCGATCACCCCGCGTGCCCGCCTCGCCTTCGAGACCACCACTGCCGACGGACGCCCCTATGCGACCGACACCGGCACGCTGGAGCGCGGTGCCTACGCAATCGACCTTGGCACCGGTAAGACCGAGGTCACCCTGAGCCCGAAGTGATCGGGCCGGGATAACTGGAAAGCCCGGTCACGCCTCGCGCGTGGCCGGGCTTGCGCCCTTGAAGAAACGGACATGACGATGACGACGATGATCGGTGGCTCCAACGCCGAAGCCGAACTGGCCCGCCTCACCCGCTGGAGCGAATGGGCTCCCGCGATCAGTGACGGCGAGCTCAAGGCCCGCATGGACAAGGCCCGCGAGCTGATGGCGCTTGCCGGTGCCGGCGCGCTGATCGTCAACGTCGGCCCCTCGATGCGCTATTTCACCGGGGTGAGCTGGTCGCCGACCGAGCGCCTCGTCGCGCTGATCATCCCCGCCAGCGGCACACCGCGCGTGGTGTGCCCGGTGTTCGAGCGCGGTTCGCTCGAAGCCGAACTCAAGATCGAGGCCGACCTCGTACTCTGGGAAGAGGAAGAGGACCCGGTCGAGATGGTGTGCCGCACGCTCGCGCCCGGCACCGTTCTTGCGATCGACCCGATGCTCTCGGCTGGCCATGCCCGCCAGTTCGGGGAGCGCCTTGCCGGTACGGTCGAGGGTGGCCCCGTCATCGACGGCTGCCGCATGATCAAGTCGGCGAACGAACTGGCTTTGCTGCAGCAGGCCAAGTCGATGACGCTCGAGGTGCACAAGGCAGCCGCACGCATCCTCGCACCGGGCATTCGCGCCAGCGAAGTCATCCGCTTCATCGACCAGGCGCACCGCGCCCTCGGCTCCTCGGGCTCGTACTTCTGCGCGGTCCAGTTCGGCCATGCCACCGCCTTCCCGCACGGGCTTCCCTACGATCAGGAACTCGAGGAAAACCAGCTCGTCCTGATCGACACCGGCTGCCGCATCGAGGGCTATCACTCGGACATCACCCGTACATACGCCTTCGGCGAAGTGAGTGCGCTCGAGGCCGAGACCTGGGAGCTGGAAAAGACCGCGCAGGCCGCCGCCTTTGCCGCTGCAAAGCCGGGCGTGCCGTGCGAGGACGTCGATGCCGCCGCGCGCGCAGTGATCACCAAGGCGGGCCTTGGCCCCGACTACAACCTGCCCGGCCTGCCGCACCGCACCGGCCACGGCATCGGCCTCGCCATCCACGAGCCTGCCTACCTCGTGCGCGGCGACAGGACACCGCTCGCTGCCGGCATGTGCTTCTCGAACGAGCCGATGATCGTCTATCCCGACAAGTTCGGCGTGCGCCTCGAAGACCACTTCTACATGACCGACGAGGGCGCGCGCTGGTTCACGCAGCCGCAGGTCGCACTCGACAAGCCATTCACCTGACAACACTGATCCGTCCTGCGCCTCTTCGGGTCACACCCGAGGCGCAGGCCGTCACCAATCCCAAACGAAAGCCCTGACGATGCCCATGCCGACCTTGTCCCGCCTTGTCGCCCTCCCCGCGCTCGCTCTGGCTCTCGCCGCTGGCAGCGTGCCTGTTTCGGCGCAGGACGGGTCGAGCGAAGTCGTCACCCCGCCCGCCGAGCTGGGGCTCGATCCGTTCTACACGCAGGGTCTCTCGGTCGACGGGCTGTGGATCACCTCGTCCTCCAAGGTCCGCCCCGACACGCTAGTCAAGGCGCGCAACATGATCCGCGCCATGCTCGCGCATCGCCCGGAGATCGTGCACGAGATGGTTCGCGAAGGCGCGCGCGTCGCGATCATGGCGGTCGACGAGACGACGATGGACCTTCCCGAGCAGCGCGACTGGGACAAGCCCGCGCGCGACGACATCGTGCTTACGCCCTATGAGCGCGAGAACTACGATACCGAGATCGCACCGCTGACCGCCTACGAATACTGGGCAAAGCGCGCGCGCGGCATGGGCGGGCTGCTCACCAGCGGCGCCGAGGAAAACATTCAGGCCGTCCCGGGCACGCGCTATTTCGGCGAAACGATCATGGTCCACGAGTTCTCGCACGGCATGTTCGAGGCGCTGCGCCAGATCGACCCGCCCTTCGTCGCGCTGGTCGAGGCCGCCTTCCGCAACGCCCGCGAGCGTGGCACGTGGAAGGACCAGTACATGGAGAATACCATCGACGAGTACTGGGCCGAAGGCACCCAGTTCTGGTTCAACAGCAACTACCCGGCGAAGATGGGCGACACGGTCGTGATCAGCGACGCCGAGATGGCGGAACGCGACCCTGCCCTCGCGGTGCTGCTGGAGAATGTCTACGGGCCGATCCACCGCCTGCCCGACGACCCGTTCTGGAAGCACAGCGAGCGCAAGGCCGCCGCTGCGGACTGACCCCGGCGGGGATGGATGGCAGCGCCAGGCGCGGCGCCATGTCCCGGCTCTCGCAATAACGACAAAGGCCGGCCCCGCGCGAACGGGGCCGGCCTTTGCATTTCAATTGCCCGTCGAGGTCAGTTCGCCTCGGAGCGCTCAGCTTGCTCAGCCGGGGCGGGCTCATCGACCAGGAGGCCGCCACCAAGCGCGCGATAGAGTTCAACAAGGTTGCTGCCGCGAGTCAGGCGCGTGGTCACCAGTTGCTGCTCGGCCCCGTAGGCACTGCGCTGGGCATCGAGCGTGGTCAGGAACGAATCCACGCCTGTACGATAGCGCGCATCCGAGAGGCGCGCCGCAAGCTGCGCTGCCTTCACGCGCTTTTCCTGGGCGGCGATCTGCTCGTCGAGCTTGCCGCGCCGGGCAAGGCCGTCGCTGACCTCTCGGAACGCGGTCTGGATCGCCTGCTCGTACGTCGCGACCGCGACCTCGCGCGAGGCCTTGGCATAATCAAGGTTGCCCTGGCGCGTGCCACCGTCGAACAGCGGCAGGCTGGCGGTAGGCGCGACATTGTACATGTAGCTGCCGTCCTTGAAGAGGCCTGAGAGCCCCAGGCTGAGCGTGTTGACCGCCCCGGTCAGCGAGATCGTCGGGAAGAACGCAGCGCGCGCGGCCCCGATGTTGGCGTGCTCTGCGATCAGCATGTGTTCGGCACGCAACACGTCGGGACGGCTGAGCAGGACCTGCGAGGACACGCCGACCGGAAGGTCGCCGCGCATCACCGGCGCATCGCCGAGACCTTCGGGAAGCAGCTCGCGCGGGACGGTCGTCCCGGCCAGCAGGTTGAGCGCGTTCTGGTCGACCGCGACCGCGGCCTCGAGCGCGGCGATGTCGTTCACCGCTGCCTGGTAATTGGTCTCGGCCTGGCTCACCTCGAGTTCGGAGCCCACACCGATGCGGAACTGCGCACGGGTGAGTTCGAGCGTCTTGGCAAAGGCATCGCGGGTCTCGCGCGACAGGCGCAGCTGTTCGGCATCGCTGGCCATCGTCAGCCAGGCGGTGGCGATCTCGGCAACGAGGCTGATGCGCGTCGCGCGCTGCGCTTCCTGGCTGGCGAAGACCTGCTCCTGTGCGGCGCGGGTCAGGTTGCGGATGCGGCCGAAGAGGTCGAGCTCGAAGGCCGAGAGCCCCGCCCCGACCGAATAGATGTCGAGATCGCCAGAACTGCTCCCGACTGCACCGGCTCCGCCTCCAGCCCCGCCGGTCGCGCCTCCACCTGCACCGAAGATATTGTTGGTATAGGTGGCAGAGCCCGTCGCCGAGACCGTCGGCAGGAGGTCGGCACGCTGGACCCGCAGCTGCGAGCGGGCCTGAAGCACGTTGCCAGCGGCAATGCGCAGCTCGCGGTTTTCGGCAAGACCCAGCTCGATGACCTGCCGCAGCCGGTCATCGACGAAGAAATCGCGCCAGCCGGTCTGCGAAAGATCGGGGCCGTCGCTGGGCGCACTCTCGTAGACCCCGCCTTGCGGCAGGGTCACCGGGACCGCCCCGGCGGGGCGTTCGTATTTGGGTGCGAAGCTGCACCCGGCCAGCAGGGCCGTGCCCATCAGGAGGGGGGCAAGGGACTTTTTCATTCTCAAATATCCTTGGCAGGCGCGGCGCCGGTGCTGTCCGGAGCGTTGTCCTGCGTCTGTGCCGTGTCCTCGCCTTCGTGCTTGCCGTGGCCGAACAGGCGGCTCACGACGACGAAGAACATCGGCACGAAGAAGATCGCCAGCACGGTCGCGGTGAACATGCCGCCCACCACCGAACGACCGATCGCGTTCTGTCCGCCCGCACCCGCGCCGGTCGAGAGCGCCAGCGGGAGCACGCCGATACCGAAGGCGAGCGAGGTCATCAGGATCGGGCGAAGGCGCAACCTCGCCGCCTCCACCGCCGCGTCGAACGCATTCATCCCCGCGAGGACGCGCTCTTCGGCGAATTCGATGATGAGGATCGCGTTCTTGGCCGAGACGCCGATCGTGGTGATCAGGCCCACCTGCAGGTAGATGTCGTTGTTCAGACCGGTGAGCCATGCCGCGAGCATCGCGCCAAGCACGCCGAGCGGCACCACCAGCACGACCGCGATCGGCACCGACCAGCTTTCGTAGAGCGCGGCAAGGCACAGGAAGATGACGAAGAGCGAGAGCGCATAGAGCGCCGGCGCCTGTCCTGCCGAGAGCTGTTCCTCGTAGGAAAGGCCAGTCCACTCCAGCTCGGTGCCTTCCGGCAGACCGGCCTGGAGCTGCTCCATCTCGGTCATCGCCCCGCCGGTGCTGACACCCGGCGTCGGGCCGCCCTGCAGCTGCATCGCCGGACGCCCGTTGTAGCGCGTCAGCATGGTCGGGGCCGTCTTCCACGATGCGGTGGCGAAAGCCGAGTAGGGAACCATCTCCCCACTCGTATTGCGCACGTAGAAGTCCTTCAGGTCATCCGGAGAGTCGCGAAAGTCCTGGTCGGCCTGAAGGTAGACCCGCTTGGTGCGGCCGCGATCGAGGAAGTCGTTCACGTAGGCACCGCCCCAGGCAGCCGAGAGATCGCTGTTGATCGACGAGAGGTCGAGCCCCAGCGCCTGCGCCTTGTCCTGGTCGATGTCGATGACCAGCTGCGGGGCATCGTCGAGGCTCATCGGCATGACCTGTGCGATCTTGTCGCTCTGCATCGCCGCGCCCATGAGCTGGTTGCGGGTCTGCTTGAGCCGCTCGTGGCCAAGCCCGCCGGTGTCGGTCAGCCACATGTCGAAACCGGTCGCATTGCCCAGTTCCGAGATCGCGGGCGGAACCAGCGCGAAGATCATCGCGTCGCGGTACTGCGAGAAGGCGCCCATCGCGCGGTTGGCAATGCCCACCGCACCGTTCTCGGCACCGTCGCGCTCGGCCCAGTCGCGCAGGCGCACGAAGGCGATTGCGGTGTTCTGGCCCTGCCCCATGAACGAGAAGCCCGAGATCGTGAAGATCGACTCGACGTTCTTCTTCTCGGTGTTGAGGAAGTAGTCGCGCACGTGGCTGACCGCACGGTCGGTGCGCGGCAGGGTCGAGCCCGGAGGCGCGACGACCTGCGTCATCACCACGCCCTGATCCTCGTCCGGCAGGAAGCCGCCGGGCAGGCGCGCGAAGAGCAGCGCCACGCCGCCGACCACGACCACGTAGATAAGCATCGAGCGCTTCCAGCCACGCGCGGTGCGCTTGACGCCGTTCTCGTACTTGTCGGTGCCACGGTCGAACTTTTCGTTGAACCAGCGGAAGAAGCGCGCGAGCAGCCCGTTGCCCTGATCCTTCTGCGGATCGTGAGGCTTGAGGATAGTGGCGCAAAGAGCCGGCGTGAGGATCAGTGCAACCGCGACCGAAAGCACCATTGAGGAGACGATCGTCAGCGAGAACTGGCGGAAGATGACTCCGGTCGAACCGCCGAAGAAGGCCATCGGCAGGAACACCGCCGAAAGCACCATGGCGATGCCGATCAGCGCACCGCTGATCTCGTCCATCGACTTGCGCGCAGCATCCTTTGGCGAGAGATGCTCGGTCTGGATCAGGCGCTCGACATTCTCGACAACGACAATCGCGTCATCGACGAGCAGGCCGATCGCCAGCACCATGCCGAACAAGGTGAGCTGGTTGATGGTATAGCCCATCGCCGCCATGATCCCGAAGGTCCCGAGCAGGACCACCGGCACCGCGATGGTGGGAATGATCGTCGCGCGCCAGTTCTGCAGGAACAGGAACATGACGAGGAACACCAGCACCACCGCCTCGATGAGGGTGTGGATGACCTGCTCGACCGAAAGGCGCACGAACGGCGTGGTGTCGTAGGGGTAGACGACCTTGACGTCCGACGGGAACTTCTTCGAAATCTGCGCGACCTCGGCCTTGACCGCCTCGACGGTGTCGAGCGCATTGGCACCCGAGGCGAGACGCACGCCGAAGCCTGATGCCGGATGGCCGTTGTACTGGACGTCGAAGCCGTAGTTTTCCGCGCCCAGTTCGGCGCGACCGACATCGCGCAGCCGCACGACCGCACCGCCCTCGCTGGTACGCAGGCGGATCGCCTCGAACTCGTCGGGCGTCTGCAGGCGCGACTGCACCGAGACGGTGGCGTTGAGCTGCTGCTCCTTGGATGCGGGAAGCGCACCGATCTGGCCGGCAGAGACCTGGACGTTCTGCGCCGCGATGGCCTGCTGCACGTCACTGACGGTGAGGTTGTAGCTGCGCAGCTTGAGCGGATCGACCCATACGCGCATTGCGTACTGGGTGCCGAAGACCATCAGCTCGCCCACGCCGTTGATGCGCGCGACCGGGTCCTGCACGTCGCTGGCGACATAGTCGGACAGGTCGTTCGCGCTATGGCTGCCATCCTCGGAGTAGATGCCGACGACGACGAGGAAGCTGGCGGCCGACTTCTCGACCGTCACGCCCTGACGCTGGACTTCCTCGGGAAGCAGCGCCTGCGCGGCGGAAAGCTTGTTCTGGACCTGGACCTGCGCGATGTCGGGATCGGTGCCCTGCTCGAAGGTCAGGGTGATCGTGACCACGCCCGCCGAGGACGAGGTCGAGGAAAAGTAGCGCAGATTGTCGATGCCGGTGAGCTGCTGCTCGATGACCTGCGTGGTCGTCTGCTCGAGCGTCTCGGCATCCGCGCCCGGATAGGAGGCGTTGATGGTGACCGTTGGCGGCGCAATCTCGGGGAACTGCGAAACCGGCAGGCTGCGGATGGCGAGGATACCCGCCATCATGGCAACGATTGCGATGACCCATGCGAAGATGGGCCTATCGATGAAATACCTAGCCATGGTGTCTTAGCGCCCCTCGCCCTGCGACGGTGACGCAGCCTGCTCGCCAGCGGGCTTGCCGCCTGCGGAGGCCTGCTCCTTGCCGGGAACGCCCTTCATCGCGACCGGCTTGACCGTGGTGCCGGGACGCGCATTCTGCTGCCCCTCGACGATGATGCGCTCACCCGCCTTGAGGCCCTTGCTCACCAGCCAGTTCGTGCCGACCGTCTGCGGGGTCTCGATAACGCGCTGTGCCACCTTGCCCTGCTTGTCGACGACGAGCACCACCGGGCGCCCCTTCTCGTCACGGCTGACTGCCTGCTGCGGCACGACCAGCGCATCGCGCTTGGTGCCCTGCACCAGCTCGGCACGCACGTACATACCGGGCATGAGCAGCCCTTGCCGGTTGGGGAACACGGCGCGCACGACCTGGCTACCGGTCGCGGGATCGACGCTGACCTCGGTGAACTTGAGCGTGCCGGTCTCGGGATAGATGCTGCCGTCCTCGAGGCGCAGCTGGACGCGGGCATCCCCGCCATCGCGCGAAATATCGCCGTTCATGATCTGCTTGCGCAGGCGCAGAAGGTCCGCACTCGACTGCTGGATGTCGACGTAGATCGGATCGAGCCGCTGGATCGTGGTCAGGGCATCGGCCTGCCCTGCGGAGACCAGCGCACCGACGGTATAGGTCGAGCGGTTCACGCGGCCCGCGATCGGCGCGCGGATGGTGGTCCGGGCAAGGTCGATCTGGGCGCTGCGCAGTGCCGCCTGCTGGGCGGCAACACTGGCGCGAGCCTGCGCCGCGGCGGCCTGCGCGTTCTCGGCCTCCTGCCTTGAAATCGCATTGATCTCGACCAGTTCGCCGTAACGACGCGCCTGCGCGGCGGTCGAGGCGATCGTCGCCTGCGCCTGCGCCAATGCGGCACGAGCGCTGGCCACGGCAGCCTCGTAAGGGGCAGAGTCGATGCGATAGAGCGGCTGCCCCGCACCAACGCGCTCACCTTCCTCGAAGAAGCGCTTCTGGATCAGCCCATTGACCTGAGGCCGCACCTCGGAGGTCTCGTAAGCATTGGTACGTCCCGGCAATTCAGTGCGCAGTGAGACAGACTCGCTCCGAACCGTCATCACACCGACCTCGGGAGGCCCGGCAGGAGGTTGTTGCGACTCGCTTCCACAAGCGGAGAGGAGCAATCCGAGAGCCGGAATCAATTTTTTCATCGCGGGGGGCCAATTCAATGCTATGGATGTGAGCGAACGTTCACTCATTAATTGTCGAGGCCTCTACTGCAGCGCACCATGGAAGACAACAGCAAAGCCGCATATTGCGCAGAGCACCCCTCGAAGCCCCATCCGACAAGCCGTTCGCAGCTGCGTTGCCAGCATCTGCTGAGCACCGCGCGCAGGCTTTTCGCCGAGCAGGGCTTTCATCAGAGCGGCATGTCCCAGATCGCCCGCGAATCGGGAATCGCGGTCGGTCAGATCTACCGTGACTTCGCCAACAAGGAGGCGATCATCACCGCGATCTGCGAGGAAAGCCTGCAGGTCTGGCTTGCCGAGGAAACCATCGAACAGGCCATCGCTGCCGGTGACCATGCCGCCATCCGAAGCTGGATCGAACACCTTCTGGTGAAGGAGTCTGAATTCGAGAACAGGCGGATGCTGGTCGAGATTCTCGCCGAGACGGGCCGCAACCCGCTGATCGCGCAACTGAACGCGGATACGCTGGAAAGGTTCCGACGGGTTCTTGGCATGGCGCTCGACGCACTCATCCCGGGCGCGACGCAGGCCTGCAAGGTGCGTATCTGCGACCTCTCGCTGGTCTTGTGCTGGGGCGTACTGGCGGGCGAGGAACTGATCCCCGGCCTCGATGCCGATACCTTCCGCACTTACGCGGCAGATCTGCTGAAAAAGGAGATCGACAGGCTTTCGACGCTGCCCGAGGGACACGCCTGCCTCTAGCCCCCCCATATGCAACAAGGCCCCACCCGGAGAATCGGATGAGGCCTTGCTCGTAATTCAGGGCCCGAAATTCAGTTCACGTGGCGGCGGTGCTTGCCCCCGTAACGTTTGCCGCAATATTCATCGAGGTCGCGCATGTCCTCTGCGGCTGCCTTGGCGATCGCCGCCTTGCACGGCAGCGCCGCCTGCACTTCCGCCTCGGCCTCGGCGTCAGCGATTCGCGCCTCGACGCGATCGCGCAGCTCTTCGATGTCGGCGCGCGAGAGCACATTCTTCTCGCGCAAATAGCAGATGAGGCTCTGCAACAGGATCATGGCCTTGTCGCCCGATGCAACGTCGCTTTCCTCGAACATGGCAAATCTCCCAAAAAGCCGGTTCTTGTCCCGAAGGTGTAGCGACAGGTTATGCCATCAGAATGCATATTTCCATATGAATTGAACACGTAAGAGCAAAATTCGCGCAACATTGATGTTGCAGTGCAGCGTGACCGGAACTTAGAGCCCCCTCACAGGGTCTGGCCATCATCGATACGGATGTCCGCGCCCGTGATCGGAGCGCTGGCATCGCCAAGCAGGTGAAGCAGGGTCGCGTCGAGCGCCGCCTCGTCCATCAGGCGACGACGTGGCATGGCTGCGACCTTACGCTGCCCGGCCTCGGTCTCGAACCAGTCTCCCGCCAGTTCGGACTCGAAATAGCCCGGCGAGACCACGTTGACGTTGGGACCGGTGCGCACCCACTCCTTCGCCAGAAGCCGCCCGAGGTGGCTGACCGCGGCCTTGGCGGCACTGTAGGCGACCAGACCATTGTCCTGCGTCTGCGCCGTAATCGACGAAATGAGGACGATCCGCCCCTCGGGTGCGCACCCGGCAGCGACCATGCGCCGCGCGGCTTCGCGGGCAGTAATGAAGGCGCCGCGCACATTGGTCGCGAAGACCGCGTCGAAATCCGCCATGGCAAGATCGAGCGCACGTCCGCTGCGATTGATCCCGGCGTTGACCAGCACTGCGTTCACCGTCCCCCAACGCGCCTCGATCTGGTCGAAGGCACCAAGCATCTGCTCCTCGTCAGCGACATCACCGGGCACGGCCATCGCCTCGCCCCCCGCCTCGCCGATTTGCGCAACGAGCTCGTGCAGCGCCGCCTCTCGCCGCGCGACAAGCGCCACGCGAGCACCACACTTTGCCGCGACGCGGGCCACATGTGCGCCGAGTCCCGACGAGCCGCCTGTGATCATCATGGTGCGCCCGGCCAGTCCGCGTTCCTGGTGCATCGATCAGTCCCTTCCCGTTACGTCCAGCCCCTTCCAACGAACCCTGAGGGGGCAAGTTCCACCCGCCGAGGCATTTGTTACTTGTTTGACTAAACAAGATACTCCATCCTGCCCCTTGTCAAGCGCAGTGCGGAGGACACCATCATGAATTTCGAGTTGAGCGAAGAGCAATCGATCCTCAAGGACACTCTCGAGCGCTATCTTGCCGACCACTACGATTTCGACACACGATGCCGCGCATTACGCGGCTGCGCCGGACCCACACTCTGGCCGGGACTGGTTGAGATGGGGCTGACAGGCGCACCTTTCCCGCTCGAGACCGGAGGCCACGGCGGCGGGCCGGTCGAAGCGATGATCGTGATGGAAGCGCTCGGCGCAGCACTCGCCTGCGAACCGTGGAACGAGGCGATCGTGCTATGTGGCAGCCTGCTTGCCGAGCTGGGCGCTCAAGAGCATCTCGCCCCCCTGATCGAAGGGAGCAAACGCCACGCCCTCGCGCACGCCGAGTCTGGATCGTCCTGCGGCCATGCAAATGTCGGATGCACCGCCATGCCAACGCGTGATGGCTGGCAACTCGACGGCACGAAGGCCCTGAGCATCGGTGCGGGCGAGGCCGACACGCTCCTCGTCTCGGCACGGACCGATGGATCTGCGGGCGACGAAGCCGGGATCTCGCTCTTCGCGCTACCACGGGCAACGGTCGGCGTGACCCTCCATCCCATGCGCATGATCGACGATCGCGCGTGTTGCGACATCGAGCTTGCAGCGGTTCGCGCGCCCGCCTCGGCGCTGGTGGGGCCAGCCGGCATGGCCTACCCCGCGCTCGAACGTGCACACGAGGCCTGGCTGGCAGCCCTTTGCAGCGAGGCCGTCGGCGTGGTGGGACGCCTCCACCAAGACACCGTCGCCTATACACGCCAGCGCCGCCAGTTCGGACAGCCCCTGTCGAACTTTCAGGTCATCCAGCACCGGCTGGTCGACATGCTGATGCAAGTCGAACTGGCCACCTCTGCCTGCCACCTGGCGACGCTCAGTCTCGACAAGCCGCAACCGGCGCGCCGTCAGGCCCTCACCGCGGCGGCACTGGTCACCGGCGAAGCACTGCGCTTCGTCGGCGAGAGCGCGGTGCAGCTGCATGGCGCAATGGGGCTGACCGATGAACTGGCGATCAGCCACCTATTCCGCCGGGCAACCGCGATCATCCAGCAACTGGGTTCAATCGATCAGCTCTCCGGTGCATGCGCACGCGCCCTGCGCGCGGCCTGAAGCGCAGCCCCGCAACGCCACCTCTCTATTTCAGACCCCGATGACCGAGCGCGCGAGGATGTTGCGCTGGATCTCGTTGGAACCAGCGTAGATCGAGCCTGCGCGCTCGTTGAAATAGCGCAAGGGCGCCAGCGCTTGCCAAGCCTCTCCCAAGACCTTGCCGTCCGGCGGCACCTCGTGGAACGGCACCGGCCCGCCGGGCCGCACTGCGTGGGGCTGATAGGCAAGCGCGCGCGGCCCGGCCGCTTCCAGCGTCAGTCGGGTCAAGGTCTGGGCGGTCTCGGTACCGAGCACCTTCATCATCGAGGACAGCGCCCCCAGGCTCTCGCCGCGCCCCGCCCGCGACAACAGACGTAGCTCCAACGTGCCCAGCACCGCGATGCGCGCGCGCAGGGCCGCCAGCCGACCGGCGAAGAGCGGATCGTCGATGAGAGCGCAGCCGCCGCCCCCAGGCCGCTCGGCAGCAAATTCTGCTAGTCGGCGCGCACGCACCTCAAGGTCGGGTGCATAGGCACTTCCACCGCGTTCGAACTCGAGCAGGTACTTTGCAACCGACCAGCCCTGTCCGACCTCGCCCAGAACATTTTCTCGCGGCACCCGTACATCGGTGAAGAATACCTGCGATTGTACTTCCTCGCCCGAAGCCATCAGCATCGGGCGCACGCTGATGCCGGGGGCGTCCATCTTGAGCAGGAGAAAGGTGATACCCTTTTGCGGTCTGTCCTCACGCGCGGTACGCACCAGCGCGAACATCCAGTTCGCCTCGGTCGCGTGCGTTGTCCAAATCTTCGAACCGTTGAGAACGAAGACATCGCCCTCGGCGCGGGCGGAAAGCTGCAGGGCAGCGAGATCGGAGCCCGCGCCCGGCTCGGAATAGCCCTGGCAGAAGAACACCTCGCCACTCAGTATCCGGGGCAGGAACCAGCGTTTCTGCGCCTCGCTGCCGTAGCGCACGATGACGTGCGCAACCATGTGGATGCCCATGGGGGAAAGCGCGGGCGCACCCGCCGCGATGCGCTCGCTTTCGAAGATGTAATGCTGTGCCGCGCTCCAGTCCTGACCGCCATGTTCCACCGGCCAGTGCGGCGCGGCCCAGCCCCTTGCGGCCAGGATCGCCTGCCAGCGCATGCTGGCCGCGTGATCGGGATAGACGCTTGTCGCAAGATGCCCCGCCGCGACAAGGTCCTCATCGAGATTGTCCCTCAGGAAGGCCCGGACCTCACGGCGAAAGGCCTCTTCTTCCTCGCTCCAGTCAAGATCCATGGTCAGGCCACCCCTGCACGGACGTGCGCGCCGCGTCCAATCATGCCCGCAAGCCTGCCTTCGATCAGGCTCGTGGCCTCGTCGATGATCCGCGCTACCAATTCGGCCACGCTCGGCACGTCGTGGATGAGCCCCTGCACGATGCCTGCGGTCCATATCCCGTGGTCGAGGTCGCCCGTTTCGAGCCCCTCTCGTCCACGCAGGCCCTTCACCAGATGCGCTATGTCCTCGAAGGGGCGCCCTGCCGCCTCGGCCTCGACGACCTGCTCGGAGATCAGGTTGCGCGCCACCCGCGCGGTGTTGCGATAACTGCGAAAGATGAGCTGCGTCGCGCGTTCGTCGCCCGCCACCAGCGCATGCTTGAAGCTGTCGTGAATCGGCGCCTCGCGCGTGGCGCAAAAGCGGGTACCCATGTTGATCCCTCCGGCACCGAGTGCGAGCGCGGCCACCAGTCCACGCCCGTCGCCGAAGCCGCCGCTTGCGAGGATCGGCACCGAGAGCCGCTCGGCCGCGGCCGGGATCAGCACCAGCCCCGGCACATCGTCCTCGCCGGGATGTCCGGCACATTCGAAGCCGTCGATCGAGACCGCATCGACCCCCATGCGCTGCGCCGAAAGCGCATGGCGTACCGCGGTGCACTTGTGGATCACCTTGATCCCGTGCGCCTTGAAGTGCGCGACATGCTCCGCAGGCCGGTGCCCCGCGGTCTCGACGATGCCCACGCCCGCCTCGATGATCGCAGCGCGATATTCGGCGTAGGGCGGCGGGTTGAGCGAAGGCAGGATCGTCAGGTTGACGCCAAAGGGCCGCGCGGTCATCGCACGGGTGCGCTCGATCTCACGCACCAGTGCCTCGGGCGTCGGCTGGGTCAGAGCAGTCAGGAAACCCAGCGCTCCGGCATCGGCCACCGCCGCGACCAGCGGGGCTGTCCCCACCCACATCATCCCGCCTTGCACGATCGGGTGCTCTATCCCGAATTCGTGCGTGAAGCGTGTCTGTATCATCGCCGCGCCCTCCCTGGTCGACCGGCCCGCGAAACGAACGGTGCCGACTGCGTTCTGCCTGCCGCGCCGGGCTTTCGACCGGACCTGCCTTGCCAAAACCTCGATCAGTGTTATTTATCTGACTAACTAAATCAAGAGGGGAGTTCGGCGATGGCAAACGGGGAAAGGCTCGAGGTACGGCCTGACGGCCTGGAACAACTCAATCAGGTGACCGCCTACGCGTGCCGGGACGAGGTCGCGCTGATCCTGATCGATTCGCCACCCGTCAACGCACTGGGCGGCGACGTCAGGCGCGGGCTGCTCGAAGGCTTCACCCGTGCTGCCAATGATCCGGCAGCCAGAGCCGTGGTCCTCGCCTGCGCCGGACGGACCTTCATTGCAGGCGCCGACATCCGTGAATTCGACCACCCCGACCTCGACGCGCCCGGCCTGCATGCCGTGCTCGACGTGATCGAGGCTTGCCCGAAACCGACCGTTGCCGCGATCCACGGAACCGCGCTGGGAGGCGGCCTCGAGACCGCGCTATGCTGCCATTACCGGGTAGCCTCGCCATCGGCGCAGGTCGGCCTCCCGGAAGTCGCACTCGGCCTGCTTCCGGGTGCGGGCGGGACGCAGCGCGTGCCCCGGATCGTCGAGGCCGAGGCGGCGCTGGCGATGATGGCCTTCGGCAAGCCGGTCCCGGCTGCGCGGGCCGAGGCCATGGGACTGCTCGACGCGCTGATCGAAGAAAACCTGCTCGACGGCGCGATCCGCTTCGCCCGCGGCAAGGCACACGAAGGATCTGCGCCCGTGCGGGTTCGCGATCGCACCGAGGGTCTGGCCCTGCCCCACGATGCGCAGCTGTTCGCCCGCTTTCGCCGCGACAACGCCCGCGCCTTCAAGGGTTACACCGCGCCCGAGGCCATTGTCCGCGCGGTAGAGGCCGCCGTGACGCTGCCCTTCGAACAAGGTATGCAGCGCGAGGCGCAGCTTTATGGCGAACTCATCGCGGGTCGTCAGTCGGCCGCGATGCGCTACCTCTTCTTCGCCGAACGCCAGTGCACGCGTATCCCCGACCTGCCGCGCGATACGCCCCCGCGCCCGATCGCGCATGTCGGCGTGGTCGGCGCGGGAACGATGGGCAGCGGCATTGCCATGACATTTCTCGATGCCGGCCTGCCCGTCGTGCTGGTCGAGCGCGAGGAAGAGGCCCTCGCACGCGGGCTCGCCGCCATCCGCAGCAATTACGAGGCCTCGCGCGACAAGGGCAGGATCGATCAGGCCACACTCGAGCAGCGCATGGACCGACTGACCACCTCGCTGGACATGGCCGATCTCGCCGAGGTCGACCTCGTGATCGAGGCCGTGTTCGAGAACATGGCGCTCAAGCAGGAGGTCTTTGCCAAGATCGACGCGATCGCACGCCCCGGGGCGATTCTCGCGTCCAACACGAGCTTCCTCGATCTCGATGCGATTGCCGCCGTCACCGCACGAGCGCCCGACGTCATCGGGCTGCACTTCTTCTCGCCTGCCAACGTCATGCGACTGCTCGAAGTCGTGCGCGGGGCAAAGACCGGACCCGATGTCGTTGCGAGCGCGATGGCGCTGGCGCGCCGGATCCGCAAGGTAGCGGTGCTCGCCCGGGTGTGTGACGGCTTCATCGCCAACCGCATGATGACCCCGCGCATGGATGCAGCCCGCGCGCTCATCCTCGAAGGCCCGATGCCCTGGGAAGTCGATGCGGCGATGCGCGATTACGGTTTCGCGATGGGCCCCTTCGCGATGCTCGACCTCGTCGGGCTGGACGTGATCGGGTGGGATGCGGCGACCAGCAGCTCCTCCACCATCACCGAAGTCCTGTGCGAACGCGGCCGCTGGGGCCAGAAGCGCCGCGCCGGCTTCTACGACTACGACGACAAGCGCCGGGCGACGCCTTCGCCGCAGGTCGAGACGCTCGTACGCGAGTTCCAGCAGACCAGCGGGATCGCCATGCAACCCTTCTCCCATGAAGAAATCGTCGAGAGGCTGTTGCTTCCGGTGGTCAACGAAGGTGCGCGGTTACTCGAGGAAGGAATCGCACTGCGCGCCTCGGACATCGATGTCGCGCTCGTCACCGGCTACGGCTGGCCCGCATATACCGGCGGACCGATGTTCTGGGCCGACGACCATGGCCTCCCCCGTATCGTCGCAGCACTCGAGGCCATGGGCGAGACACCCTGCGCGCTGCTGTCGCGCCTCGCCAGCGAGGGCAGCGCCCTGCACGAATTCGCGCCCGGCAAGATTCCGAGCAACGCCTGAAAGGAGGACACCCGCCCATGTCCCAAACCCGCCAGCTCGATACCGCGCGCCGCACGATCTACGATGCCGACCACGCATTGTTCCGCGATCAGGTGCGCAAGTTCTTCGCAGTGCACCTCCTGCCCCATCTCGATCGCTGGGAAGAGGCCGGAATCATCGACCGGTCGTTCTGGAGCGCTTGCGGTGAGGCAGGCGTGCTTTGCCCCGGCGTCCCCGAGCAATATGGCGGTCTCGGCCTCGACTTTCGCTACAATGCGATCATCGGCGAGGAACTGGCCTATGCCGGGTCTTCTGCCGGGATCACGCTGCAGTCCGACGTCACTGCCGACTACATCGCGCATTACGGCAGCGAAGAGCAGAAAGAGAAATGGCTGCCGCGCATGATCTCGGGCGAGGCGGTGGTCGCCATCGCCATGACCGAGCCCGGGACCGGCTCGGACCTGCAGGCCATCCGCACCACCGCGCGAGCCGAGGGCAGCGACTATATCGTCGACGGCTCGAAGACCTACATCACCAACGGGCAGCACGCCGACCTCGTCATCGTCGTCGCCAAGACCGACCCGGCACTCGGCGCCAAGGGTACATCGCTGATCCTCGTCGAAGCCGAACGGGCGGGCTTCGCGCGCGGGCGCAACCTCGACAAGATCGGACAGCATTCCTCCGATACCTCCGAGCTCTTCTTCGAGAACGTGCGCGTCCCCGCAAGCAACCTCATCGGCACGGCGGGGCGCGGGTTCTCCTATCTCGTCCAGCAACTTCCGCAGGAACGCCTGACAATCGCCGTCGGCGCACAGGCCGCGGCCCAGCGCGCCTTCGACGAGGCGCTGGCCTTCACCCGCGAACGGCGCGCCTTCGGCAAGGCGATCCTCGATTTTCAGGCGACCCGCTTCACGCTGGCCGAGATGGCAACGCAACTGCAGGTCGGCTGGGCACACCTCGACTGGGCGATAGCGCGCCATGTCGCGGGCGAACTCACCATAGAGGAAGCCGCGGCGGCCAAGCTGTTCCATTCCGAACTGCAGAACCGGGTATGCGACGCGGCGCTGCAGCTGCATGGAGGGGCCGGTTACATGAACGAGTATGCCATTGCCCGGCTCTGGCGCGATGCACGCGTCTCGCGCATTTACGGCGGCACCAGCGAGATCATGAAGGAGGTGATCGGCCGGGCCCTCTAGGCTCTTCGGGGCTGAACAGGCCCTCAGCCATAGGCGGGGTCCTGCCACCAGGGAAAGTAGTCGGGCATGTCGTGCGAGACAGTCTCGGGGAAACGAGCCTCGCGCTTCTCGATGAAGGCGGTGACCCCTTCGCGCGCATCGGCGCTGCGCCCGCGCGCCAGCACGCCCCGGCTCTCCACCCGGTGCGCCTCCATCGGGTGCGCCATGCCCAGCCCGCGCCACATCATCTGGCGCGTCAGAGCAATCGAAACCGGCGCGGATTGCCCGATACACGCCAGTGCCTGAGCCCGTGCCCTCGCAAGCAGCTCCCCCTCCGGCGCGATCTCGTTGATTGCGCCCACCGCCATTGCCTCGTCCGCGGATACAAGGCGTCCGGTCATCGTCCAGTCGAGCGCCTTGGCAACGCCGACGATGCGCGGCAGGAACCAGGCCGAGCACCCCTCGGGCACGATCCCGCGCCGCACGAAGACGAAGCCAAGGCGCGCACCGGGTACGGCAATGCGAAAGTCCATCGGAAGGAGCATCGTGGCGCCGATACCGACAGCTGCACCGTTGATCGCGCCGATCACCGGCTTGAGGCAGGCAAAGATGCGCAGGGACAGGCGCCCACCATAATCGCGGGCACTTTCGCTGGCATAGTCGATAGAACCGTCGGCACGGATCGGCGAGCCGGGCCCCGAAGTTCCCTCGAAAGTGGCCGCTCCCATCTCGAGGTCCGCCCCTGCACAGAACGCGCGCGCTCCCGCCCCGGTCACGATCACGGCCCCGATCTCGTCATCGCGATCGACCCGGTCGAAAGCGTCGAGCAGCTCCTCCATCATCCGGATCGTATAGGCATTGAGCTTGTCGGGGCGGGCGAGCGTGATGGTGGCGATCCGCTCGCTGACCGAGAACGTGATCTGCTCGTAGGTCATCTCCGCATGCATCGTGTGTTCTTCCCTTCATGTCCCCCTGCGATCCGCTCCCCACCCGTCGATTACGACGATGCCGACAAGGAATTTGGACCGCAAAGCAGTCTCCGCCCGCCACGCCAAGAAGCTACGCACATTTTTTAGTTGTTCAACTGATTAATTTTCGTGATACGCTTTCCGAAGCAATGCAGACGGGCCCGGACAACCGTACCGGATCAACAGCAAGGGAGAGCGAACTTGGCCAGCGAGACCGCCTATATCGTCGATGCCGTACGCACCGCTGGAGGGCGCAGGAAAGGCGTCCTTTCCGGATGGCATCCCGCAGACATGGCCGGCGCCACACTCGATGCGCTGGTCGCGCGCTCGGGCATCGATCCGGCCGGGATCGAGGACGTGATCATGGGCTGCGTCACTCAGGGCGGAGAGCAATCGATGCACGTGGGCCGCAATGCCGTACTCGCCTCCGCGCTTCCCGAATCGGTACCTGCCGTGACCATCGACCGGCAATGCGGCAGCAGCCAGCAGGCCATGCACTTCGCAGCACAGGCAGTGCTTTCGGGAACGCAGGACGTGGTCATCGCAGCGGGCGTGGAATCGATGACCCGCGTTCCCATGGGGGCGACCATGTCACTCTTTGCCGAAGCCGGGTTCGGCATTCCCAAGTCCCCGCGCCAAGAGGAGCGCTACCCGGGCATCGTCTTCAGCCAGTTCACGGGCGCAGAGGCGATGGCTGCCAAACATGGCTTCAGCCGCGACGACCTCGACGCCTTTGCGCTGCACAGCCACGAGAAGGCCATCGCCGCGACGCAGGCCGGACACTTCAAAAAGGAGATCATAGCGCTGGAGGTGGACACACCGGATGGTCCCATGATGCACGAACGTGACGAAGGCATCCGCTTCGATGTCACCCTGGACGCCATCGGCTCGGTCAAACCACTGTCACCCGACGGGGTCATCACCGCGGCCAACGCCAGCCAGATATGCGACGGGGCCTCGGCAGTGCTGATCGTCTCGGAACGCGCGCTCAGCACCTTCGGCCTCGAGCCGATCGCACGGATTCACAATCTCACCGTCACGGCCGGCGACCCGGTGATCATGCTCGAGGAGCCGCTCTTCGCGACCGAAAGGGCGCTGTCGCGCGCGGGGCTCACGCTCGACGACATCGACCTGTTCGAGGTCAACGAAGCCTTCGCCTCGGTTCCGCTCGCCTGGCTCAGGCACACCGGTGCGGATCCGGCCCGGCTCAACGTCCATGGCGGCGCCATCGCGCTTGGTCATCCGCTCGGCGCGAGCGGCACCAAGCTCATGGCGACGCTCGTCCATGCGCTGGGCACCCACGGCAAGAAGTACGGATTGCAGACCATGTGCGAGGGCGGCGGCATCGCCAATGTCACCATCGTCGAACGTCTATGAAGGGAGCACCGAGATGCACATCGACACTTCGATAGCCGCCGTGGTCACCGGCGGTGCCTCGGGCCTTGGCGCCGCCACCGCCCGCGCACTCGCAGCTCGCGGCGCGCAAGTGGCGATCTTCGACCTGCAGGCCGAGACCGGCGAGGCACTGGCGCGCGAGATCGGCGGGACGTTCTGCCGGGTCGACGTCACCGCGCGCAACGAGGTCGAGGCCGGTTTCGCGAAAGCACGCGACGCGCATGGACAGGAGCGCATCCTCGTCAACTGCGCCGGCACCGGCAGCGCCTTCAAGACCGCCTCGCGCTCACGCAAGGACGGCACGATCGGCCATTTTCCGCTCGATGTGTTCGAACGCACCATTGCGATAAACCTGCACGGCACCTTCACCTGCATCGCGCTCAGCGCAGCAGGAATGCTCACGCTCGATCCACTCGTCGACGGCGAGCGCGGCGTGATCGTCAACACCGCCTCCGCAGCGGCAGAGGACGGGCAGGTCGGGCAGGCAGCCTATTCGGCCTCCAAGGCTGCGATCCAGGGCATGACCCTGCCGATCGCACGCGACCTGATGAGCGAGGGCATCCGGGTGAACGCGATCCTGCCCGGCCTCTTCGACACACCTTTGATGAATGCCGCGCCCCCGCAGGTAATCGAAGCGCTTGCCGCCTCGGTACCTTTCCCGAGACGCCTCGGCCAGCCGGAGGAGTTCGCCGCGCTGGCCCTGTGCATGGTCGAGACGACCTATTTCAACGCTGCATCGGTTCGCCTCGACGGGGCGATCCGGATGCCCCCGCGCTGACCGCGTCCGTCGCCAGCGCACGAACGCGCCGTCAGTTGACGGCGCGTTCGCGGCCTTCCCAGTAAGGATCACGCAAAGCGCGGCGCATGACCTTTCCCGAAGGCGTGCGCGGCAGGGTTGCCGCGAAGTCGACCGACTTGGGCAGCTTGTGCCCGCCGATGCGGGTCCGCGCGAAGGCGAGGATGTCGGCCTCGGTTGCCTCGGCCTCCGGCTTGAGTACAACGACCGCCTTGACCGCCTCCCCCCAGCGCGCATCGGGCACGCCGAATACGGCAACCTCTGCAATTGCCGGATGACCGTAGATCGCGTTCTCGACCTCGGCGGGATAGACGTTCTCCGCCCCGGTACAGATCATGTCCTTGAAGCGATCACAGATGTAGAGGTAGCCGTCCTCGTCGAGGTAGCCCGCATCGCCCGTGCGCAGCCAGCCATCTGCATCCATGACCTGGGCCGTCCTGTCGGGATCGTTCCAGTAGCCGAGCATGTTGGCGACCGAGCGTGTCTCGACCTCACCCACTTCGCGGGGAGGCAGAACGGTGCGCGCGATGGGCTCGACTACACGCAGCTCGACCCCGGGCATGGCCAGTCCGGCGGCACGCATGCGCTCGTTCCCTGCGGGATCGTGATCTTCGGGCGGCAGGTAGACGATCGTGCCGCAAGTCTCCGTCATGCCGTATTGCTGGACGAACTCGCAGCCGAATACCGCGGTCGCTTCGCGCAGCAGGTCGAGCGCGATCGGGCTGGCCCCGTAGAGCATCGTGCGCAGCTGCGGGAACGTGCAACCGGCAATAGCCGGGCGCGACAACAGCATCTGGATCGCGGTCGGCACGAGAAAGGTCTTGCTCACACCTTCGTGTTCGAGCGCCGCGATGAAGGCGTCGGGCATGAACTCGGCATGGATCAGCGTCGTTGCCCCGTTGAAGAAGCCAACGATCGCCCAGCCGACGCCGCCGATATGGCCCATCGGCAGGGCAACGAGATTGACATCGCCTGCCCGCCATTCGTTCCAGTCCATACCCGCCCGCATCGCATCGCGCCGGCCGGCAAGGATGTTGGCATGGCTGAGCATCACGCCCTTGGGCTCGCCGGTCGTTCCCGAAGTGTAGAGCTGGAGCGCGACCGCACGGGCGTCGACATCGGGCAGGTCGAGCGTGTCCGTGGCCTGCGCGAGCCAGCTCTCGAAAGCGGTGCAGGGCGTGTGCGCCCCCGCCGGGGCCATCGCGATGCAGCCATCTTCGGGGAGCAGTGCCCGATAGTGCTCGAGCGCATCGAACTGGTCTCGCTCGACGAACAGCAGGCGCGGCGCGCAATGGCGCAGGATCGACTGCGCTTCGGGAACCGCAAGGCGCCATTGCAGGGGGACGAGCGCGATACCGGCCTTCGCCGCGCCGAACAACAGTTCGAAGAAGCGATCGCTGCCTTTGCCGATGAAGGCGACTGTGTCGCCCGGCTTCAGCCCCTGACCGATCAATGCACGGGCCACCTGAGCGGCGCGCTGGTCGAGCACGCTCCAACTTGTCGGCCTCCCTTCGAACAGCATTGCCGCCGAACCGGGTCGGACCCTCGCGAAATAGGCGGGTATGTCGCCCAGACACGGCATGCGATCGAAATCGACTGCCTGCGCCGCGCCCCCTTCGGGGGCACGCGTTCCGCGCGCGCTTGCTTGAGTCCGGACGTCTCCCATCGTCGTTCCCCGATCTGTTTATGTCATGGATCGAATCTGCAATCTCTTTTTTATTTATTTACTCAATTAATAAACGACTGGCAAGCCTGTAGCGTCAGCCCGCCCTGCCTCACACCATGACGCTGTCCAGCAGGATCGAAGCCACATGATCCGAGTAACGTATCCGCAGATCGTCATCGATTTCCTCGACGCCGAAAGCGAATTTGAGCGAGTGGCGCGCGGTGAACAGGTGGTCGCACGAACCAATCACCGAGAAGTAGAACAAGGTCGGATCGATCTTCCGGAACAGGCCTTCTCGCTCTCCCTGCTCGAGGATGCGGCGCTGCGCCTCGGAAAGGGTCCTCGTGAAGCGCTCGGCGATGAAGCGTGCGGCCTCCGAATCGCTCTCCAGCGAAAGCGCGGCCACCAGCCGGTTCATGTAAGGGTAGCGCCAGTATGTCTTGATCACCCCGAAGACGTGGTGCCGCAATTTCTGGTCGGCCGGCATGTCGGCGGCGACCAGCGTCTCGAGATTGTGGAAGGTGCCGCCCGCGTCGCGCTCGAGCAAGGCCATGAACAACCCTGCCTTGCTGCCGAAATGATAGCGGATCAGCGCAGGATTGAGCCCGGAGTGCTCGGCGATGTCGGCAAAGGTCACTTCTGCAGAATTGCGCTCGACCATCAATTCGCTGGTCGCGTCGAGCAACAGGTCCGCGGTCGAGGCCTTGTCCTCCTTCTTGCGTCGCCCTGCCTTGCGCCTGGCGCCCTCGGTCTTCGTACTTGCCACTTCTACCTCCCCGGCACCTGCCCGCGCAGGCCCGACCATCTCTATTCAGTGGACCGTCCCCGTCACAGGCGGGAGGAGACGTATCCCAGTTCTATGGCCCGCTGCGCGGTACGCAGGCGGCCCGTTTCCTCCAGCTTGGCGCTGGCCTTCTTCATGTGAAACCGCACCGTCGGGCTCGCGAGGCCGAGGATCGTTGCGATCTCGCCGTCTGTCTTGCCCGCCGCTACGAGCTTGAGGCATTGCACCTCGCGCCGCGTCAGCGTGCACGGGCCGATCTCGGGCGTGCCATGGGCGATGTTGTCGCAGGCCGCAACGAAGCGCGTCGCGAGTCCGTGAAGCATGAGTGCATGCTGCGCGAAGCGCGTGGCGACGTCGCCGCCCGGCCGGTCGGTCGCCCAGACCACCGCCCCCAGCACGCTGCACGGCAGGCGCACGGGCACCACGATCGCGCTGCGCACGGCATAGTTCGCACGCTGCGCCTGTTGTGCAAGCTTGTCGGTCACCCGGATCGGCCGCCAGCCACCGACGGTTCCGTCCCGGTAGTAGAACGGCTCGCCAAGGTGGCGGATCATGGCGACGATCGCATTGCGCAAGGCCAGGTCCCCCTCGTTCCAATAGCCCGCGCCGACATCGGTGAAATCGAAGCGGCTGGCGACGGGGATGCCCTGCGCATCGAGCGTGGGCCGAGCAGAGCTGATGTCGGCACACGTCGCCACCAGCGGCAAGTCCAGTTCCCTGCCGGTCATGCGCAACTGCTGCGCCAGGTCTGCCAGTTCTTCGTTCGGCACCGTACCCCTGTCAGATCCGATAGCTGTTGCTGCCTGATACAGCATGTAATTATGCAAGTAAATAATAAGTGCGCCAGACTCGAAAAACGAGCAGAGCAGCAGGAGAGGGGAAACATAATGCGCAGAAAGGCACTTGCCAGCAGCACCGCCCTTGCAGCCTTCGCGGCAGCTCTCGTCCCAAGCGAACCGGCCCTCGCTCAACAGCAGGACCAGCCGCCGGACTATCGTGACGAAGGATCGGCGAGCCAGCCTAGCATGCCCGAAATCATCGTCACCGCCCAGCGCAAAAGCCAGAGCATCTACGAGGTGCCGCTGGCCGTGCAGGCGCTTGGCCAGTCCGCGCTCAAGGACCTGCGCATCGATGACGTCAATTCGCTGGCGACCGCCGTGCCCGGTCTCAGTGTCGCCCCGGCCTATTCGGGCGTTCCCATCTTCACCTTGCGCGGGATCGGGTTCAACACCGTGAACATCACCGCGACCTCGACCGTCGGGATCTACCAGGACGAGCTCGCCTATCCCTACCCTTCCATGGCGGGTGGGCCGATCTTCGATCTTGAGCGGGTCGAGGTCCTCAAGGGCCCGCAGGGCACGCTCTACGGGCGCAACACGACGGCGGGCCTGATCGATTTCATCACCGCCAAGCCGCAGCTGGATACGTTTGCCGGCCGAATTCAGGGCGAGTTCGGCAACTATCAGACATACAACCTCGAGGGCATGGTGAACCTGCCGCTCGGCGACGTCGCCGCACTGCGCGTGTCGGGCCGCTGGGAGAACAGCGACAAGGGCTGGCAGGTCGACCAGCTGCGCGGGGACAGGCTCGGCGAGAAGGACCGGCTCGCTGGCCGCGTATCGCTCCTGTTCGAGCCGGGCAGCGACTTTTCCGCCTATGCCTCGCTCTCGGGCTGGCGCGACCGGTCGGACACGCAGGCCGGACAGGCGATCAGCCTCAACCTCACCAACCGCCTCTCGCTCGGATCGCCCAGTTTCGGCCCCGGCGATGCCAATGTCCCCGGATTGCTCGACTACCTCGAGAACTACCAGCCGAGCCGCGCACGCGATGCCGGTTTCAACACCACCGAGCAGCTTGGCCAGACGATTGGCCTGGCCCCCGGGATCGGCGCACCGCGCGCCGACAGCGACTTCCTCTCGGCGCAACTGCGCCTGACCTGGAGCCCCAACGAACGCCTGCGCATCATCTCGATCAGCGGCTACAACGACTTCTCGCGCAAGGACGTAGTCGATTTTTCGGGCGCACCGTTCGAGATCATCGCCACACGCTACGATGCCGCGATCAAGTCGTTCCAGCAGGAGGTCCGCGCGGAGGTCGATGGCGACGGCTTCGACTGGACCATCGGCGGCTACTTCGCGCACGATACGATGCACGAGAACACCGTGTTCCTGATCGGCGAGAACTCCTCGGTGCGCTACCTGCGTCTCGCGACGCTGGGCCTGCTTGCCGACCCTGTGGCCAATGCCGTGTTCAACACCTCGGGCTTCACTGCCGCAGATGTCGTCAACGCCTTTCGCGCGGGCGGCGGACGTTCGCGCGGCAAGGCCGAGACGATGAGCGCCTTCATGAACGGCGAGGTCGAGCTGGGCGCGCGCCTCAAGCTGAGCGGAGGCATGCGCCTGGGCATCGACAAGACCGAGCTCGACGGCTGCTCGACCGAGGTCAACGGCAACTACCTGCCTATCGTCAACACCACTGCACGCGCGATCATCTTCTCGACATACGGCGTGATTGCCCCGGAAGTGATCAAGGGCGGGTGCACCACTTACGATCCAGTGACGAATACCGACCACGAAGTCCATTCGCAGCTCAGCCAGAACAACTTCTCGGGTCGCCTCGCGCTGCAATACGAGCCGAGCGACGACAGCCTGCTGTTCGCCTCGGTCGCACGCGGCATCAAGTCGGGCAACATCCCCATCGTTCCGGCCAACCGCGCGGTGCAGTTCACCCCGGCCTCGCAGGAGAAACTGACCGCCTACGAGTTGGGCGCACGTCTTGGCCTGTGGGGCCATCGCGCGCAGATCAACGTCACCGGCTTCTATTACGACTATACCGACAAGCAGTTCAGTTCCTACGTCCCCGACCCGACTTTCGGCGCGCTGCAGCGGCTGGTGAACATTCCCAGGTCGCGCGCATGGGGCATCGACGGGGAGATCGTGCTCCAGCCCATCCCCGAGTTGTCGCTCAACTGGAACGCAACTTATCTCGATACCCGGGTCAAGGACTATACCGGCGCCAATGCGGCCGGCATCCCCACCGATTTCTCCGGCTCGGACTTCTCGTTCGCCCCCAAGTTCTCGACCAGCGGCACCGCCGTGCTGACCGTGCCGCTCTCGAGCACGATCGATTTTCGCACCACGCTCAACGGCAGCTACCAAAGCAAGACCCACTCCGACTTCGGCGAAGATCCGCTCTTCGCGATCAAGGACTATTTCCTGCTCAACGGCAGCATCGGCATCCAGGGCAGCGATGGCAGCTGGAGCCTGTCGCTGTGGGGCCGCAACATCACCAATACCTATTACTGGACCAGCGTAGTCGACAACCAGAACCTCAACGTGCGCTACGCAGGCATGCCGCGAACTTACGGCATGACCTTGTCCTACGGCTTTTGAAGGAGAGGCCCATGCCACCGGCACAGGCACGAACGAGCGAGGCAAGCCCTACTTCCGGAAACAAGCAGACCGGTCATGCGGCACGGCAGGCTGGCCCGAGCATCGACTTCACCGCGCCTGCCGGGGCGCCAGCCTGGTACGAGCCGGATTCGCTCGCCTGGCAGGTCTACAAAAACCCGGTCTCGCTGTTCATCGGCGGGATCACCGCAGTCCTGCTCGAACTGGGCGAGCCGCGCGTGCGCGAGGGCGTGTGGGGCCACTCGATCTTCCCCAGCGATCCGATCACGCGGCTGCGCCGCACCGGGCTGGCGACCCACGTGAGCGTCTATGCCCCGCGCGAAGTCGCCAGCCGGCTGATCGGCGGGGTCGTTCGCATGCACGAGAAAGTGCGCGGCACCACCCCGGATGGCGAACCCTACCACGCCAACGACCCGGTCCTGCTCGACTGGGTCCAGGCGACGGTCGGCTACGGTTTCATGGAAGCCTACGCCAAATGGGCAAGACCGCTCGATGATGCCCAGCGCGACCGTTTCTATGCCGAGAGCGAACCGATCGCCCGCCTCTTTGGCGCGACCGGCGCACCGCTCGGCCTCGACGCGCAGCGCGCCTGCTTCGAGGCGATGCGCCCGCGCATCGTCGCGCATCCGATCGTGTTCGAATTCCTCGCAATCATGGAACGCACTGCGGCAGTGCCGATGATGCTACGGCCATTCCAGCGCATGATGATCCGGGCCGCCATCGCCACCCTGCCCGAGTGGACGCGCCGCCAGCTCGATCTCACCGGCCCGCGCTGGGAGCTTGCGCGATGGCAGCAGCGCCTGATCCGCTCGCTTGGCGCTGCCTTCGAACGCATCCCCATCCGCAACGCCCCGCCGAGCCAGGCCTGCCGGCGCATGGGCCTGCCGCATGACTGGCTCTATCGCAGGCGTCCTTCCTGACCCGGTTGCCCCCGCCTGCCTGCGCGCGTAACGGACCCGCATGAAACTGCGCCACATCGAGGTATTCCACGCGGTCTACGTTACCGGTTCGGTCAGCGCCGCGGCGCGGCTGCTGAACGTCTCACAGCCCGCGGTGACCAACTTGCTCAAGCACGCCGAAGATCTCCTTGGCTTTGCGCTGTTCGAGCGCGTGCGCGGGCGCATGGTGGCGACCGCCGATGCCGATGCACTGTTCGACCAGGCCCAGGACATCCAGGTACAGGTCTACCAGTTTCGCGAGACGGCCCGGAACATCCGGCGTGGCCAGGCCAGCGCCTTGCGCATTTCGACCGTCCCGGCGCTGGGCATGGAACTGCTTCCGCGCGCCGTGACCGAATTCCTCGCAACCCGCGAGGGCATTGCGATCGAGCTGCACACGATCCACCACGACGACATCGCTCTCAAGCTCCACGAGCGTGAAACCGACCTCGTGATCTGCTACAGTGCGCCGCGCAATGCCCCTGTCACCAGCGTGATCCTTGGCGAGGCGCAGATGCATGCCTTCTATGCCGAGAAGGACATGCCCGCAGCGCCCGACCCGCTTCCGCTCGCGAGCCTCGACAACCGGCGCTACATCTCGACCGGCGACAGCGGCCCGCAAGGCCGCGCGCTGGCCACCGAGCTCGCCGCGCGCGACATTGCGCCAGACGTGGTGGGAGCCTCGCGCACCTTCTCGATCGCCGCCGCGCTGGCCAGCTCGGGGCTCGGCATGACGATCGTCGACGAGCACACCGCACTGGCCATGATCCGCGCAGGCATGGCGATGCGCCGCCTCGATCCTGCGCAAAAGTACCAGATCCGCGCGGTGCACATCGAGAACCGCCCGCCGCCCAGCGTGGCGATCGAGTTCCTCGACTTCCTGCGCGACCGCATCGCCAGTCTATAACGGAAGATTATGGAAGTTCCCGTGGTCTGTATGGGGACACTCTCCTAAACCGTGATAGTCACCGCGAATGACAACGGCGCACGGCACTTTGGTCGAAGGACCATTTCTTCTCTACCTCGGCGACAAGAGCAACCCGCTCGATGTAAAGACCTCGCGGGGACTTGCCACCTTTCGCTCAAACGATTGCATTGGCGAGTTCCGGGAAGATTCCTGCCCCCTGACCCTTGGCCTGCCGCGCATGGACGTAACACAGGCCGTCGCGGCGGGCGCCAGGTCGCTCGTGCTCGGTATCGCGACCAGCGGTGGACGGATCGAGGAGGCGATGGTCCCCCACATCCTCGCCGCGCTCGATGCCGATCTCGACGTCGTCTCCGGGCTGCACCAGCGCCTCGACGCCGACCCGCGCATCGTCGAACGTGCTAAGGCCAACGCGCGCCGGTTGATCGACGTGCGCCTTGCTCCGCGTGACTTGCGCGTGGGCACCGGCCAGCGCCGCCCCGGTCGCCGCCTGCTGACGGTCGGAACCGACTGTGCGGTCGGCAAGATGTACACCTCGCTCGCGCTCGTCGCCGGGATGCACGAACGCGGCATGGCGGCCCGCTTCCGCGCGACGGGGCAGACCGGCGTGCTCATCGCCGGCGAGGGCATCGTCATCGATTCGGTGATCGCCGACTTCATCTCGGGTGCCGCCGAGGCGCTTTCCCCGGCCCGCGAAGATGGTGGCTGGGACGTAATCGAGGGTCAGGGCTCCTTGTTCAACCCCTCCTTCGCCGGTGTCTCGCTGGGACTGCTGCACGGCGCCCAGCCCGACGCCCTGGTGCTGTGCCACGATCCCTCGCGACCGCATATGCGGGGCCTTGCACATATGCCGGTACCCGACCTCGCGATATGCATGGCCGAGAACCTGCGCTGCGTGCGCCTCACTAGCCCCGAAGCGCAATTCGTCGGCGTCTCGATCAACGGTTCGCAGATGGATCCCGCAAAGGCGAGCGATCTGCGGGCGCGCATCGAGGACGAACTGGGCCTGCCCTGCATCGACCCCGTTGCCACCGGCACCGGCCCCATCCTCGAACGTATCGCCGCACGCTTCCCCTCGTGACGCGAACGCGCCTCACTGCCGAGGCCACGACCTTTGCGCTGGCCCAGCCTTTCGCGATCGCGCGCGGCACCCGCGAGGCAATCGAACTGGTCACCGTCTCGATCGAGCGCGAGGGCGTCACCGGCTGGGGCGAAGGCGCGCCCTCGGCCCGATACGGGCAGGACGCGCGCACCGTGCTCGCCGCGATCGAGGCGGTACGCCCGCGCGTGGAAAGCGGGATCGACCGCGCACAATTGCTCGCGGCAATGCCCCCCGGCTCGGCCCGCAACGCCATCGACTGCGCCTTGTGGGACCTCGAGGCAAAGCTTGCCGGTCAGCCCGAAGGGCCTCTCGCCACGCCGCTGCCAACGGTGCTCCCAAGCGCCGTTACCGTGGGCATCGCCGGGCCCGCGGCCATGGCAGCGCGCGCGCGCGAGGTCGCGGCGCAAGGCAGCGCCCATGCCGTCCTCAAGGTCAAGCTCGATGCCCGCGACATAGCCGCGCGTCTGCGCGCCGTGCGCGAGGCGGCCCCCGAGGCCCGGATCATCGTCGATGCCAACGAAAGCTGGGACCGGCGTACACTGGAAGCGGCCCTGCCCGTCCTCGTCGAGACCGACGTGCGCCTGCTCGAACAGCCGCTGCCCGCTGGCGAGGACGCACTGCTCGCAGGACTTTCCTCGCCGGTGCCGCTCGCCTGCGACGAATCCGCGCACGTCGCCGCCGATGTCGCGCGCCTCGCGCCCTATTACGACTACGTCACGATCAAGCTCGACAAGAGCGGTGGGCTGACCGCAGCGCTCGAGCTTGCCGATGCTGCACAGGCCGCAGGGATGGGCCTGATGACCGGCTGCATGCTGTGCTCCTCGCTATCGGTCGCCGCAGCCTGGCCCATTGCCGCGCGCAGCAGCTTCATCGATCTCGACGGCCCCTTGTGGCTGGCCCGCGACCGGGCTGGCGGCGCGGTGCTCGGCGCAGATGGGCTGCATGCACCCGCCGGGCTGAACTGGGCCGGGTCACGCTATGGATCGCCCGCGAGCGATACGCGGGGCGGCCAGCCATAAGCCCGCGTTATGGAGTGGCGAAGCAAACTGATTAGCGAGATGCTGCAATCTTGTTACAGGGCTCGCAACAAATAATAAGCATCATTTCAGGGTTCGCTTTCTCATTGGAACATTGGCGTGCCGCACGGTCGTTTCCGGCCGCGTGGCGGGCGTGCCTGCGTGCGAAAATCTCGGGAGGGGTTCCCATTGCCACGCGTGTCTCACGCGGGTCAAAATAGGATCTCTACATGTTTTCTACCCGTAACCGCCTCGCCGGCGGTGCCAGTTTCCTCGCAGCCGCCATCTCGCTTTCGACCGTCGCCCAGGCACAGGACGCCTCGGCAGACGCCGCCGATGCCGGTGACGTCATCATCGTCTCGAGCTCGCGCATCGACGCGGCAGGCTTCGACGCCCCGACCCCGACCATGCACCTCGGCGCCGAGGACCTGAGCATCGGCGTGCGCACCAACGTCGCCGCCGCGCTCAACGACATGCCGCAGTTCCGCGCGACCACCTCGCCGCAGACCACCGGCACCAACACCAGCGCCGGCCAGGCTCCGGTCGACCTGCGCGGCCTCGGCAACAACCGCACGCTCGTCCTGATGGACGGCCGCCGCTTCTCGAGCGACAACGACCTCAATGCGATCCCCTCGAACATGCTCAAGGGCGTCGACGTGGTGACCGGCGGTGCTTCGGCGGCTTGGGGTTCGGGCGCGGTTGCGGGCGTCGTCAATCTGATCGTCGACACCGACTACGAAGGCCTCGAGCTGGGCGGTTCGGCCGGCATCTCCAGCTACGGTGACAACTTCACCCGCCGTTTCGATGCCAAGTTCGGTACCTCGTTCGACGGTGGTCGCGGTCACTTCGTGATCGGCGGCGAATACCTCGACAGCGAAGGCGTGATCCCGAAGGTGAGCCGTTCGCGCATTGGCCGTACGACCACGTTCAACGGTGCGATCACCTCGGACGTTGGCTACAACAACATGGCCTACGGCGGCCTCATCACCTCGGGCGTGCTCGCCGGTCAGGCGTTCAACGCCGACGGCTCGCTGCGCACCTTCGACCAGGGCTACGCCCAGTCGGGTAACTTCCAGGCTGGCGGCGAAGGCCCCTCGAACGACGACTGGAGCCCGCTGGTCACGCCGCAGAAGCGCTATACCGCGATGGCGACGCTGACCTACGACCTGACCTCGTCGATCAAGCTGACCGCGCAGGCGCGCTACTCGCGCATGTTCAACGACTACATCTGGTTCGGCGACAACATCCAGGGTTCGCAGACCGGCGGTCAGTACATCTCGGCCGACAACGCCTTCCTCTCGCAGGACATCCGCGACCAGCTTGCCGCTGCGGGCGAAACCGGCTTCTACATGGGCCGCGCCAACCGCGACCTTTCCTACCCCTCGATCGACTTCGAGCGCGAGACCTTCCAGGGCACGCTGGCCCTCGACGGTGAGTTCGCCAACGGCGCCCTGCGCTGGAGCGCGTACTACAGCCACGGCGAGTTCCACAACAACATCGACACCCCCGGCTTCCTGCTCAGCGAGAACTTCGCGAATGCGGTCGACGCGGTGTTCGACGGTGCGGGCAACATCGTGTGCCGCTCGAACCTCGGCGGTGCGAACCCGGGCTGCGTTCCGGTCAACCTGTTCGGCTTCGGGGCTCCCTCGGACGAGGCCATCGACTACGTGACCGGCACGCCGATGCAGCGCGCCAAGACCAAGCTCGACGTCGGCGGCATCAGCCTTCGCGGTGAGCCCGTCTCGCTGCCTGCGGGCGACGTCTCGATCGCGATCGGTGGCGAGATCCGCCACGAATCGATCGACCAGCGCAACGGTGCGCTCGATGCCGCCCGTGCCTTCCGCACCTTCAACCTGTCCGCGATGGAAGGCGGCTTCACGGTTTCGGAAGGCTTCGCCGAAGTCGCGATCCCGGTGATCTACAACACCCCGCTGCTCCAGAAGCTGGACATCAATGCGGCGGCACGTATCTCGCACTACTCGACCACCGGTTCGATCTGGTCGTGGAAGCTGGGCGCCACCAACGAGTTCTTCCCCGGCTTCGTGGGCCGCGTGACGCGTTCGCGCGACATCCGCTCGGCTGGGCTTTCGGAACTCTACACCCAGCAGACCACCGGCTACAACACGATCCAGAACCCGTTCCTGCTTGATGCGGACGGCAACCCGACGAGCGAGTACATCCTCTCGAACGGCGGCGGCAACCCGGACCTCAACCCCGAGACCGCGGACACCTGGACCTTCGGCGCGACCTACAACCCGCCGGCGATCTCGCGCCTCAATGTCTCGCTCGACTACTACAACATCAACATCGACGACGTGATCACCTCGATCGCGGCGCAGGACCTGATCACCCGCTGCTACAACGGCAACACGGCGCTGTGCGGGAACATCACGTTCTCGGGCAACTCGATCACCCGTACCGTGTCGGGCTACGTGAACCTTGCCAATTACAAGACCGACGGCATCGACGGCGCGATCGACTACGTGCTGCCGCTCTATGACCTGGGCGCAGACAGCGATGGCCGACTGCACTTCAACGTCAAGGGCACCTGGGTCAACAGCCTGACCACTAACGATGGCGAGAGCGAGATCGAATACGTCCGCTCGCAGGGCTACTCGTTCGGTCTGGGCGTGCCCAAGTGGCGCGTCAACGCCACGGTCGGCTACGAAAGCGAGAGCGTTTCGGGCCTGGTCCGCGCGCGTTACATCTCGCCCGGCGAGTACAACTCGACGCTCTCGATCTCGAACAACCACATTCCGGCATACACCTATTTCGACGCGCAGCTGCGCTTCGCAATTCCGACGGAAAGTGGTCCGAGCATGGAGTTCACGCTCGACGCATCCAACCTGTTCGACAAGAAGCCCCCCTACGGGTCGCTTTACTCTCCGTACTATGACGTGATCGGCCGCTTCGTGACGGCTGGCGTTCGCGTCAAGTTCTGATCCTGATCGAACATGCGGCGCGGTCGTCCGGCGCGGTTCCTGCTCCCTTGTGCAGGTGCCGCGCCGGGTGGCCGCGCCCATCCCTTTTCAAGCGCCCCCCCTTTTTCCCCTGCCCCTGATCCGAGGAATCCCCCTATGACATCCCGGTCTTCGTTCCGTTCCATCCTGTCCGCCTGCTCGCTGCTCGCGCTCGCGGCCAGCGCCACCCCGGCCTTCGCCGAGGCCGACAAGCCTGCCGCGATCATCACCCAGGACGTGCCCGAGGTTCCCGATGCGGTGGTCAAGGCGACGCAGCCCTATCTCGAGGCGCGCCGGGCCGACTTCCTCGGCTGGAACCGCGCAGACCGCTCGATGCTGATCAAGACCCGCTTCGGCGCCACCAACCAGCTGCACGAAGTCCGCGCTCCGGGCGCGACCCGCACGCAGGTCAGCTTCGGCGCGGAACCGGTCCTGACCGGCTTCCAGGCACCCTCGGACGACGGCCTGACGGTGGTCATGCGCGATAACGGCGGGGACGAATTCTACCAGCTTTACCGTCTCGAGGACGGCAAGCTCGAGCTCATCACCGATGGCAAGAGCCGCAACTGGATCGGCGCCTTCAGCGCCGACGGCGCGCTGCTCGGCTATACCTCCTCGCGCCGCAACGGTGCGGACATGGACCTCTACGCGATCGATCCGCGCGATCCCTCGAGCGACCGCCTCGTCGCGCAGGTCAAGGGCGGTGGCTGGACCGTCGCCGGCTTCAGCGCCGACAAGCGCAGCATGATCGCGGTCAATCGCCTCTCGATCAACTCCGCCATCGTCTACTCGGTCGACCTCGCCAGCGGCAAGATGACCGCGCTCACCGACGCCAAGGGCAGCGCCTCGTGGGTCGACCCGCAGGTCACCGCGGACGGCACGATGTGGGTGCTCAGCGATGCAGGCGGCAGCGACTTCATGCAGCTCGGCACGCTCGACACGAAGACCGGCAAGTTCACGCCCCGGACCAGCGAAGCGTGGAGCGTGAGCGATTACGCCATCGCGCCCGATGGCAGCTTCATCGCCTATGCCACCAACGAAGCCGGCGTCAGCGTCATGCACGTCATGGAACTGCCCTCGGGCACCGTGCGCAAGGTCACCGCGCTGCCCAAGGGCGTGATCCCCTGGGCGATCGGCCAGGCCATCCAGATCGCGCCCTGGGGCGAGATCGGCTTCTCGATGTCCTCGGCCAAGGTCGCGGGCGATGCCTTCTCGATCGACCCCAAGTCGCTTGAAGTCACGCGCTGGACGATGAGCGAGACCGGCGGTCTCGATGCCTCGATCAATGCCGAAGCGGAACTGGTCACCATCGAGAGCTTCGACGGCGAGAAGGTCACCGGCTTCCTCTACCGTCCCGATCCGGCCAAGTTCCCCGGCAAGCGCCCGCTGCTGTTCGACGTCCACGGCGGTCCCGAAGGCCAGTCGCGCCCGGACTTCCTCGGCTCGGAGAACTACTACGTCAACGAACTCGGCATGGCGCTGTTCTTCCCCAACGTGCGCGGCTCGGACGGCTTCGGCAAGCGCTTCGTCAACCTCGACAACGGTCCGTGGAAGCGTGAGGATTCGGTCAAGGACCTGGGTGCCTTCCTCGACCACTTCGCCAAGGACCCGGCCCTCGATGCGGACAAGTTCTCGCTCTACGGCATGAGCTACGGCGGCTACATGTGCTACGCGGCCGCGGTGCACTATTCGGACAAGCTCAAGAGCGCCAACTGCTACGTGGGCATCACGAATTTCGTGACCTTCCTCGAGAACACGCAGGACTATCGCCGCGACCTGCGCCGTCCCGAATACGGCAACGAGTCGATCCCGAAGCAGCGCCAGAAGCTCGAGGAGATCTCCCCGCTCAACCACCTCGAGAAGATCGCGATCCCCCTCTTCGTGGCGGTAGGCGGCAACGACCCGCGCGTGCCAGCTTCCGAAGGGGAGCAGATCGTGAAGGCCCTTCATGCCAACGGTCAGCCGGCCTGGTTCCTCAACGCCACCAACGAGGGCCACGGCTTCCACAAGAAGGAAAACGAGGAATACTACTTCCAGACCAGCGTCGAGTTCTGGAAGCAGACCCTGCTGGGCGAGGACAAGTAAGATGCGCCCGGGACGCAGCCGCATCGCGCGCCTTGCCGCCGGCCTGCTGGCAGGCGCCGTGCTCGCCTGCGCTGCGTCCCCGGCACAGGCAGGCCCCGAGGCTTCGTCCGCAGCCCCGGCCCGCGGGCCGGCGGTTGCGGGCGAAGTGGACCACCACATGCACGTCCATTCGCCCGCGATCCTCGACTTCCTTCCGCACTATTGTTCGAGCGAGGGGCGCATCGGCCCCTGCCCGGTCGAATTCACCAAGGCTTATTCGCCCGAAGACCTTGTCGCGCAGATGGACGCGGCGGGTATCGCGCGCGGCCTCGTCATGTCGACGGCCTATCTCGCCGAGAGCCCGATGATGCAGCCGCCGCGCCCCGACGCACCGCGCATCCTGCGCGAGGCCAATGCCTGGACGGTCGGTCTCGCACGGCGCTTTCCGGGACGGTTTGGCATTTACGTCGGCGTCAATCCGGTAACCGCGACAGCCCTGCCCGAGATCGCGCACTGGGGCGCGAACCGGGACGTCACCGGGATCAAGCTGCACCTCACCAATTCGAGCGCTTCATTGCGCAAGCCCGGCGATGTCGCAAGGCTCGCGCAGGTCTTCGACATGGCACGTCGCACGCGCCTCGCGATCATGATCCACATGCGCACGCGCGAGACCGACTATGGCGCACGCGACGTCGCGACCTTCGTGCGCGAGGTGCTCCCCGCAGCTGGCGACACGCCAGTGCAGATCGCCCATGCCGCAGGCTGGGGCGGTATCGATGCGCAGACGCTGTCCGCACTGCGCGCCTTCGCCGATGCCATCGAGGCCGATCCCGCCATCGCGCGCCACCTCACCTTCGACCTCGCGATGGTCTGGAAGGCCGACACCTCCGAGCAGGATCTCGCTGCACTGGCCAGCCTCATCCGTCGGATCGGCCCCGAGCACTTCGTGCCCGCTTCGGATTTTCCGTTCAGCGGCGATCTCGTGGACTACTATGGCAAGGTCTATCCGCGCCTGCCATTGAGTGCGGACGAATGGCACACGATCCTCGACAACCACCCCGCCTACGACCGCGCGGATTTTGCGCAGACCCGAACAAGGCCGTAGCGCGCATCATGCGCAGCACGCTTCGCGGTGCGCCGCTGGCGCTCTTGCTGGCTGGCATCCCGCTGGCCCCGGCGCCCGCCGTTGGCGAAGCTGCCGACACCGAGACGCGCGGTGCCGGCGTGCCCATCGGCATCCTCCCGACAGGCCCGCTCGATGCGATCACCGACGTTGCAGGCGTCAGGGTCGGACAGGTCACGATCGAACGGGGCAGGACCGTCCATACCGGGGTCACGGCGGTGCTGCCGCACGGCGGCAACCTGTGGCAGGACAAGGTCCCCGCCGGCTTTCACGCCGCCAACGGCTTCGGCAAGTTCGCAGGCTCCACCCAGGTCGAGGACCTTGGCGAGATCGAGACGCCGATCCTGCTCACCAACACGCTCTCGGTGCCCGAAGCCATGGCAGCGAGCATCGAGTGGACGCTGGAGCAGCCCGGGAACGCGGGCGTGCGCACCGTCAATGCCGTGGTCGGCGAGACCAACGACGGCCTGCTCAACGACATTCGCGGCAGGCACGTGACCATCGCCGATGCGCGCCGCGCCATCGAGAGCGCGACGACGGGTCCGGTGGAAGAAGGCGTGGTCGGTGCAGGAACCGGCACCGTCAGCTTCGGCTGGAAGGGCGGCATCGGGACCGCCTCGCGCAAGCTGCCCGATAGTCTGGGCGGATGGACGGTGGGCGTGCTCGCACAGACCAACTACGGCGGCGTGCTGAGTGTCGCGGGTGTGCCCGTCGGCCAGCGGCTCGGGCAATATCTGTACAAGGACAAGCTTCCCGAGACCTCGGCCGACGGCTCGGTCGTGCTGGTGATCGCCACCGATGCGCCGTTGTCCGACCGCAACCTGCGCCGCCTTGCCCAGCGCGCCTTCGTTGGCATCGCGCGCACCGGATCCGCTTTCTCCAACGGTTCGGGCGACTATGCCATTGCCTTCTCGAGCGCACCGGACGTGCGCCGCACCGCGCAGCGCCGCAAGGGCGAGACCCGCCTTGCTCAGCTCGCCAACGATGCGATGACGCCGCTGTTCCAGGCCGTCGCCGAGGCATCGGAGGAAAGCGTCTACAACGCGTTGTTCGCAGCGCACGACGTTACGGGCGCAAGGGGAACGGTCCGCGCGCTGCCCGGGCGGGCCGTGCGCGCGATGATCGCTGCGGACCGCGCGCCGCGCGCCGGGACCGAGCGGCCATAAGGTCGGCCTAGAGGTAATCGAGCGGCAGCTGGGTCGTGTTCTTCATCTTCTTCATGACGATGTAGGTCGTCACGCTCTGGGTGAGATCGTCGAGCATCAGCTTGTCGGAAATGAACGCGGCATAGCGCTCGAGGTCGCGGGTCCAGATGCGCAGGATGAAATCCATGTCCCCGGTGGTGTAGTCGCACGAGACCACTTCGGGCAGCGCCATGATCCTTTCGCGAAAGGCCGCGTCGGCCTCGCGGCTCTGGGCACGCAGCCGCACCGTGACAAAAGCCGAGATGCCAAGGTTGAGTTTCTCGGGGTCGAGGATCGCGACCGTGTGGCTGATGTAGCCTTCCTCGCGCAGCCGGGCGAGGCGGCGCGAACACTGCGATGCCGAGAGGTTCACCCGGTGGCTGAGTTCTGCGGGCCCAAGGCTGCCGTCCTCCTGTAGCGCGGCCAGGATGGTGCGATCGTACCTGTCGAGTGAGCCGGCCATGTCATCCTCCCTTGCACGTTACCACGCTGCAATCGTCGATGCAGGATGCATGCATGGAATAATCAATATGTGCAACAGGTGTGCGCGATTGAGGAAAAATGCCATGACAATGCACGCCATTTCGCCGGATTTTCGCCTAGCCTACGCGCGAACACCATAAGGGATCGCGTCAATGTCGAACTTTAGTCTCCCGGCCTGCCCCGCCGATCCGCTGCTCTCGTTGATCGGCGCTTTCCGCGAGGATGCAAGGCCCGGCAAGATCGACCTCTCGGTCGGCGTGTTTCGCGACGAGAACGGCCAGACCCCGGTCATGCATGCCGTCAAGCAGGCCGAGGCCCGGCTGGTCGCGCAGCAGCCGACGAAAACCTACCTTGGCCCGCTGGGCAATGTCGAATTCACGCAAGGCGTGGCAGGCATGGCCTTTGGCTCTGCACGCGCGCGTCGGCTGGCCGCGCTGCAGACCCCGGGCGGTACCGGCGCCCTGCGTGTCGCCGCCGACCTGCTCGTACGCAATGCTGCCTCGCGGGCCAGGACGGGAAGCGAGCGACACGGCAGGATCTGGGTAGGCCTGCCCACGTGGTCGAACCATGTCCCGGTCTTTGCGGCAGCGGGCCTCGAGATCCGCAGTTACCGCGCCATCGACACCGAAACGCAGCGCTTCGATCTCGATGCCTTCGGCGCGGCAATGGAGCAGGCGGACCCCGGCGATGCCGTGCTCCTACAGGGCTGCTGCCACAATCCCACCGGCATCGATCCCGACGATGGCCAATGGGCCCGGATTGCAGAGCTGCTGCGCGACAAGGATCTCGTGCCGCTGATCGACCTCGCCTACCAGGGCCTTGGCCGCGGTATCGAGGAAGATGCGCTTGCGGCCTGCCTGCTGCTCGACACCGTGCCCGATGCCCTCATCGCCTATTCGTGCAACAAGAACTTCGGCCTCTACCGCGAGCGTGTCGGAGCTTTGTTCATACAGGCAGGCGACGAGGCCGCGCGCGTTGCAGCGAGCAGCAACGCGGCCGATCTGGTACGAGCCAACTACTCGATGCCGCCCGACCACGGCGCCGCCGTCGTTGCCACGATCCTTGGCGACGCGGCGCTTGCAAGCGCGTGGTACGACGAACTCGAAGCGATGCGCACGCGGCTGGTCGCGACCCGCCGGGCACTGGCCGATGCGGCCTGCGCTCAAGGCCTCGCGCTCGACTCCATTGCGCACCAGCAAGGCATGTTCGCGCAGCTCGCCCTGCCTCCCGAAGCCATCGCCGACCTGCGCGAGAACCATGCAATCTACATGGCGCCCGATGGCCGCATCAATCTTGCCGGGCTTGCGATGAGCGATGTCGAACGCTTTGCCAGTGCGCTCGCACGCAGCTTCGCCCGCACCGCCCACGCGCCCGCACCATGACCCTTCCCGACGAGACGACACCGCGTATCGCCATCCTCGGCGCGGGGGCGGTTGGCTCGCTGGTTGCCGCCCGCCTCGTGCAGTCCGGCCTCGCACCAAGCCTGGTTGCGCGCGGGGCCCGTCTGGAACAGCTGCGCGCGAAAGGGCTGTGGCTGCGCGAGAACGGCGCGGAACCGATACACCTGCCCGTGCGCGCCGCCAGCGCGAGCGAAGCTGGCGCTCAGGACATCGTCTTTCTGGCCCTCAAGGCCCACGCCATCGAGCCGGCCCTGCCCGACATTGCCCGGCTCGTCACGCCCACGACCTTCGTCGTGCCGCTGATAAACGGCGTGCCATGGTGGTACTTTCAAGGCGATGGTGCCCGCACGGTCAGGGCAGTCGATCCCCACGGCGCCCTCGCACGCTTCTTTGCCCCGAGCCGGCTGGTCGGCGCCGTACTGTTTCTCACCGCCTCGCTCGATGATGATGGAGCGGTCCTCGCCAGCGGGCCGGAACGCATTGTCATGGGGACCGTGAGCACTGCGACCGATACCGACCCGTCAGCGACCCTCGCCCCGCTGCGCAGCGCTCTCGGCGCAACGAGCCTCGCGGTGCGCTTCGTCGACGAGGTCCGGCGCGACTTGTGGAGCAAAATCGCCCTCAACCTTGCCACGAACCCGCTCTCGGTGGTGGCGCAGGCGACACTGGCCGAGCAGTTCAACGACCCCGCGCTCGTCCCGACCGTAACCGCGGTGCTGCGCGAAACCATCGCACTTGCGCGCAGGCTCGGGGTCGAGCCTCGCTACGACCTAGACGAGATGCTGGCCATCGGCCGCGCGGCCGGTCCGTTTCGCACCTCGATGGCGCAGGACCATGCCCGCGGGGCCCCGCTCGAACTCGACGCGATCGCGCGCTCGGTGCTCGAGCTGGCCGAAACGCACGAGCTACCGATGCCGACCGCGCGCACCGTCACCGAGATCTGCAGCTTTCTCGATGGTCGCTCCGACACGGCCCGCGATCCTGTGTGAACAATACCCGGCCCGGAATTTTCACGGCGGGTTCGGGCTGGCCAATGTGGGAGAACTGGCCCGCCTGACCTGGACCGATCCCGGCCAGACCGACCTTGCAGGTCAGGTCGACGTTCCGATGCTCGGCACCCACCCGGTCGAGATGGCAATGCGCGAACAGACCGGCAGCAGGCCAGGAGTGTTCAAACTGCCCTTGCCTCAGACCACCAGCATGGTGGCGAGTCCTCTCGAGATGGTCGATCTCGATTGGCTGGTGCCGGACCGTTGCAAACTGCTGATCGACAGCACGGGCATCCTTGCACGCCCCCGTGGGGTCGAAAAATCGACCTTGGACGTCTGCCAAGGCGGACCAAAGGCGGCATGGAGAACAAACTGCACGCCATCACCGATGACAATGGCTGCCCTCCGACCTTCCTCTGCGAGGAAGGTCGGATCAGCGATTACACGAGCGCGGTGCCCCTGCGCGAAGACTCACTCAAGGCCACATGGTTGTATGCTGCCCGACCGTCTTCTCGGGTTCATGGAGCTCTTCTGGCTATTCCTGCACCTGCCTATAGCCCAGTGAGACCCGATATGCCCTCAACCCCGGGGCCAAGCGATGCACGCCTTCATCGGGTGGCGAGCTTGGCTGCATCCAATCTCGGGCTGAGGATGTGGATGACCAGCAGGGCCAGCAGATAGGCGCTCGCGCAGATCGCGAAGAGGACCTCGTAGCTGTCCGTCGCATCGAGAATGTAGCCGGCGAAGAGCGCCATGCCCATCCCGCCGAGCGCGCCCACGGTCCCGCCGATACCGACCACCGAGCCGACAGCGCCGCGCGGGAACACGTCGGAGGGCAGGGTATAGAGGTTGGCCGAGAAGGCCTGGTGCGCCGCGGTCGCGAGACCGATCACGAGCACCGCGCTCCACACGCTGTCGATCGACTGGGCGAACCAGATCGGGAGCACGCAGAGCGCGCTGAGCAGCATCGTCAGCTTGCGGGCGAAATTGGGGCTGCGTCCGGCCTTGATCAGCTTCGAGGACAGCCAGCCACCCGCGATCGAGCCGACGTCGGAGATCAGGTAGATCGCGGCAAGCGGCAGGCCGAAGGTCTTGAGGTCGAGGTCGTAGCGCTCGAACAGGTAGCCGGGCAGCCAGAACAGGAAGAACCACCAGATCGGGTCGATCAGGAACTTGCCGAGGGCATAGGCCCAGGTCTCGCGCACGGTGAGCAGGCGCGACCAGCCGATCTTCTCGACCGGGTCGGCGGGGTCCTGCTGGATCCAGGCGAGTTCCTCGCGGGTGACACGCGCGTGCTCGCTGGGATGGCGGTAGATCGCCCACCACGCGGCCAGCCAGGCGACGCCGAACAGGCCGGTCACGAAAAAGGCCATGCGCCAGTCGAACCACAGCACCAGCAGCGGCACGATCAGCGGGGTCAGGATCGCACCCACGTTCGCCCCGGCATTGAACAGGCCGATCGCGAAGGCGCGCTCCTTCTGCGGGAACCAGTCGGTGACCGCGCGGATACCCGCCGGGAAGTTGCCGGATTCGCCGATGCCAAGCCCGAAGCGCGCCGCGGCGAACGAGGTCACGCCGCTGGCAAAGCCGTGCGCGACGTGGCTGATCGTCCAGATCACGATGGCGATGGTGTAGCCGAGCCGCGCGCCCAGCGCGTCGACGACCTTGCCGAACGAGAGATAGCCGATGGCATAGGCGAGCTGGAACCAGAAGATGATCCCGGCGAAGTCGGATTCGCTCCAGTTGAATTCCGCCTCTAGCGTGGGCTTGAGCACGCCGATCATCTGGCGATCGACGTAGTTCACTGCAGTCGCCGCGAACAGCAGCGTCACGATCAGCCAGCGATAGCGTCCGACCTTGCCCTGGACCGGCGCTGCGGTTTCGGCCGAAGTCATCGTCCCGGTACCTTCCTGCATCATTCCTGCTCCCTTCACGGCGGCCCATTGGCCTGCCGTCTAGATCCGTGCGCCGCGCCCGTCAGGCAGCGACGATCCTGCATTTCAACGACCCGCATCCGGCGAACTCGGCCAGTACCCGATCGCCCGGCGCGACCGGATGGACACCGGTTACCGCGCCGGTCGAGATCCATGCCCCCGCGCTGCAGTCGATGCCGCGTTCGCTGAGGTTCCCGAGCAGGAAGCGTACGGCGCCCAGCGGGCCGTCGAGCATATTGGCGGTGGTGTTGGCGCCCACGGTCTCGCCATTGATCTCGAGCCGCACCTCGATGGCATCGAAGTCCGCCTCCTGCCAGTCCGCCAGCGCGGGCCCGATCAGCAGGCCATGGTTGTTGCCGAAGTCGGAAACCGTCACCGGCGGCCCGTCGGCATTGATCCCGGGATAAGGTGAACTCGCGATCTCGATGCCAAGGTGGACCCGGTCGAGCAGCGCTGGAACGGCCGCGTTGTCGGCCGGCACGACGCCGTCCCAACCGGGCGCGACGTGGAGCAGGAACTCGGCCTCGGCGGCGCCGAAACCCTCGGCGAAGACCGGCATCGCCCGCTCCTCGTCGGCACTGACGGGATGGACCGTATCGGCGAAGATCGGACCGGCGAGACGATTGGTGCCAAGCCTTTCATCGTCGGGCGGATTGATCTTTCCGACCTTCCAGCCAGCGACCTCACGGCCATCGAGGACGAGTGCGATGTCCTGGATGGCATAACCCGAAACCATGTCCTCGGGACGGGTGCCGGGATAGGCTTCGAGCCCCTCGGCCGCCTTGCGTGCCGTGACGAAAGCCTGCGCGACGTCGCGCGCTTCTTGCTTGGACATTTTCCTCAACCCCACGAATTCTATCCTTGAGCCAAAGTGCTATAGGAAACCGGTGTCATAAGCAAATGCAATTGCACCGCCCGAGCCTCTTCAAAGAGTTACGCCGCGCTTCCAGATGGCGATGGCGCGCTGCCCTCCCCGCTCGGCGGCTGTGCGTTCGCCGCTCGCAAAAGCCAGGATTCGGGCAAGGAAGGCGTCGTCGGCGCTCTCGCTTCCCTCGCGCAGGGTCAGCGAGGCGTCGAAGTCGATCCAGTGCGGCTTGGCCTGCGCCAGCGCCTCGTTCGAAGCGACCTTGAGACACGGCACCGCGAAGCCGAGCGGCGTGCCCCTGCCGGTGGTGAACAGCACGAGCGTGGCGCCCGAGGCGGCCAGCGCGGTCGACGATACGGCATCGTTGCCGGGCGATTCGAGCAGGCTCAGTCCCGCGGCGACCGCTTGCTCACCATAGTCCAGAACATCGCAGAGCGGCGCGCGGCCAGCCTTCTGGACTGCACCCAGCGACTTCTCCTCGAGCGTGGTGATGCCGCCCGCGATGTTGCCGGGCGAAGGGTTCTCCGAAACCGGGAGCCCCTGGTCGAGGTAGTAGCGCTTGAACCCGTTGACCAGCGCCGCCGCCCGATCGAATACGTCGCGCGAGACGGCGCGCTCGAGCAGCGGCTCCTCGGCGCCGAAGATCTCGGGAATCTCGGTCAGGATCGCACGCCCGCCAGCCCCGGTCAGCGTGTCGCAGAAGCGCCCGAGCAAGGGGTTTGCCGTCAGGCCCGAAAAGCCATCGGAGCCGCCGCACTTCAGTCCGACGCAGAGCGCCGAAAGCGGCAGTTCCTCGCGGTGTGCCTTGCTCGCCTCGGCCACGAGTTCGTCGATGAGCGCCCCGGCCGCCGCGATCTCGTCGCCCGCGCTCTGGCTGGAAAGAATGCGCAGCTTCGAACGCGCCGCCTCGGGTACTTCCTTGGCGAGCGCGTCGAGCTGGTTCGATTCGCAGCCGAGCCCGAGCAGCAGTACGCCCGCCGCATTGGGATTGCAGGCCAGCCCTGCGAGCACCGCCCGGGTGCCCTCGAGATCGTCGCCGAGCTGCGAACAGCCATGGGGATGGCCGAAGGCATGGATGCCGTCGATCCGCCCGGCGGCGATGAGGTCGTCATGGCGCAGCGAGGCCTCGCGCGCGATCTGCTCGGCAGTGAGCGCGACGCAGCCGACGCTGGGCAAGATCCAGATCTCGTTGCGCGTCGCGGCGCTTCCATCCTCGCGCAGGTAACCGCGCCACGTCGGCTGGTCGCCCGCAATCTGTGCGGCGGATGCTGCCATCGCGACATCGGCGGGGCGATAGGCCAGTTCGCCGACGAGCGCGGTCGCGACATTGTGGGTGTGCACATGCGCGCCTGCTGCGATGGCCTTGCGCGCGCGGCCAATCGGCTGGCCGTACTTCACGACGAGGCTGCCCTCGGCAATGTCATGAAGGGCGAACTTGTGCCCCTGCTGGACAGGCTCGAGCAAGCGAATGCCCTCGACCGAGACGCCTGCCTCGAGCGGAGACAGGGCCACGCCGACGTTGTCGGCGGGATGCACCTTGAGCGTAGGGGGAATTTCTGCAGTCATCCTCAACCCGGCGATATGGAGTTTTACATTTGGTAACCGGTGTCATATTGCCTTTGCCCAGAGCCTAAGGCAAGGGCTGATGACAACGAATGCAATAACGGACGGGCACGGGTGCATGGCTAAGGACGCGAAACCCACGATCAACGATGTCGCCCGTCTGGCCGGCGTTTCGAAGAAGACCGTCAGCCGCGTGATCAACAAGTCGCCGCTGCTCAACGATGCCACCCGCTCTAAGGTCGAGGCGGTCATCGCCGAGATCGGCTACGTGCCCAATCCGCAGGCACGTGCACTGGCGCTGCGCCGCAACTTCCTGATCGGGCTGATCCACGACAACCCCAATGCGCAGATGGTCCTGGGCGTGCAGGAAGGCATCCTCGAGACGATCCGCGACACCGAGTTCGCGCTCGTCGTGCGCCCGGTCGACCGCCACTCGCCCCAGCTGCTCGACGACATCCGCCATTTCATCGAACAGCAGCGCCTCTTCGGCGTCATGCTCCTGCCGCCGATCTCCGAGAACGACGAACTCGCGGACATGTGCCGCAAGCTGGGCTGCACGGTCGTGCGCATGGGCTCGGCCGCGCTCGACAAGAGCGAACACCTCGTCGCTTCCAACGACCGGCAGGCAGTCGCCGACGCGGTGTTCTGGCTCTCCGAACTCGGCCATCGCCGGATCGGGTTCATCGCCGGTCCGCAAGGCTTCCGCTCGGCACGCGAGCGCGAACTCGGCTTTGCCGACGGAATGGCCCGCGCGGGGCTCACGATCGACCCGGCGCTCATGGAGCGCGGCACCTACCGCTTCGAATCGGGCCTTGCCGCTGGCGACCGGCTGCTCGCGGTCGATCCGCCGCCCACTGCGATCTTCAGCAGCAACGACGAGATGGCCGCCGGATTTCTCCATCGCGCGCTCGACAAGGGACTCAAGGTCCCCGGGCAGATCTCGATCATCGGCTTCGACAACACTGCGACCGCAGCCCATATCTGGCCGCCGCTCACCACCGTGCAATGGCCGATCAAGGCCATGGCGCGCGCCGCCGCGCACAAGCTGATCGACCCGCTCGAGGCCGCATCGCAGCCCTCGATCTTCCTTTCGGACCTGATCCGGCGCTCCTCGGCGGACGCCCCTTCCGCCTGAACCGCGCCCGGCCCGTCAACGATGGGTTGAAATACACCGCCACTTGAGACTACAGTGCTTATGACACCGGTTTCCATAAACCATGGCCAGCGCAACGGCGCGGCTTCCAGAAGACCACGAAATCAGAGTGAGGATGCCATGAAGATTGCCCTTATCATCGAGAACAGCCAGGCCGCCAAGAACGGCATCGTTCACGAGGCGCTGACCTCGGTCGCCGAGCCGCTCGGCCACGAGGTCGTGAACTACGGCATGTACACGCCCGAGGACGCGGCGCACCTCACCTACCCGATGAACGGCCTGCTCGCGGGCATCCTGCTCAATTCGGGCGCCGCGGACTTCGTCGTCACCGGCTGCGGCACGGGCACCGGCTCGATGCTCGCGTGCAACGCGATGCCCGGCGTGTTCTGCGGGCTGATCATCGATCCCACCGACGCCTTCCTCTTCGCCCAGATCAACGACGGCAATGCCGTTGCCCTTCCCTATGCCAAGGGCTTCGGCTGGGCGGCCGAACTCAATCTCCAGGACTGCTTCCGCAAGCTGTTCGACGGCGAGAGCGGCCTTGGCTATCCCAAGGAGCGCGCGGCGGTGATGAAGAAGAACCGCGGCATCCTCGCCGACCTCAAGGCGGCGACCTGCCACGACATGGTGAGCGTGCTCAAGAACGTCGACCAGGACCTGCTGCGCACCGCGATCTCGGGCGAGCACTTCGCCGAATACTTCTACCCCGCCTCGAAGGACGATGCGATCAGCGCCTATCTCAAGGGCCTGAACGCAAACGCGCCCGCCTGATCCTCGCGCTGGCGCACGGATCGAACCGCAGCGCCATGCCCGTGGCCGGGACAGGCTGCGCAACAAGAATGAACCTCGGGACGGAGAGGCACGCCCAATGAGCAACAATGTTTTCGATCTGTCGGGCCGCGTGGCGGTGGTCACCGGCGCCAATACCGGCATTGGCCAGGGCATCGCGCTCGCACTCGCCGAGGCCGGGGCGGACATCGCCGCGGTGGGCCGCAGCGAAGCGACCGAGACCGCCGGGAAGGTGCGCGCGCTGGGCCGCCGCTGCGAGCTCGTCTCCGCCGACCTGTCCTCGATCGAACCCGTCTCCGAGGTGGTCGATGCGATCGTCGGCAAGCTCGGCCGGCTCGACATCCTCGTCAACAATGCCGGAATCATCCGCCGCGCCGATGCGCTCGACTTCAGCGAGGAGGACTGGGATGCGGTGATAGACACCAATCTCAAGACCCTGTTCTTCCTCAGCCAGGCGGCGGCCCGGCACATGGTCGGCTGGTCGAGCCAGTCGGGCCTGCGCGGCAAGATCATCAACATCGCCTCGATGCTCACCTTCCAGGGCGGCATCCGCGTGCCCAGCTACACCGCGAGCAAGAGCGGCGTCGGCGGTCTCACCAAGCTGCTCGCCAACGAATGGGCGCCGCGCGGGATCAACGTCAACGCCATCGCGCCCGGCTACATCGCGACCAACAACACCGCCGCCCTGCAAGGGGACGAGACGCGCAACCGCCAGATCCTCGAGCGCATTCCCGAGGCGCGCTGGGGCGATCCCGCCGACATCGGCGGAGCCGCGGTCTTCCTTGCCAGCAGGGCAGCGGACTACGTCCAGGGTCACATCCTCGCCGTCGACGGCGGCTGGCTCGCCCGCTGAGCGCGTCATGAGCGGACACGTCACCTGTTTCGGCGAGCTGCTGCTGCGCCTCGCCACCCCTTCCGGGCGCCTGACCGTCCAGTGCGATGCGCTCGAGATGGTCGTGGGCGGGGCCGAGGCGAACGTGGCGGCGGGGCTCGCCTCGCTCGGCCATCCCGTCAGGATGGTCAGCCGCGTGCCTGAAGGCCCCCTCGGCGACAAGGCTCGCGCCGCACTCGGCGGTGCCGGCGTCGATGTCGCGGGCGTTAAGCGGGGCACCGGACGCATGGGGCTCTACTTCCTGGAGACCGGCGCGGGCCTGCGCCCATCGACGATCACTTACGATCGCGCTGGAAGTGCCTTTGCGTCCTCGTCGGCACGCGACTTCGATCTGGCGGGAGCACTTGCGGGCGCTCGCCTGCTGCATCTCTCGGGCATCACCCCGGCGCTTGGCCCGGGCGGTGTCGATCTCGCCCGCGCGGCGGTTGACGCGGCACAGGAGGCAGGCGTGCCGATCTGTTTCGACGGCAATTACCGGGCGATGCTCTGGGATGCCTGGGACAGCGACCCGCGCGCGATCCTCAGCGAGCTCTTCGCCGCCGCCACGGTGATGATCGGCAATCACCGCGATATCTCGCTGCTGCTGGGCCGGGCATTTTCGGGAGATGGTGCCGACCGTCGCCGCGAAGCCGCGGAGGCCATGTTTGCGGCCTTCCCGAAGCTCGAGATGATCGCCTCGACCGCGCGGCATGTCGTCAACTCGGACCATCACCGCATCGCGGCACGCATCGACACGCGCAGCACTGCGCACCAGACCGGCGAGGTCGACGTCACCGGCATCGTCGATCGCATCGGCACCGGCGATGCCTTTGCCGCGGGCGTGCTGCACCGCTGGCTCGAAGGCGGAGCCGAGGATGCCAACGTCATCAAGATGGCGCAGGCCGGGCTGGCCTATACCGTGCTCAAGCACTCGCAGCCCGGAGACATGTGCCTCATCGGACCGGGAGAACTCGATGCCTTTTCCGCCAGTGGAGGCGACGTCAGGCGCTGACCTGTCGCGCCGCCGCCTGCTTGCCTCGGGCGGGGCGATTGCCGCCGCGAGCCTCGTGCCGGCTCCGTCATCGGCGCGCGCAAGCAAGGCTCCTCGCGCGGCACGCTATCAAGGTGTCGTCGATGAGGGCGTGCTTGCTTTCAAGGGCATCCGCTATGCGCGCGCCGCGCGCTTTGCCCGCGCCGTCCCCGAACCCGCGCAAGGCCCGCTGCTGCGCGCCGAGAGCTTCGGACCGCTCTGCCTGCAGCGTGCGCTTTCCGATCAGCCCCAGAGCGAGGACTGCCTCTTCCTCAACGTCTGGACGCCCGAGGCGGACGCGCGCGCGCGGCGCGCGGTCATGGTCTATTTCCACGGCGGGGCCTACACCACCGGCTCGGTCACCGATCCGCTGACACACGGGGGCAGGCTCGCCACACAGGGCGACGTGGTCGTCGTCACCGTCAACCACCGCCTCAACGCGCTCGGCTATGCCTGGCTCAAACCCTTCGGCGCGCGCTATGCGGACAGCGGCAATCTCGGCCAGCTCGATCTGGTGCTGGCACTGCAATGGGTGCGCGAGAACATCGCGCAGTTCGGCGGCGACCCTGCGCGGGTCATGGCCTTCGGCCAGTCGGGCGGAGGCGCCAAGATCGCGACGCTGATGGCGATGCCTGCGGCGAAGGGCCTGTTCCACAGCGCCGCGACGATGAGCGGCCAGCAGGTACAGGCAAGCGGCCCGGCCCATGCCTGGGCGCGCACGCAGGCCTTCATGGCCAAGCTCGGCCTCGCGCCCGGCGACGTCGAGGGCTTGCGGACCCTGCCGGTCGAGAGGCTGGTCGAGGGCCTCGATGCAAGAGACCCGGTGATGGGCAGCGGCCCTGTCTACTTCGGCCCGGTGCTCGACATGACCAACCTGCCGCGCCATCCCTTCTGGCCCGATGCCGCGCCACAATCACGCGCCATTCCCATGATCCTTGGCAATACCCGCGAGGAGACGCGTGCCTTCCTCGATCCGCGCGGGCCCAAGTTACAGGGGCTCGACTGGGAGAACCTTGGCGAGCGCCTCGGCCGCGAGATCAAGATCGATCTCGACCCGGTTTGGGTTGCCGAACAGTACCGCACCCATTTTCCCGACTGGTCGCCCGAGCAGGTCTACTATGCCGCGACGACCGCGGGACGGTCCTGGCCGGGGCAGGTGATCGAGGCGGACGAACGTGCAAAAGCCGGTGCCACGGCGACCTGGGTCTACCAGCTTGACCGCCCTTCCCCCGTCGATCCCTTGAGGGGAGCGGCCCATACCGACGACATTCCCTATGTCTTCGGCACGATCGATGCCCCCGGCAGCTATTCGGGGACCGGCCCCGCGGCCCGCGCGCTGAGCTCTGCGATGATGCGCGCCTTCACCGGCCTTGCCAAGACCGGCAGGCCCGGCCTTGCCGACTGGACGGCCTATGCCCTGCCCGAGCGCGCGACCATGGTCTTCGACGAGACGACAAGGCTCGAGAACGATCCGCGCCGCTGGCAGCGCGAGCTCTGGGCAACTGCCCTTTACGTCCAGCCCGGAAGCTGACTGCCTGGGCTCAAGGACCCGGGGGTCAGGACTCTGGGCTCATGGCGCCGGGGTTACCGGCGGATTTGGATAGGCGATGATCAGCGAGAGCGGCGCCTCGCCGAGCTGGCGGATGCCGACCACCGCACCGGTGTAGAGGTAGGCGCTCATGCCTGCGCGAAGCCGCGCCGTTTTTCCGTCCGAGCTGACCTCGCCCTCGCCCGACAGGACATAGTAGACCTCGTCGTGAGCGATGGGATGATCGCCGATCGCCGCATCCTTGTGAAGGATGCGGCGACGAAACTCCATCGTGCGCGGCGCTGGCGCGGCATCGGAGATGCGGTAGGCGGTGCTCATGCCGATGGCCCCGTGCGGAGGAGGTTCCTCGCGCACTGTATCGGCCTCGTCGATCACCACCATTGCCGGAGCGGCGGCCATCAGCAGCGCGGCGGCGATGGCGTCCGCGCTCACTGGCGCATCGCCTTGTCGCGCGCAGTCAGCTTTTCCTGCGCCCCGGCCTTCTGGCCGGGATAGATCCCCGAGCGAGGCGTCATCGTCTTCATGTCCCAGTCCTTCTCGACGAAGGGCGCGCGCGTCTCGGCCGGGTGCGGATAGCCGCCGACGACCTTCTCGTCGTCGAGGATCTCGCCGCGCCCTTCGGCAACGAAGAAGAGCACGCGGATATCGTCGGGTGCGCGGTCCCAGGGACGTGCGCCTACGGTCGAGAGCAGGCTCGTCTCGAGCCGGTCCGCGGGCAGGATGTCGTAGCCATCGAGGCTCGCCATCGGGCGATCCTTCTCGATCAGCCTGGCATTGGTGACGCCGTAGCGCCCGAACATCGCCTCGGGATTGCCCCAGCGGTCGACCGCCTTGTTGTCCTTGCCGTAGAAGGCGAGGTCGCCATCGCCGCCGAGCGTGAGGAACGGCAGCCCAGGCGCAGTCGAGTTGCCCGCGCGCATGAGATTGCCGACCGCGGTGATCTCGCCGGTCACGTAGTCGTGGCCAGCCCACTCGAGGTTCATCAGGTTGTAGTGCACCGCACGGTGGCCGGGATCGTAGATCATGTTGTTGATCATCAGCACCTGCGCGCCGCCCTTGACCAGCGGCGAGCGCTCCATGTTGTGCGCCCACAGGTTGCGGTAGAAGGTGATGTTGGTGGCGTTGTCGTGGACCAGCGTACCCTTGGAATGCTCGCCCTTGGGATGGCTGGCATCGGCCAGACCCTCGGCGGCGATGTTCTCGCGAAAAACGATGTCGTGGCTCGTTCCCTTGCGCCATTCATCGACGCTGTTGCCGGTGAAGCGCGGGCCCGAAGCGGACATGTTCTCGTCGATGGCCCAGAAGAAGCTGCAGTGCTCGACCACCACATTGTGTGCAGCGACAGTGGAAAACGCATCCGCCTCCCAGCCCGAGAGCTTGGGCTGGCCATCGACCCCGGTCATGATCCGCAGGTGGCTGAGAATGACGTCGTGGCTCTTGAGATCGATGCCCCCGCGCACGATGGTGATGCCGGGCGAAGGCGCGGTCTGCCCCGCGATCGTGGCGTAGGGCTCGGTCATCTCGAGGACCGAGCGCTCGAGGTCGATCACCCCGCCGACCTCGAACACGATTACGCGCTTGCCCTTGGTGGCGAGCGCCGCGGCGAGCGAACCGGGACCATCCTTGGCGAGCGTGGTGACGCGAACGACTCGCCCGCCCTCGCCGCCGTGGGTCGGGTCGCCGGGGGCCGCGAAGGCATGGCCGCCAAGAACGAACCCACTGCCGGCGATCAGCGCAAGACGGCCTGCAAGCTTGCGAAAATTCAAATCCTATCTCCCATTATGCTCTGCTTCTTGACAGGACGGGTAGCCTGTGGCCATAACAATGACACCGGTTACCAAAGAGGGCAAGAGCCCAGAACGGAAAGCCGGTCGGCGGAAAGGCTCCGCCAAGGAGGACGCGCCGCAAGGCGCAGGGAGATGATGAGCTGACAGGGGCAGGCGCTGGTCGCCTTCCTTTGACACCGGTAGCATAAGGCCAATGGGCCAAGTGAGGGGATGAGGCCATGCGCAAGCATGTAAAGAGGATTTCACCAGTCAAGTGCGCCCTGATGGCGACCAGTGCAATTGCGCTTCCGCAAGTCGCGCAGGCGCAGGACAGCGCCGCTGATCCGACCGGATCACCCGATGCCGAGGCGATCATCGTCACCGGCTATCGCGAATCGCTTGCCGCCGCGATCAATGTGAAGCGCGAGTCGATCGGCGCGGTCGATGCCATCGTGGCCGAAGACATCGCCAAGTTCCCCGACCAGAACCTCGCGGAATCGCTGCAGCGCATCCCGGGCATCTCGATCCAGCGCGACGCCGGTGAAGGCCGCGCGATCACCGTGCGCGGTCTGGGCGCGCAGTTCACCCGCGTGCGTCTCAACGGCATGGAGACCATCGCCACCTCGACCGACGGCGCCTCGGCCAACCGCGACCGCGCCTTCGACTTCAACGTCTTTGCCTCCGAGCTGTTCAGCTCGATTGTCGTGCACAAGACCGCCGAAGCCGCGCTCGACGAAGGTTCGCTGGGCGCCGTGGTCGATCTCAACACCGGCGCGCCGCTCGGCGGCAAGGCGGGCTTCACCGCCGTCGCCTCGGCGCAGGGACGCTACAACGACCTGACCAAGGACGTCGATCCGCGGCTTGCCGGTCTCGTCGCTTGGGTCAACGAGGACCACACCTTCGGCGTCTCGGCCTCGGTCGCCTGGTCGGACTATACCACCAAGGAACTGGGCAACAACTCGGTGCGCTGGGCACAGGCGCCGTTCCGCTCGGTCAACGGCGAGACCTGCATGAGCGGGTCGAACTTCGTCACCACGCCCTCGGCCGCCTGCATCGAGGTCGCCGAAGCCTTCCACCCGCGCATCCCGCGCTACGGCCTCGTCAACCACGACCGAGAACGCCTCGGCGCGACCGGCTCGATCCAGTGGGAGCCGACCGAGGACACCAAGCTCTCGGTCGACGGGCTCTACTCGCGCTTCAAGGAGAACCGCGACGAGTACTGGGGCGAGGTGCTCCTGCGCAGCAACGAGCGCAACATCGACGTCTCGAACTACGTGATCGACGGCGACAACAACCTGATCTCGGCCGATCTCGACAACGTCTACGTGCGCACCGAGCGCTACCAACGCGAGAGCCAGACCGAGTTCTACCAGATCTCGGCCAAGCTCGAGCAGCGCCTGGGCGAAACGCTCAAGGTCAACCTGCTCGCCGGGACCTCGAAGTCGCAGGCCGACATCCCGGTCGAGACCACGCTCGCCTACGACAATCGCGATGCGACCGGTTACAGCTACGACTACACCGATATGAAGTCGCCGCTGCTCACCTTCGGCGACGAGATCACCGACCCGACCGCGTTCCAGTTCGCCGAATTCCGCGATCGTCCCTCCTACCTCACCAACAAGTTCAAGACCTTCTCGGGCGACCTCGACTGGGAAGTCTCGGACGACTTCACGATGATGGTGGGCGGCTTCTACCGCCAGTTCGACTTCGCCACCGAAGGCTACCGGCGCGACGCGAACTACTGCTCGGCCTTCACCTGCGCCTCGGGCACCTACGGCGCACCGGTCACCGCCGAGCTTTCCGACATCTTCGAGCTGGGCGATGCCGGGCAGCCTTCGGGCAACACCAATGCCTGGGTCGTGCCCAACCTCGGCGCGGGCACCGACTTCGTCGATCTCTACTCGCGTGAGGCCGTGCTCCAGCAGGGCGAGCAGCGCGACGTTACCGAGAAGACGATGGGCGGCTGGTTCATGGCCCAGTTCGAGAGCGAAATCTTCGGCATGCGCATGAACGGCAACGCCGGCGTGCGCTACGCCAAGACCAAGCAGTCATCCTCGGGCTTCACCGACGGTACCTACGTCACCGTGAAGCGCGACTACGACGACTTCCTGCCCTCGTTCAACGTCAACTTCTTCCCGACCGACAACGTCATCGTGCGCGGCGCGATCGCCAAGGTCATCACCCGCCCGACGCTGGGCAGCCTGACCCCGGGCGGCTCGGTCGACCAGTTCAACTTCCGCGTCTCTTCGGGCAATCCCTTCATCGATCCCTATCGCGCGACGACGTATGACGCCGCCGTGGAATGGTACTTCGCGCCCGGCGCGCTCGCCTCGGTCGCGGTCTTTGCCAAGGACATCGTCAGCTTCCCGATCTCGACCTCGCTGCAGGGCACCTGGGCCGACAGCGGACTGCCGACCTCGCTGCTGACCGAAGGCACGCCCGCCTACAACGCCATCGTGCTGGGACAGGACCCGAACCGCGAATTCGAGTTCCGCACCACGGGCAATGGTCCGGGCGCGAACCTCAAGGGCGTGGAGCTTTCGCTGCAGCTGCCCTTCTCGGCCTTCACCGACGGCTTCGCACGCAATTTCGGCGTGCTCGCCAACCTGACGCTGGTGAAGAGCGACGTCGACTACACGGTCGCGGGCGCCCTCGCCTACGATCCGGTGACCAACAAGCTGGTCGCCCAGCCTGCGGGTGATTACGTCCAGCCCCTGCTCGGCCTCGCCAAGCGCTCGTGGAACGGCACCGCCTACTACGACGACGGCAAGTTCTCGGTGCGCGGCTCCGTCGCCTACCGCAGCGGCTACAACGACAGCACCAGCGGCAACAACAACGTGTTCGAGGGCTACGGCAGCTCGCTCAACGTCGATGCCTCGCTCCGCTACAAGTTCACCGACTACCTCGAGCTTTCGCTCGAAGGGACGAACCTGACGGACAACTACCGCTATCGCTTCACCGACCTTGCGGCCAACCGCAACTACGAGAACAACCACTATGGCCGCACCTTCCTGTTCGGTGCGCGCTTCAGCTACTGATCGACGATGACCCGGGCCCCGGGACGCAGGAGAAAACCATGACCATCAACCGCCGGTCGTTCATGGCTGCCTCTCTCGTCTCGGGGCTCGCCCTTAGGGCAACACAGGCCTACGCGCAGACGCCTCCACCGCAAGCCGACAGCCCGCGAGCACCGGGCCTGCCGCAACCGGGCGAGACGATCGACCTGTGGCCTGCCGGCGCGCCCGGCATGCCTGCAAGCCCGCCACGGGAAACGGTGACCGAGCGCTCCAGCGACGAGCTGGTCACCGACCGCGCGGTGCTCGGCATCACCCGCCCGCGCATGGCGGTGTTCAGGCCAGACCGGCCCAACGGTGCGGCGGTCCTGCTGACGCCCGGCGGCGGCTACAAGCATGTCGTGGTCGACAAGGAAGGCTACGAGATGGCGCGCTGGCTCACCGCGCGCGGCTTCACCGCCTTCGTCCTGTTCTACCGCCTGCCCGGCGAGGGCTGGGCCAACCGCTCCGATGTCGCGCTCGCCGATGCGCAGCGCGCGATGCGCCTCGTGCGCCACCGTGCTGGCGACTTCGCGATAGATCCCGAGCGCGTCGCGGCCATGGGCTTTTCCGCAGGTGGCCACGTCTGCGCCTATCTTGCGGCACGCTTCGCCGCGCGCGTCTACGCGCCTGTCGACGCGGCCGACGCGCTTTCGGCGAAACCGATCTGCGCCGCACCCGTCTACCCCGTGGTCTCGATGGACCCCGTGATCGCACATGCCGGTTCGCGCGACCTGCTGCTCGGCCCCGCGCCCACCCCGGCGCTCGAGGCGGCGCATTCGCCCGACCGCAACGTACCCGCCGACGCGCCCCCGCATTTCCTGCTTCACGCCGAGGACGACGACGTCGTACCCAGCGAGAACACCCTGCGTCTGCGCGCCGCGCTCAAGGCACGCGGTATCCCGGTCGAGACGCACCTCTTCACGCAAGGCGGCCACGGCTTTGGCCTGCGCAAGGCCATCGGCAAGCCGGTCGAGGCATGGCCCGACCTATGGCGCGCCTGGGCGCGGACGGTGGGTCTGGGCTGACGGACGATGAAGGACACGCTCAAGGGAATGCACAGACGCGATGCGCTCAAGGCGACGGCCCTTGGCGCGATGGGACTGGCGGCGCCGATTGGTCCGGCTGCCGCTGCCGGGGCGGGCGAAACCTCTCTCCTCCCGCCCGCCCCGGCGACCCCGCGCAAATGGGCGCGCGGGCTCGACAACCAGCGCAAGGCCGATCTCGGCGACGGGACTTTCCTCAATCCGGTGCTCTCGGGCGACCGCCCGGACCCGGCGATCCTGAAGGATGGGAAGGACTACTACCTCACATTCTCGAGCTTCGATTCCTATCCCGGCCTCACCATCTGGCACAGCCGCGATCTGGTGAACTGGCATCCGCGAAAGCCTGCCCTCCACCGCAACATCGGTTCGGTCTGGGCGGTGAGCCTGGAAAAGCACGCGGGGCGCTACTTCCTCTACATCCCGGTCAAGGCCGAGCCCAACGACATCTACGTGATCTGGTCCGATCACATCGACGGCCCCTGGAGCGATCCGGTCGCACTTGGCCTGCACGACCACATCGACCCGTGCCACGCCGTCGGCGAGGACGGCTCGCGCTGGCTGTTCCTTTCGGGCGGCGACAGGGTGCGGCTCTCCGACGACGGCCTCTCGCTCGCGGGCGAGGTCGAGCACGTCTACGATCCGTGGCGCTATCCCGATGACTGGGACGTCGAGGGGTTCTCGCCCGAAGGGCCCAAGATCCACCGCCATGGCGACTGGTTCTACATGCTCACAGCAGTCGGCGGGACCGCGGGGCCGCCGACCGGGCACATGGTCATCGCTGCGCGCGCGCCCTCGATCCACGGGCCCTGGGAGCATCATCCCGACAACCCGCTGGTGCGCACCGAAAGCCTCGACGAAGCCTGGTGGTCGCGCGGCCATGCCTCGCTGGTCGAGGGGCCCGATGCGCGCTGGTACACGCTCTACCACGGCTACGAGGCGGGCTTCTGGACGCTCGGGCGCCAGTGCCTGCTCGACCATGTCGCGTGGGGCGAGGATGGCTGGTTTCGCATGACCGGCGGCGACCTCGCCGCGCCGCTGGCCAAGCCCGAGGGCGGTGAGGCGCTGCCCCACGGCATGGCGCTTTCGGACCATTTCACCGCACCGCTCGCACTCGGCTCTCGCTGGTCCTTCTTCCGCCCTTCGCCCGACGAGGCGCGGCGCTGCAAAAGCGGTGACGGCGTGCTGCATCTCGCCGCCAAGGGCGCGGCGCCGTCGAGCGGCTCGCCGCTGCTGCTCATCGCGGGCGACACGAGCTATCGGTTCGAATGCGACATCGAGATCGACCCGGGCTGCACCGCAGGGCTGGTCCTGTTCTACGACGACAAGCTCTATGCTGGGCTCGGCTTCGATGCCGATCGCTTCGTCACGCACCAGTACGGGATCGAGCGCGCGCGCCCTGCCAATCCGCACGGTCGGCGCATGAAGATGCGCGTGACCAACCGCGCTCACATCGTCGCCATCCATACCTCGGGCGACGGCGGTAAATCGTGGCAGCGCTTCGACCGGGGCATGGAAGTCTCGGGCTACCACCACAATGTACGCGGAGGGTTCCTGATGTTACGTCCGGGCCTCTACGCGGCCGGACGCGGCGAAGCCCGCTTCCGTGATTTCCAATTCACAGCACTGGAAGACTGATGTCCCGCCCCCTCGACCTGCATCCCGACCGCCTTCTCCCTGCCGATCCCGCGACCCGCAGCCTCGCGCGCGAACTTTACCAAAGCGTCGCCAGGCTTCCGATCGTGAGCCCGCACGGTCACACCGATCCTTCGTGGTTTGCCGGAAATGCGCCCTTCGGCAACGCGACGCAGCTCCTGCTCGTGCCCGACCACTACGTCTTCCGCATGCTCTATTCGCAAGGGGTGCCGATGGAGGCTCTCGGCGTGCGCAACCCGCAGGTCGACCCGCGCGAGGCATGGCGGCTGCTTGCGCACAACTACCACCTGTTCCGCGCGACACCCTCGCGCATGTGGCTCGACTGGGTCTTTGCCGAGGCCTTCGGCATCGACGTGCAGCTCGGCGCGGATACCGCCGATCACTATTACGACACGATCACCGAGAAGCTCGCCACCGAGGCCTTCCGTCCGCGCGCGCTGTTCGACCGCTACGGCATCGAGGTCATCGCCACGACCGAGAGCCCGCTCGACAGCCTCGATCACCACGCCGCGCTCAAGGCCGAGAACGCAAGGCCCGGGGGCTGGCAGGGCAAGGTCGTCACCGCCTACCGGCCCGATCCGGTGATCGACCCCGAGTTCGAGGGTTTCCGCGAGAACCTCGTGCGCTTCACCGAGATCACCGGCGAGGATTGCCTCACATGGTCGGGCTATCTCGCCGCGCACCGCCAGCGCCGCCGCTTCTTCGCGCAGATGGGTGCGACCTCGACCGACCACGGCCACCCGACCCCGCGCACCGCCGACCTTTCGCGCACCGAGGCCGAGGCGCTCTTCGCCAAGGTCACGAGCGGCAGTTTCACACCCGAAGAGGCCGAACTCTTCCGCGCGCAGATGCTGACCGAGATGGCGGGCATGAGTCTCGAGGACGGGCTGGTCATGCAGATCCACCCGGGCGCGTTTCGCAACCACAATGCCCGTGTCTTCGAGCGCTTCAGGCGCGACAAGGGCGCCGACGTGCCGAGCCGCACCGAATATGTCGCGAACCTGAAGCCCCTGCTCGACAAGTACGGCAACGAAGCCGATCTCTCGATCATCCTCTTCACCCTGGACGAGAGCACTTATGCGCGCGAACTCGCACCGCTCGCGGGCCATTATCCGTGCCTCAAACTGGGTCCGGCATGGTGGTTCCACGACAGCCCCGAGGGCATGCGCCGTTTCCGCCGCATGACCACCGAAACCGCCGGCTTCTACAACACCGTCGGCTTCAACGACGACACCCGCGCCTTCCTCTCGATCCCCGCGCGCCACGACGTCGCGCGCCGCGTCGACTGCGGGTTCCTCGCCGAACTGGTGATGGAGCATCGCCTCGAGGACTGGGAGGCCGGCGAAGTCGCGCAGGACCTTGCCTACAACCTGGTGAAGAAGGCCTACAAGCTGTGAGCGAGCGACTTTGCGCATCCGCGCTCGGGACTCTGCCCTCTTCCATCGCGGTTCCTGCCTATGATCGCAACGAACAACGGGTCGGCATCGTCCATTTCGGCATCGGCGCCTTCCACCGCGCGCATCAGGCCTGGTACACTGATGCAGCGATGAACGCGGGCGAGCGCGACTGGGCTATCCTGGGAGTCTCGATGCGCTCGCCGGGCGTCGCCGCACAGCTCAACCCGCAGGACGGGCTCTACACACTGGTCGAGTGTTCGGCGCAAGGACGCAGCGCGCGGGTGATCGGTTCGGTGCACGAAGTGCTGGTCGCGGGTGTCGCCAGAGCGCGCCTTGCCATGGCGCTTACCGCCCCGCAGACGCGCATCGTCTCGTTCACCGTTACCGAGAAGGGCTATTGCCGCAAGGCCGACGGCTCGCTCGACTTCGACGCGGCGGCGCGCGGCTTCTACCCGATCCTGAGCGATGCCCTGCGCGAACGGCAGGCGACCGGATGCGGCGGGCTCACCCTGCTCTCGTGCGACAACCTTGCCGACAACGGTCGCCAACTGGCCCGGCTCATGCGCGAATGGCTCGCGCGCGAGGCGCCCGATCTGGTCGAATGGTTCGAGACCGAATGCACCTGCCCCTCGACCATGGTAGATCGCATCGTGCCCGCCACCACGAGCGCCGACCGCGCCGAGGTAGCACAGCTGCTCGGCTGCCTGGACGAAGGTGCGGTGATGACCGAGCCCTTCAGCCAGTGGGTCATCGAGGACCGCTTCGCGCGCGGACGCCCGGCATGGGAAAAGTTCGGCGCGCAGCTCGTCGCGGACGTCGCGCCTTACGAGACCGCCAAGCTGCGCATGCTCAACGGCGCCCATTCGGCGCTGGCCTATCTCGGGCTCCAGCGCGGGCACACTTACGTGCACGAGGCGATGGGCGATGGCGCGATCCGCCCGCTGATCGAGGGCATCATGCGCGACGAGGCCGCCCCCACCGTCGCGGCGGCACCGGGACAGGACCTCGATGCCTATGCCGATGCCCTGCTCGCTCGCTTCGACAATCCCGCGCTCAACCACAAGCTGATCCAGATCGCGATGGATGGCAGCCAGAAGATCCCGCAGCGCTGGCTCGAAACGCTCGAGGCGCAGCGGCTCGAGCAACGCGAATGCCCGGGGCTCCTCGCCGCGATCTCGGCATGGATCGCGCATCTGCGCGGCGCCAACGGCCTGGTCGACGATCCCCTGGCCGACAGTCTTTGCGCCGTTGCGCAGCATGGCAGCGATGCCGAGGTCGCAGCGAAGCTGTTCACTGGCGATGGCCTGCTTGCCGGTTTCTGGAATCCGCGAGGCGAGGCACTGGCGCGCGCCCTCGCGACCTGAGCGCTACTCGACGGGACGCCCGTCATCGAGAAGGTCGGCCTTGCCCCCGCTGGCTGCGGCGCGCTCGGCTTCGACCATTTCGCGGATCTCGTCGCTCGGGCGCACGGCCTCGGGCATGGCCGGAGCGCGCGGCGGCACGGGTTCCGGTGCTTTTCGTGCGCAGGAAAGCTGCCTTGCCCCGCCGCCTCGTGTAGCCCGTGAGGCGCCAAGCACCCTTCGGTGGCTCGCAAGGTTCAGCGTGCGTTTTCCTAGGGCCTTGGTCAACCCCGGTGGACTTATGGGAACGGTTGGGGACAAGGCCCGTGGCGGAGAGGGTGGAATTCGAAGCGAAGCACTTAAATTCTGTTTTGAAAATAAAAATTACTTTCGGCCTATCCACCAATCCCGAGTTCATACCTCATCACAAAGACATATCCCTGAGTAGCCCTTAGTTTTCCAGACGCCTTCCGCTTTGAAAATCTGCTGCCGTTCGAACTCGACGGGCGACAGCATCCCGTTCCTGACCTGCTTGCGCACCGGGTTGTAGAACATCTCGACGTAATCGAACACGTCCTGCCGGGCTTCTTCGCGGGTTTTGTAGGTGCGGCGCCGGATGCGCTCACGCTTGAGCGAGGAGAAGAAGCTCTCGGCGGCGGCATTGTCATGACAGTTGCCGCGTCGGCTCATCGAGTGCTTAAGATTGTGAGCCCGGATGAAGGCGGCCCAGTCCATGCTGGTGAACTGCGAGCCCTGGTCCGAGTGGATCAGCACCCGCTGCTTCGGCTTGCGCCGCCATACCGTCATGTGCAGCGCCTGCAGCACCACATCGCTGGTCTGCCGGCTCTGCATCGACCATCCCACCACACGGCGAGGGTACAGGTCGATCACGACAGCCAGGTAAGCGAAGCCCTCCAGGGTGCGGATGTAGGTAATGTCTGTCACCCAGGCCCGGTCTGGCGCAGCAACATCGAACTGCCGATCTAGCGTGTTGTCGACCTGGGCTCTGATGCCCGCCAGCCTGGTCAACCGGGCAACGCGGTTCGGGCAGCAAGTCTCGCCGTGATCCAATAGGTCATCGTGCAGCTTGCGGTAGCCATAGACCTTGCCGCTGTCGTTCCAAGCTTTGCGGAGCAGATCGGTTTGCCGGGCATCTTCCCGAGCCCGCTGGCTCAGCGGGCTCTTCTGCCAAGCATAGTAGCCACTGGGTTGCACAGCGAGGCACCGGCACATGGCTCGCACGCCAAAACGATCGCGATGCTCGGCAATGAACGCGTATCCCACTTTGCATCTCGAGCGAAATACGCGGTGGCTTTTTTTTAGGATGTCGCGCTCCTCGGTCACCCGGGCCAGCTCGCGCTTCAACTGGCGGATCTCGGCATCCTTGCTGGCATCGCCTGACACCACATCTGCAAGCTGACGCTTCCAAGCATACAACGAGTGCGGGCTGACGCCGAGCCGCTGTGAAACCTCCGCCACCGGATACCCGCGCTCAGTGATCTGGGCCACCGCATCACGCTTGAACTCATCGCTGAAATTGGGCTTCCCCATCGTCGTCTCCTGTCCTCAAAATTAGGATAGAAGGCGTCCAGAAATCTAGGGGCTACTCAATCGGAACGGCTTGCGTTGGCGTGATGCACCCGAAGAGTATGGGCCTCACAAGACCTTGTACAATCGCTGGAAGCGGTGGGGTGAGATGGGCGTGTTCAGCCGGATGATCGAAGGTCTGTCTGCCCAGAGCGCTGAGCCCAGAACCATCATGATCGATGCGACCTATCTCAAGGCTTACCGCACGGCTTCTTAGCCTTGGGGAAAAAGGGGATCTAGCTGCGCTGAACTGCGTTTCGGGCGTCTGATCGGACGAACCAAGGGCGGCATGAATACCAAGCTCCACGCCGTTAACGATGCCAACGGACGGCCCTTGAGCTTCTTCATCACGGCGGGCCAGATCAGCGATTACACCGGCGCAGCGGCTTTGCTCGATGACTTGCCAAAAGCACAGTGGATGCTGGCCGACCGGGGCTACGATGCCAAACGGTTCCGGGACGCGCTTGAGCAAAAGGGCATCAAACCTTGCATTCCTGGCCAGAAATCCCGCTCGATGCCCGTCAAATACGACAAGCGTCGATACAAGCGTCGCAACCGCATCGAGATCATGTTCGGGCGCCTGAAGGATTGGCGGCGCGTCGCAACCCGCTACGACCACTGCCAGACCGTATTCTTCTCAGCCCCCGCTCTCGAAGCCACCGTCCTCTTTTGGCTCTGATTAGCGAGTCCTGAGCCTAGGGGCTACTCACATGTCTACGCGAGATGATCGGGGGCAGCGACGGTCATGTAAAAGATCGACGTCTACGGGACTGATACGGAAAGCATGGACGCGGAGGTGGCGAAACTGGCTGAGCAACGGCGTCATGGTATCGTCTGGGAGACTGAGGACGGGTGGGATCTCGTAGACCCGTTCGAGCCGAAAGACGTATAACCAGCTCGAGCGCCTTGAAGGTGGAAGTCCTAGAACTTTCACCTTCACCTCACCCGAATGCTGCCTATCCGCCGGACCGTCCATTTTCCAACGGGTAAGATTGCGACGAGATCGCTGACATTCTCTCCTCGTGAGAAGGAGAGGCGGTCGACATTTCTCGGGCTCGATCCAAGCGTCGTGACGCTGCGGCCGACTTTCGCCTCCCCCTACGTGTGGGGGGAGAGGGTGTAGGTAACGATCTCTGGGGGACGCAGCACAATAAGCGCTATAAACCACCTTCGGCTGGGATTGGAATGTAGGCTTGAGCGATGGCTCGCCGTGCACGCCCTATATTTCCCCGACGCTATCTTGATTGACGTTGCACTTTATCGCCTTCGGGTACTCATTGTGCAAACGCTCCTGGTGCTTGCCAGGCCATAAAAATGCCCGTCCGATGCGAGATCGAACGGGCTCGAGGTTAGTGGCGAGGGAGGGTTAGTAACGCCACGTAAGCTGTAATCGGACACTGCGTGGCAAGCTGATCAGACCGATCTGGTCGGCGTGGATGCCCGCCGCAGTGCCGGTGCCCGAACCGGTGCCGGGACCGTCGACGACACCGGTCGCGATGAAGCGGTTGGTCAGGTTTTTGCCGATCAGCGCCAGATCCCAGTGTTCTCCGAAAGAGACCTTCGCACTCGCATCGAGAGTCAGATACGCGTCCTGACGCGAATAGGGATTGCCGAAACCGGAGGGCAGGTAGCTGTCCGAATACTTGCTGTCGGCCGATAGGCTCAGTCGCGTGTCATCGGCGATCTCGGTATCGTAGCTCACTCCGAAAGTGCCGGTCCAGGTCGGTGCCATCGCGGTTTCGGTACCGCTCAAGTCCTGGAACCGGTTGGGTAGGCTGCAACCCTCGGCGATCGTCTGGCCCGAATAGCACGGAGCGAGGAAGTCCTCGTAACGGGCATGGTTGTAGTTGAGCGAGCCGCGAACCGTAAGGCCGGGAGCCGCATAAGGTGCGTATTCAGCCTCGAGCTCGATACCCTTGGTGCGCACCGCGCCGGCATTGACCGTGTTGAAGGCGAAGACCGTCGCATCGAAGAAGTCGATCTGCAGGTTGGTATACTTGTAGGTATAGCCGATCAGGTTGAGCCGCAGCTGGCGGTCGAACAATGTCGACTTGATACCGCCTTCAAAGCCCTTGGCCTTCTCCGGACCGAAAGTGAAGTTGTCGGCACTGGCAAGGATGGAATTGATGCCCGAGTTCGAGAATCCGCCCGATTTGTAGGCCGTCTTGTAGGAGACGAACAGATTGATGTCGCGCGCCGGTTGCCAGCGCAATGTTGCCTCGGGCGACCAGTTGTCGAAGGTCTGGTCGGCTGCAACCACGACGCCAGGTGCAAACAGCGCATTGGCGGCATAAGGCTGGACGAACTCGCTGTCCTTGGTCTCGTGGGTATAACGGATGCCGCCGGTCGCCTCGATCGCATCGGTCACGGTCAGGATTGCCTGACCATAGGCTGCAAGCGTCTTGCCGTCGGTGTAGCTGTCCTTGACGAAATCCGCATAGCGGTAGCTGGGATCGGATACGGCAGAATTTTCCGCGCCGCCGTTGACGACGTATTGCAGGAAGTCGCGACGGGTATCCTGGTAGAGGCCGCCGATCATCGCGTTGAGCGGGAAATCGAAATCGGTGAGCACGCGCAGCTCGCTGCTGAAGGCGTGCCACTTGCTGTCCTCGACCGCGAAGGTCACGCCGGCAGAACCGGATGAGAAGTCACCGTCCACTAGCAAGCGGTTGCGGTTCTTCTGGTAGTTGGTGACCGAGGTGACGGTAAAGTTGTCGCCCGCATATTCGAGCGTGCCGGTAACGCCCCAGGATTCGTATTTGTTGAACTGGCTACCATCGCCCGCGCCGGGAATGGTCGCGGCGATGTCGGCTGGCATGTCATTGTTGTAGACAACGAAGTTCTTTCCGCACGAGAGACTCTCGTTGAACCAGGTCGCTCCGTCCGCACATTCGTAGGCGACGCGATTGGAAGCGGGATTGTTGACCTTGGTGCGCGAATAGCTCGCCTTGACAGTCGCGGTCAGCGCGTCGGTCAGTTCGCTCTTGAGCGTAAGGCGCCCCATGATCTCCTTTTCGCCGGGTACGTCGCGCGGGCCGACGGGTTGGACGTGGCTCGTCGCAACCGGCGTCCCGGTGGCACGATCGGTCGTTACATAGGGCAGCTCTTGGCCGCCATTGGTGAAGTAACCGCCGCTCATCGAGCTCGCACGGATCGCGAGGCGCACTCCGGTGGTGTCGTTAAGCGGAGTCGAGACGATCCCTTCGCCATAGACCGTATCCGACTTGAATTCGTAGCCCATGCGTGCGCTGGCCTCGAACACGGGCGTCGGATCGTTGGTTGCGATGTTGATCACGCCCGCGGTGGCATTCTTGCCGAAGAACAGCGCCTGCGGTCCCTTGAGCACCTCGATCGACGAGGCATCGAAGAAGCCTTCGTTGATGATCCTGCCCTGGCCATAATAGACGCCGTCGACGACGACCGCCACGGATTGCTCGATACCGATCGAGCTAGGTGCGGTGCCGATACCACGCAAGGTGATCTGCGCGCCCGATCCGGTTGAATTGCGCCCGACCGTCAGCTGGCCCATGCTCGCCGCGACTTTCTCGATGCTCGTGAGGTCGTAGCGATCGATCGTCTCAGCCGAGATCGCAGTGACCGCCACGGGTACATCCTGCGAGGTTTCCTGCCGCTTGCGGGCACTGACGATAATTTCGTTGAGGCCGCCAGCGGGCCGCGCGTCACTGCCCTTCTGTGCGTCGACGGTATCTTGCGAGGTCGTGGCGGTCTGCGCTTGCGCACTCACACCCCCAGCCAGCGCCATCGGGCAGGCGGCCAGGAACAGAGCGCGGCTGTATCGAGGTTTCCTCAAGTCTTCTCTCCCGTGGTGCGGTGACGGTATCGCCCGTCATCCGTGCTGCAGAATCGAATAATTGAGACACATAGATTAATCCACCTGTCCTAAAGCGCAGTGTCGACGCATGATGCAGGTCCTCTCTGGCAGAGCAGAGATATTCTTGCTGCACAAAGCCGGGGAAGTTGCGATGGAGGAGGGCATGACGAAAGCGACGAGCCCAGAACCGACCGTCCTGGCGGGAAGCGCCGGACAGGAAGCCGACACCCGCGTGAAGATCATGCTGACGGCTGAACGCCTTTTCGGTGAATACGGCATCGACGGCGTTTCGCTGCGCAAGATCAGGCTTGAATCCGGCCAAAACAATAACTCGGCCGTCCATTATCATTTCGCAGACCGCAAGGCGCTGGTATCAGCCATCCTGCAGTACCGGGTCGATCAAATGGAGCCGGAACGGCGCGAGATGATCGATTGCCTGCGACGTGACGGTCAGGAGAACGATCTCCGCAGTTTGTTGAAAATAATGGTAATTCCGCAGATAAACCTGGTCGATGAGCAAGGGCGCCACCCCTATATGCGCTTCACCAGCGAATATCTCACTCGGTTTCGCGCGACGGGCATTGCGCACCCCGGAGACAGCGCCAAGACCGCCCCTGCGCTCGCAGAGCTGATGGAGCTTTTCTATGCCGCCATGTTCACGCTCGATCGTGACATCGCGCTGCTTCGGCTTAATGCGGCGACGCTTATCTTTCTCAACCTCGTAGGTTCTTGGGATGCGGGCCTACGGTTCATGGGCGAGCGGCATTCGCTCGAGCTTGTTATCGACGAAGCACTGACCATGGCCACCGCAGCGCTTCAGGCGCCACCCAGCGCCTCGCTCAGGGCCCGCTATCAGAAAGGATAGCTGTAGGGCGCACGGTCCTTTCCTACTCCCCGATTAAGACATGTGTCTTTGAAGACGCAGCCACTGGGAGAAACAACGTGAAGCGCATAATCCGCCATCTCGCAGGCGCCACGCTGCCGCTGGGCCTCGCCATGCTGGTCCTGCCCGTAGCCTCAACGGCGCAGCAGGTCCCGGCCGGGCAGCGCGCTTATGATCCCGACCATGCCGACCAATTCATGTGGCCCGAACATGCAGACCTGCTCCCACCGCCCGGGCCGGCGCGGCGCGACTATGCTCGCATGCTCGCCTATGACGCCCGGCTCTTCGGCACCAGCGCAGTCCTGGAATATGCGCAGATGTTCGGCCAAGCGCTCGACCGCGGTGCAAAAGGCTATACCGGCTTCAACCGCTTCGACCATGCCAGCAACCTCGCACGACCGGGCTATGGTGCCTTCAAGACTCCCAATGCCGACACACTCTACTCGAACGCCTGGCTCGATCTCACCAAGGGACCGGTAATCCTCGAGGTGCCCGACGCCGGCGACACCTACTTCGCGGCCAACTTCATCGACATGTACGGCAATTCTTCCAATATCAGCACCCGCACGCGCGGCTCCGGGGCAGGGCGCTACGCGATCGTGCCGCTCGGCTGGGACGGAGGGCTTCCCGAGGGAACCGAGCGCTTTACGGTCACGACGCCCTATTGCTGGATACTCCTGCGCGTCCTGGCAAAGGACCTGAAAAACCCGGTCCGCGCCCGAAAGGTGCAAGACGGATTCCGCCTCGAGGCGCCGCAAGCGGAGGCGATCACGCCCATCGCGACTGATTTTCCCGCGCCCGAGACCGATACCCTCGGCGGCTTCATGCGCATTCTCGACTGGGTCGTGCGCAACGCTGGATATCCCAGCACAGAGACGGCCCTCGTCCATCGCTACCGCATGCTCGGTGTCGGGCGTGGCGCCGAGGCGGTCACGCAGGCGATCGAGGCCCCCGACCTCGGCGCCGGAGCAGAAGCCGGTTTTGCCAGCGCGGGCGAGATGATCTCGGACTCAGCCCGTCTCAGTGGCTATCCGGCCGGGACCTGGAAGACGCCCGCCGACACCGGCGCCTATGGCTACAATTATCTCTACCGCTCGGCCATCCACACGCTCGGGACCGGCGCGAACGTCGGTATCGAGAACTATCCGTTCAACACTTTCGTCGATGCCGATGGCGAGGCACTTGACGGTGCGGCTCACGATTACCGGATGACGTTCACCAGTCCGCCGCCAGCGAGGTACTTCTGGTCGCTGACGCTCTACGATGCGAAAACGCGCGAACTGAGCCCGAATCCGATCGCCCGCTACCTGATCAACGATCGCACCCCAGGGCTAAAGCGCAATGCAGACGGCTCGCTCACGATCGATATCCAGCATAAGCCCCCGCAAGGCGGCACCAGCAACTGGCTGCCGGCACCCGATGGCCCCTTCTATCTCGTGATCCGGGCTCAGGGGCCAGAGGCGCCCCTGCTTTCGGGCGAATGGCTCCCGCCTGCCGTGCGCAAGGAGGCGGCACAGTGACGCGGCTCAAGCTCCCGCTTTTTGCCAGCCTTTGCCTGCTTGCTGTGGTGTACCCGGCTGCGGCTCGGCCCCAGGTCGCCGCGAAGGATTCGCTCCAGTGCCGTACCGCCCCGGGTTCGCTCGCCTCGGCTACGAGCAATGCCGAGATTTTCCGTACCGACTTGTGCGATCCCTATTCGTTGGCGGTCATGGCATACGTCTGGGGCAAACCGATCGTCGATGCGGCGAAAATCCGGGTCTTCTTCACGCGCCCCGATGCTCCACTGACGACGCGCCCGCCCTCGGTAGCCGGCGCAGCCCTCAATCGCTTCGGCCATGGTCGCATTCTTGCCGACCCCGACAACAAGTCGGGCGTGGGTCCCAACAACGATACGCTCTACAGCAACGCGACCTTCGATCTCACGACCGGCCCCTTCGTGGTGACGACGCCCGATTTCGGCGATCGATACTACACCTTTTCGGTTGCGCATCCCGACAGTTCGACCAGCGCATCACTGGGAAGCCGCACGCACGGTTCGAAACTGCCCCCCCTGTTTCTCCACGCAGCCGGATATGCAGGCCCGATACCGGCCGGAATGGTCCCGATCTCGAGCGCCGACCGCTATCTCCATCTCTGGGGACGCACGCTCGTAACCTCGCCCGAGGACCTGCCCCAAGTCCGGCAACTGCAGGATGCGATGAAGATCGAGCGCTACGTCGACGGTAAACTCGAACCGGTCGGGCCGCCGCCTCCCCAGCGCCCCTTTCCTGCGAGCACCGGCGACGAGGTGTTCCTGCGCCAGCTTGCCGTCGCGCTCGAGGATATGGCGCTCTCGCCGCAGGATCAGGCGATTGCCGATCGCATCCGCCCCTTGCTCGAAACCGCACAGGCCGCAGGCGAGAGCGCATCCGTGAGCAAAGGGCTTGCCGACGGGCAAACGATCATTGCACACGCCGCGGCGCATTTCGGCAAGCAGTCTGGGGGGTGGAGCGTGGGTCTTGCCGGTGCGCGCTTCGGTTCGGACTGGCTGCTACGTGCGGCTGTCGCCAAGGACCAGATCTTCGTGACGGTACCCGAGGAGGCGATCTATCCGATTGCCCGCAAGGCCGCCGACGGGTCCGAGCTGACCGGAGCGCACCGCTATCGCCTGCACATGGACGCACCGCCACCGGCTCGCGCCTTCTGGTCGATCACGCTCTACGACGATGCTGGCGCTATGGAGCCCAATCCGATCGAGCGATATTCGGTCGGCAATCGCACCCGGGGCCTCATGCGCGAAGACGGGACCATGCGCGACATTGTCATCGCACACGATGAACCACGCGACCGCGATGCAATCTGGCTGCCCGCGCCCGAAGGACGCTTCTACCTCATGATGCGCCTCTACGGCCCCGAGCGAGCGATCCAGACCGGCGAGTGGACGCCGCCAATCATTGATCAAATACAGGCACTTTAGCCCGGCGGCAACTCAGTCATCAGGCGATGATTGAGAGAGATGTAATGGACACTAAACCATTCTCTTTGGTGGATTTCCGGTGCGGTAAAGGTGCGGTAAAACTGCCAAAAAAGCTGGCCAACGGAGCAGTCATTTTGGCGAAAGCGCGCGAGGACTGACAGGTTTCTGCGCTCTAGCGCTACAAGCAGCAGCTTCCCAAGTCCTTGCTCCCCGCTGTCGCCCTTGGGCGTGACGAAGAGATAGAGCTGTTGCCCGTCGGAAAGCTTGAACGCCTTCTACTTCGGCTTGACCGCTCTCAGCTTTGCATCGCTCAGCATACCCCACTCCGATACCGTATCTGTGGTATTCGATGCCGTAGTCGGTTACGCGCACGCCGGTGGAGGCCTGCGAACCACTGAGAACGGATCGAAGCCAAAAACGTGGGTTTTCCTTAGGGTTTCTGTCAACCCCGGTGGACTTATGGGAACGGTTGGGGACAAGGCCCGTGGCGGAGAGGGTGGGATTCGAACCCACGGTACGGTTGCCCGTACACCGCATTTCGAGTGCGGCGCATTCGACCTCTCTGCCACCTCTCCGCTAGAAGTGCCGTCTGCGGGAATGTCCCCGCGAGGTCAGGAAGCGCGCCGATAAGCGAAGTCGCAGCGCTTGCCAAGCCCCTTGCTGCAAAAATGTTCGAAATTTGCACTTTGCTTGTTTGGGGCCGCGCGCCGCCTATATATCCATTCATGAACAGAGCGTCCTTCTACTCCCCACAGGCCGGGCGCGTGATCGAGGCACCGCGGCGGACGCGGGCGCGTTTTGCGATCGGTGACATCGTGCGCCACAAGGAACACGACTTTCGCGGCGTGATCTTCGACATCGACCCCGTCTTCGCCAACAGCGAGGAATGGTACGAATCGATCCCGCTGGAAATCCGCCCCCGCCGCGAGCAGCCGTTCTACCATCTGCTCGCCGAAGCCGAGGATTCGAGCTACGTCGCCTATGTCAGCCAGCAGAACCTGCTCGCCGATTGCGAAGGCGGTCCGGTAGACCACCCCTCGCTGGCCAATATCTTCGAAGACTACCACGGCGGACGTTACCAGCTGAGGCGCGGTCTCGCTCACTGAGCGCAGCTCACTGCAGAAAAACGAAAACCGCCGCAGGCCCCAGGGTCTGCGGCGGTTTTCGTTTGCATGGGGCGCGAGGCCGTGCCCCGGCAGCCCTAGCTGCTTCCAATCAGCCCTTGAGCTTCCAGCCCGAGCGCAGGACCTTGTAGACAATGAACGCCAGCACGACGTCGACTGCCAGCATGCCCAGCGCGCTGTGCAGCACGGCCATGTTGGTATCGCCGATGTCGCTCGCCCCCAGGAAGCCGAAGCGGAAGCCCGAGATGACATAGAAGAACGGATTCACCCGGCTGATCGCCTGGAACGCGGGCGCGAGGTTGTCGATGACGTAGAACGTGCCCGACAGCAGCGAGAGCGGGGCGATGATGAAGTTGGTGATCGCGGCGTTGTGATCGAACTTCTCGGCCCAGACCGAAGAGAGCAACCCCAGCAGCGCAAGGAACACCGAGCCGACGAGGCCGAACCACACGACCGCCCAAGGATGCGCGACCGAGAGGTCGACCCCGGGCCACAGCGCCATCGCCAGGGCCAGCGCAAGACCGACCAGCAGGGCGCGGGTAACGGCAGCACCGACCATGGCCAGCATAAGTTCGCCTTCGCTGAGCGGCGGCATCAGGAAGTCGATGATCGTGCCCTGGATCTTGCCGGCGAGGAACGAGAAGCTCGAATTGGCAAAGGCGTTCTGCATCATGCCCATGACGATCAGGCCAGGCGCGACGAAGGTCGCGAAGTTGACGCCGAGCACTTCCTTGCCGCCGCGCCCCAGCGCGAGCGTAAAAATGACGAGAAACAGCAGCGTGGTGATCGCCGGCGCCCAGATCGTCTGGGTCTGGACCTTGAAGAAGCGCCGCACCTCCTTCATATAGAGCGTTCGCAGCCCGATCCAGTTTACCTGATGGATCAGCGGCTCGCCCTTGGCCGGGAAGGTACGGGTCGATGCGGCGGGGGATGCAACCAGTCCCGGCGAGGACTGGAGTTCGGTCGAATTCGTTTGATCGTCCATTCTCCGGCGACTATCGGCTGGCGTTTCGCATGGCAAGCGGCAGCGAAGGAATTTCGGGCGATTCTTGCAGGTCCTGCAAGCGCGCCCCTTGAGGAACGGATTTGGAATGAGCTGGACTGACGAGCGGATCGAGAAGCTTACCAAGATGTGGGAAGGCGGTGCCACCGCCAGCCAGATCGCGGACGAGCTCGGGGGTGTCAGCCGCAATGCCGTGATCGGCAAGGCGCACCGCCTCGGCCTCAAGGCCCGCCCTTCCCCGGTCAAGGCCAACGACAAGCCCGCGCGCGCCGCAGCGCCCAAGAAGGCCAAGCCCGCTGCCGAACCGCGTGCGGCCGCTCCGGCAGCAGAGGCTCGCCCGGCAGCACCCGCCCCGGCCCCTGCCGCGCCCCCCAAGGCTGCACCCGTCGCTGCCCCGCGTGCGCCCGAACCGGCACCGAGCGTCGCAGCCGACGAAGAGGCCAAGCCGGTCTCGAACAAGCCGCGCATCGTCTCGGTCGGCCCGGGTGGCTTCCTGCGCCAGGGTCCCGGCGACCAGCAGCCGCCGATCCCGCCCGCGCCGCCGCGCCGCCTCGTGCCCGCGAAGCCGAGCCCCGAAATCGCCGACAAGACCAGTCTGCTGGACTTGTCCGACCGCATCTGCCGCTGGCCGATGGGCCACCCCGGCGAGCCCGACTTCCACTTCTGCGGCGAGAAGGTGAACCCCGGCTTCCCCTACTGCGTCGAGCATTGCGGCCGTGCCTATCAGGCCCAGCTGCCGCGCGGCTCGCGCCGTCCTCCCCCGCCGCTGCCCTTCGGCGGTCCGCGCGTTCGCTGATAGCGCCGCACGAGCGACGATTTCGATTTCGGCCGGTGCCCGCCTCGCGCGAGCGCCGGCCGAATTGCGTTGCGCCTTGCGGTAATGCGCCCCTCGACAATCGTCCGAGGCACCTTACCATGGGGTCATGATCGCACGACGCCCCTTCCTCGCCCCGCTCGCCGCTCTGGCAACGCTCGCCAGCTCGGGCACCGTCCTTGCGCAGGACACCACTGCCCCCGCGGCTCGCGTGGAGCAACCGGTTGCCCAAGCGACGCCCGCGCCCGACCCGGTCGAATACGCCTACGTCGCGCTCAAGACTTCCGAGGGCACGATCACGCTTGCGCTCGACACGACCCATGCGCCGCTGACCTCGGCGAACTTCCTCAAGTACGTCGACACCAAGCGGCTCGACGGCGCGCCCTTTTACCGCGCGATGCACCTGCCCGGTGCAGAGGAGCCCGAGGGCCTGCTGCAGGGCGGCATCCGCGACGGCGCCAAGCTTCTGCCCCCGGTCGCGCACGAGAGCACCAACCAGACCGGTATCCTGCACAAGACCGGCACCGTCTCGATGGCGCGCTTCGAGCCGGGATCGGCCACCGCCGACTTCATGATCCTGCTCTCGCCCATGCCCTCGCTCGACGCGCAGAAGGGCAATGACGGCAAGGACCCGGGCGCGGGGTTCGCCGCCTTCGGCCACGTCGCCGCGGGCATGGACGTGGTCGAGGCGATCTGGGCCATGCCGCGCTCGGCGACCAAGGGGGAAGGGGTCATGAAGGGCGACATCCTCGAGAACGAGGTGAAGATCGTCAGCGCGCGCCGCGTGTCGGCACCGCCGATGCCCGAGGCGCCCGAAACGCCCGAACCCGCACCTGCTCCGGCCAACTGAACCCGAATCTCCTTACTGCAGCGCGCACCACGCCTGCGTAGACATACCGTGCGACCTGCAAACCGCGCGCAAACCGCATTCGTCTAGACCTTGCCTCCGGCACCTCGCGTGCCGCCCTGGCAAACCCGCAACGAGGCGAGATGAACGCGCAGGAACCCGGCATGGCCCAGACTGGCTGGGCAAGATGGCTCGGCCTCGGCAAGCCGCGCTCGGTGCATTCCCCTGCAGGAAGCGAAGCCGCAGCCGAGGAGGCGAGACCGGACGAGGGTGACGACGCAGTGGGTGAACGCGCGCTTGGCGAGCGCCGCCGACGCCAGCTGCTCGAGGACATGACGCGCTTCCTTCTCAGCCACCGGCTTGCCGTGAGCACCTTCACGCTCGAAGTGGCGCACGACGTCGTGACCGGCGCCAACCCCACGCTCGCGCGCATGGTCGCCGAGCGCGTCGCCCAGCGCCAGCCGGTCACGCTGTCCTGGCTGGAGGATTCGATGGACCTCGCCGGGATCGCGGACGCCTCGGCCCAGATCTTCTCGCTGGTGCGCAAGCTCGAAGCCTCGATCGCGCGCTTCTCCGACACCACCAGCGCGGTACGCAGCGCGACGAGCGACTACAACGAGGCGCTCGCCGCCAGCGTCGATGGCTTCGGCGAGGTATCGCTTCCCGGCGACGAGAGCGGGGCCGAGGCCTTCCGCGAGCTTACCGCGATCGCGCGCGAGATGCTGCGCCGTACCCGCGACATCGAGCGCGAGCTCAGCCGTTCCGAGCGCGAAACGCTGGAACTACAGCAGGACCTTGCCGATGCCCGGCGCGAGGCCGAAATCGATCACCTGACCGGCCTGCCGAACCGGCGTGCCTTCGAGGCCGTGTTCCGCGAGGAATTCGAGACAACCGCCAGCCAAGGCGAAGCCTTGTGCGTCGCCTTTTGCGACATCGACCGGTTCAAGCGCATCAACGACGGGCACGGTCACGATGCCGGCGACCGGGTGCTGCGCATCGTCGCGCAGGCGCTTGCGACCCTCTCGGACGACAAGTGCCACGTCTCGCGCCACGGCGGCGAGGAGTTCGTCGTGCTGCTGCGCGGTGTCGCGCTGGAGGAGGCCTGTGCGGTGCTCGACCGGACCCGCGAGGAAATAGCCGCGCGCAAGCTGGTCAACCGCGTCAACGACACGCCGTTCGGACGGATCAGCTTCTCGGCCGGCGTTGCCGACGTCCACGCGCACGGCAATACCCGCGAGGCACTGCGCGCCGCAGACGAGGCGCTGTTCCGGGCCAAGCTTGCCGGGCGCAACCGGGTCATGGCCGCAGGGCGCGACGAGTGGTCGGGCTTCAACGTGATCCGCAAGGGCGAGCAGGAAGGCAGCGGGATCTAGGCTCAGGAGCTGCCTTGCCGCCCTCGCTGTGCGCGCCTAGCCTCGAGAGCGCACATCCAATCGAGGACCATTCATGACCCTATCGCTCGACGACGTATACGTCGCCTCCTGCCTGCAGATGCTCGAGGGGCTGCAGTCCCTCGTGGACAAGGCCCAGGCCCATTGCGAGGAGCACGGGATCGACCCCGCCGAAATCCTCCAGGCACGCCTCGCCGAGGACATGTGGCCCTTCGCCAAGCAGGTGACCGAGGCCACCCATCACTCGGCGCGCGCGGTACCCACTCTGCACAAGGGTGTGTTCACGCCCGAACTCGACCCGGTGCCCGAGAGCTTTGCGCTGCTGAAGGCCGACCTCGCGGAATCGATCGCCAGACTGCGCGCGGTCCCGGCAGGTTCGCTCGATGCCATCGCCGATCAGGACATGCGCTTCGAGTTCCGTGATTTTCGTCTCGACTTCACCGTGCGCGACTTCCTGCTCAGCTTCTCGCTTCCCAACTTCTATTTCCACGTCACGACCGCCTACGCGATCCTGCGCGGCCGCGGCCTGCCGGTGGGCAAGATGAACTACCTGGGCCCGCTGCGCCTCAAGGCCTGAGGCGCCTCTCCTCCCCGCCGCGGAGATGCCCACCCCAAACGAAGAAAGGGCCGCATTGCTGCGGCCCTTTCCTTTTTCGCGATGGAGCGGAGCTTTTCGGCTCCGCGCCCGACCAGTCTTGCTTGAGGCCGCTGATCAGTCTTCCTTGAGGAAGGCGGGCATGTGGCCCGGATCGCCACCGTCGTTGCCGCCACGCGGACCACGGTCGCGACCGCCGTCACGGCCACCACGGCGCGGACCACGACGGTCACCGCCACGATCGCCACGGCCACCGCCGTCACGGTCACCGCGCGGAGCCTTGGGAGGACGGGTGTCCTCGAGCTCTTCACCGGTCTCCTGGTCGACGACGCGCATCGACAGGCGAACCTTGCCGCGGTTGTCGATCTCGAGGACCTTGACCTTCACTTCCTGACCTTCCGACACGACGTCGGTCGGCTTCTCGACGCGCTCGTTCTTCATCTCGGAGACGTGGACGAGGCCGTCCTTGCCACCCATGAAGTTCACGAAGGCACCGAAATCGACGATGTTGACGACCTTGCCGGTGTAGATCTTGCCGACTTCGGCTTCCTCGACGATGCCCTGGATCCAGGCCTTGGCAGCCTCGATCTGGCTGATGTCGGAGGACGAGATCTTGATCACGCCCTCGTCGTCGATGTCGACCTTGGCGCCGGTCTCGGCGACGATCTCGCGGATGACCTTGCCGCCGGTGCCGATGACGTCACGGATCTTCGACTTGTCGATCTGGATCGTCTCGATGCGCGGAGCGTGGGCCGAGAGCTCGGTGCGGGCCGAACCCAGCGCCTTGGTCATCTCACCCAGGATGTGCGCGCGGCCGGCCTTGGCCTGCTCGAGCGCCTTGCCCATGATCTCCTTGGTGATGCCGGCGATCTTGATGTCCATCTGCATCGTGGTGATGCCGTTCTCGGTGCCCGCGACCTTGAAGTCCATGTCGCCGAGGTGATCCTCGTCGCCCAGGATGTCCGAGAGAACCGCGAAGTCATCGCCTTCGAGGATCAGGCCCATGGCGATGCCCGAAACCGGACGCTGCAGCGGAACGCCCGCGTCCATCATCGAGAGGCAGCCACCGCAGATCGTCGCCATCGAGGACGAACCGTTCGACTCGGTGATGTCCGAGAGGATACGGATGGTGTAGGGGAAGTCTTCCTTGGCGGGCAGCACCGGGTGCAGCGCGCGCCATGCCAGCTTGCCGTGGCCGATCTCGCGACGGCCCGGGGCGCCGAAGCGGCCCACTTCACCGACCGAGTAGGGCGGGAAGTTGTAGTGCAGCATGAACGACGAATACGACAGGCCTTCGAGGCCGTCGATCATCTGCTCGGCGTCCTTGGTGCCCAGCGTCGTGGTGCAGATCGCCTGCGTTTCACCGCGGGTGAACAGCGCCGAACCGTGGGTGCGCGGCAGGAAGCCGACCATCGATTCGATCGGACGGACCTGATCGAGCTTGCGGCCGTCGATGCGGGTGCCGTCCTTGAGGATGGCGCCGCGAACGATCTCGGCCTCGAGCTTCTTCATGGTCTTGATAGCGACCATCTGGGTCTGCGCCGATTCCTCGCCGAAGGCTTCCTTGGCCTTGGCGCGCGCCTCGTTGAGGGCCTTGGAACGGGCCGACTTGTCGGTCAGCTTGTAGGCGGCGGCAACGTCCTTGCCGACGGCCTTCTTGAGCTTCGCCTTGATGTCGGCGGTGTTGTCCGACAGGTCGATTTCCCAGGGGTCCTTGGCGGCCTGCTCGGCAAGGTCGATGACCAGGTCGACGACCTTCTTGCACTCGTCATGCGCGAACATGACGGCGCCGAGCATCTCGTCCTCGGTCAGCTCCTTGGCTTCCGATTCGACCATCATCACCGCGTTGCCGGTGGCGGCGACGACGAGATCGAGACGGCCGTTTTCAAGGGCGGCGGTCTGCTTGGGGTTGAGCGTGTATTCGCCATCCTCGAAGCCGACGCGGCAGGCGCCGATCGGGCCCATGAAGGGCACGCCCGAGATGGTGAGCGCAGCCGAAGCGGCGATCATCGCGACGATGTCGGCCTCGGTTTCGCCGTCATAGCTCAGGACCTGGCAGATGACGTTGATTTCGTTGTAGAAGCCCTCAGGGAAGAGGGGACGGACCGGACGGTCGATCAGGCGGCTGGTCAGCGTTTCCTTTTCGGTCGCACCGCGCTCGCGCTTGAAGAAGCCACCGGGGATACGACCGGCGGACGAGAACTTTTCCTGATAGTGGACGGTCAGCGGGAAGAAGTCCTGGCCTTCCTTCACCGACTTGGCGGCGGTCACCGCGCAAAGCACTACGGTTTCGCCATAGGTGGCGAGGACCGCGCCGTCAGCCTGACGGGCAACGCGGCCGGTTTCCAGGGTGAGGGTCTTGCCGCCCCACTCCATCGATACGGTCTTGACGTCGAACATAAGATATTCCTCAACCCACCGGCCCTATTGCACGGCGGGGTTTACTGCCGGGGATTCCGTCCCGGTCCGGTGCGGGGCCTTTTACGCCCCAAGGCCCCCCGCCGGATTGCGGGGATGCCCGGATAGACACCGTCCAGATGCAAGAAGCGGCCCGCAAGGGGCCGCCTCCCAGTCGATCTTACTTACGAAGACCGAGCTTCTGGATCAGTGCGTTGTACCGCGCGACGTCCTTCTTCTTGAGGTAGTCGAGCAGCGAGCGGCGCTTGTTGACCATGGCCAGCAGACCGCGACGCGAGTGGTTGTCCTTGTGGTGCGACTTGAAGTGCTCGGTCAGGTTGCGGATGCGCTCGGTGAGGATCGCGACCTGAACTTCAGGGCTGCCCGTGTCGTTCGACTGGCGGGCGTTGTCCGTGATGATTTCCTGCTTCTTCTCGGCGGTAACCGACATATTCATTCACTCCGCGACATCCGTGAGATTGAAGCCCCTGACGACGCGGGCGTCACCGCCCGTAATCTGCACCAGTGCGACGGGTATATCATGTTCCCGCGCCCAGTGCAGCCCGTCTTCCAGGTGCAGTCCGGTCAGAACGCGGCCCTGTCGGACCGCCCTTGCCTGCTCCGGGTCGAGGTCGATGGCCGGGATGTCGTCCAGCCCCGCCTCCAGCGGCAAGAGTATCTGTTCAAGAGGCGCGCCCTTACCGATCTGGTTCAGTTTGTCCAGCGAAATCGCCTGCGAGAGGTCGAAGGGACCCGCCTTGATGCGCCTCAACATGGTCACCGTGCCGCAGCTGCCAAGCGCCTGCGCGATGTCCCTTGCGAGGCTGCGGATATAGGTGCCCTTCGATACACTGGCGAGGAGCGTTGCCCCCTCCTGCGCGTCGAAGCGTTCGAGTTTCAGGTCGAAAATCGTGACCGCGCGGGTGGCGAGCGTGACTTCCTCGCCCGCGCGGGCGAGGTCATAGGCGCGCCGGCCATCGACCTTGAGCGCGGAATAGGCTGGCGGGACCTGCTCGATCGGCCCGGTGAAGCGCGCCAGCACCGCCTCGACCTCCTCGCGCGACGGGCGCACCGCGCTTGTCGCGATGACCGCTCCCTCGGCATCGAGGGTATCGGTCTCTTCGCCGAAGCGCACGGTGAAGGCATAAGTCTTGTCCGCCTCGAGCATGCGCCCGGTAAGCTTGGTCGCCTCGCCCAGCGCGATCGGCAGGACCCCGCTCGCCAGCGGGTCGAGCGTGCCGCCGTGACCGACCTTGATCCCGCCCTTCAGCTTCATGTTGAACCCGGCCTCGCGCATGTTGCGCTTGACCGCCGAGACGGCCTGGGTCGAGCCGAGCTCCAGCGGCTTGTCGAGAATGATCCAGCCGTGGACCATCAGTGGCCCGGATGCGGCGCCGGGGCCGCTGCTTGCTTGCAGGGAATGCTCATGCCTCCCCCAAGTCCGAGCGCAGCGGGTTTGTCAACGCCTGCGACGCTGCACGCTCACCCGCCCGCGATGGAACTGGCGAGATCGAGAAACAGGCCGATGGCCCAGGTGACGGGCGGCAGGACCAGCTCCTCGACCACGTCCCACTCGGGGAACAGATATGGAATGACGAGGATCACGAGGAACAGCAGCGGAAAGCCGTATGGACGAAGGCGCTGGTAGGCGCGCGCCGCGTGCAAGGGCAGCAACCCTTGCACGATGTGCGAGCCGTCGAAGGGCGGGAATGGCAGCAGGTTGAACAGGCCGAGAAACACGTTGAACTGGATGAAGACCAGCAGGCTGAAGGCGACGAACTCGGCCACCATGCCCGCATCCTGCGGCACGAGGCGCGCGAAGAGACCGAGCAGCACCGCCGAAAGCGTCGCCAGTACGAAGTTGCTGCCCGGCCCGGCTGCCGCGACGATCATCATGTCGCGGCGCGGGTTGCCAAGGCGCATTCCGTTGACCGGTACCGGCTTGGCCCAGCCGAACACCGGCGCCTTCATCAGCGCGAGAAAGCCGGGCAGGATCACCGTGCCGAAGGGGTCGACGTGCTTGAAGGGATTGAGCGTCAGGCGCCCGGCATCGTGCGCGGTCGGGTCTCCAAGCGCGCGCGCCACCCAACCGTGCGCGACTTCGTGGAACACGATAGCCAGGATCAGCGGAAGGGGGATCGCCGCCATCTGCAGCGGGGTAAGGTCCATGCCGCCTATCTAGGGTGCAAGGCGCAGTGCCGCAATGAGCGGGGCTTTACTCAGTCTGCCTTGAACCGATCGCCGATCATCTCGGACAATGCCGGGACAGCCACAAGCACGCCAAGCATCGCGAGCAGCGCGCAAGCGAGGACAAGTGCTTGCGAAGCTGTGGCATCCAGGCTGTCGAACAGACCGCAGCTGGCACCGATCACGACCAACCCGAGCCCTGCTCCTCCACAAAAGACACCGACGACAAGGCGCCTCGACGGTGCAAACCTCCCTTGGACAAGCCATGCCACAAGAGCCACCACCAATATCCCAACGTAGAGGGCTTCGATCATCGGTCCATCAGCGCCCCAGCGCTTCGCTGAAATGGCGGCGGCACAGCGCGACATAGCGCTCGTTGCCACCGATCTCGGTCTGGGCGCCCTCGCTAACCGCCGCGCCCTTGTTGTCGACGCGCAGGTTCATCGAGGCCTTGCGCCCGCAGTGGCACACCGACTTCAGCTCGACGAGACTGTCGGCGATGCCCAGCAGCACCGCCGAACCGGGGAACAGCGCCCCCTTGAAATCGGTGCGCAGGCCAAAGCACAGCACCGGGATGCCCAGCTTGTCGGCGATGTCGGCGCATTGCCAGACCTGCTCGCTCCCGAGGAACTGCGCCTCGTCGATAAGCACGCAGGCGAGCGGTTCGGTGGCATGGGCTGCGCGCACTGCGCCGAGCAGGTCGGTATCGACATCGAAGCGGTGCGCACCCGCGTGAAGGCCGATGCGGCTCTCGATCGCGCGCTCCTCGTGTGCGCCGGCATGGCCCGAGGCACTCGCGCGGTCGTCGAGCGCGGCGGTCCACAGCATCGTGCGCATGCCGCGTTCGTTGTAATTGAAGTTCGCCTGCAGCAGCGTCGCCGACTTCCCGGCGTTCATGCTGGCATAGTAAAAGTAGAGCTTCGCCATCGCGACTGGGGATAACACCGCTTGCGCACCGGCGCACGCACTTGCCCCGCGTTCTCCCCGGCGAGAGATGCATGGTACTAATTCGCCCCGCAGGGACCAGAGTGCTGCGCGGCCGAGAGGCCCGCTCCCGCATGCTTGGAGAGTGCCATGAAGAAACTGATCGTCACCTTCGCCATCCTCGTCGTGGCGTTGCTGGTCGCGATCTACATCGCCATGGCCCCGCTCGCCTCGCCCACCTCGAGCGATGGCATCAACGGATTGCTGATGTCGCTCGACGGCATGGTCGATGCCATCGAGTCCGGCGTCGGGCGCAGCGTCGGCGCGCTGATCGCGCTGGGCACGGGCGTCGTGCTCGCCATGATCGCGGGGATCGCGCTCTCGAACTCCGGGAGCAACGGCGGTTACGCAGAGAGCTATGGCGACGAGGCGGAGGGCGCCCGCTTCACCCCGTTTACGCCGAGCCCGGCGGACGATGAAGTCGCGCTCGAAGAGCCCGTTGCCCGCCCACGCGAGGAAATCCGCCCGGCACCAGCGCCCGCTCCTAAACCTGTCGCAGCTCCCCGACCGACGCCTGCGCCAGCGCCTGCCCCCGTGCAGCAGCCCGAGCCGGAACCCGAAGCCGAAATCGACCCAACGCCCGTCCCGCGCATCGCGGTGGACGATGGCGACGACGACGAGAGCGCCTACGATCTCTCGGGCCACCTCGCCGATCCGGCCAATCGCGGCTCGGCGGCCTTCGTCCCTAAATCGAAGGCCGCGCCAAAGGCCGATGTGGTGCCGCCTGTCGAGGTTTCTGCTCCGGCGCCCTCGCAAGCGCCGGTCGAGGAACAGCCCGAGCTGCCCGACTTTCCGCCCGCCCCCGACCTCGGCAACCCGCCCGTGGTCGTGCTGGTGCGCAAGGAGCGCGAAGCCGCGCGCGACTGGTTCGCCGATACGTCCTGGTTCGGCGGGCTCCCGCGCCTTGGTGGCAAGGCATGGCCGCGCGGGGCCTCGGGCCACCCGATGCCGTTTGCCGCGCAGATCGACCTCGCCGCGCTTGCTGCGGCCTGCCCCGGCACTGCCATCGCGCAAGACGGATCGCTCGCCTTCTTCCTTGGCGAAGGCGCGGTCGTTCACGTCGAGGGCGAGGGCCACGACTTCGCCGAACCGCCCCAGGACCTCGCGCCCGCATTCGACGAGGGCGGCGAACCGCTCCCGGCGGTCCCTTCGCGGCTCAGCCGCTGGTTCTTCCCCTTCTGGCCGGTCTCGCTCCACCCCGCGCCGGTGACCGAAGCAGAGCGCGCATCGGGCGAGGTCGCCTCGCTGGTCGAGGCGCGCATGGCGCAGCCCGTCGCGGGCCGCGACCACACCTTCTTCGCGGTCGGTGTCGGAGAGAGCGTCGAGGCCTTGTGGTGGCACGGGGTCCTCCACCTCGTTGCCCGTCTCGAGGAAGCACTCGACCATTCCGGCGAGCCGCTCGCCGAACGCCGCGCCGTGCTCGAACAGGCCCGCGCGATGCTCGCCGAAATCGAGCAGGACCCGGGCATCGACGCCGACGAGCGCGAGGACATGCGCGAGGACTTCGAGGCGCAGGAAGCCGAACTGGTCCAGCTCGAGCAGCAACGCGCCGCCCTCCCCGAGATGATCGGCGCGCTCGAGGGTTTCGCGCAAGGTCGCGACCCGTGGACCGCGCTGACGAGCGAGGAACTCGACGTGCTGCGCGACTTCCTGCCCGAGGTGCACGAACGCTTCGGCGAGCTGATCCGCCACCATGCACCCGGCGCACTGGGCGAACTGGCGACGATCTCGCTACGCGCGATGATCTCCGGGCCTAGCGAGGCCGTCGCCGCGATCCCGCCCGAGACGCTGGCGCGCCTGAACGGCGAATATCGACAGCCGCCCGAAGCGCTGCACGCGATGTTCATGCCCGTGCCCGGTCGCGGGCAGGACGAGATCGCCCTGCTCGAACTGGCCTACGACGACCTGATGGAATGGGGCTGGCCCGAGGAAGGACGCCTGCGCTTCCTGATCGCGCCAGCACATGCTGCAGCGGGCCGCTGGGACATGGCGCGGCTGGTGTTCACCACGGATTGACGAACGGGGTCCGAGGGCCGGTCGCGCGTCCCGGCAAGTACGCCTGCGCTAACCTCAGCCCTCCCCGGCTTCGCCCGCCTCGTCCTCGTCGAGATCGCGCACGACGCGCGGATCGGAGAGCAGCTTGTCGATGCGGCTCGCCTCGTCGAAGGTCTCGTCGGCGCGGAAGCGGATCTTCGCCGCATTGCGCAGCTTGAGCCGCTGGGCCACTTCCTTCTGGAAATAGGCGGTGTTGGTCCGCAGGGCCTTGAGCACGACCTCTTCGTCGACGCCGAGCAGCGGTTTCACATAGACGGTCGCGAGGCGCAGGTCGGGCGACATGCGCACTTCGGTGACCGAGACCGTGTGCCCGCTGAGCGTCGCATCGTGGACCTGCTGGCGGGTGAGGATCTCGGAGAGGACGTGACGCACCTGCTCGCCCACCTTGAGCAGGCGGACGGAGTGCTGTTCGGGTGTGATTTGCTGGCGTGCCATGATTGCGCTCCATGTGGGCCTGTCACGACAATTTGCAACAATTGATTACGCCACGCCGCGCCAGGCTGCCCGTTATAAGGGGGTAACCTTTAGACAGGAGCCTATAGATGAAGCGTTTTTCCGCCACCCTTCTCGCCGCTGCGCTGGTCCTTCCAGGCCTTGCCGGCACCGGCCTCACCACCAGCGCGATGGCCGCCGCTCCCTCCCACAATGCCCAGCATGGCCAGGCCCAGAAGCACGACAACAAGGCCTCGAAGAAGCAGGCCAGCTACAAGACCTTCCGCAAGGGCGAGAAGTTCGACAAGAACCGTGCGCGCAACTACGCCGTGGTCGACTATCGCAAGTACAAGAACGTCAAGGCGCCGCCGCGCGGTTATCGCTACGTGCGTTCGGGCGATGACCTGCTGCTCATCGGCATCACCAGCGGCATCGTCGCCTCGATCACCTCGGGCATGTTCCGCTGACATCGACCGCACCCGGCGCGACATCCCGGGTGACAGGATCGTCCACAGCAAGGGCGGTGTGCTTGGCGGAGCGCACCGCCCTTTTGCTTGGGCGCTCGGGCCTCTCGATCACATTTTGGCGAGAATGCGCCCGAGCGAACGGGCATTGCGCGCGGTCGTGCGGCAACCGAGGCGCCGCTCGATGAACAGCGGGGTCAGCCGGCTGCGCCCGACGCCTTCGACATAGTCGACGAAGAGACAGCGCTCGCCCAGCGCCAACTTTTCGGGCCCGCGCCCCTGATAGGCTGCCATGAAGGCGTCGAAGGTTTGCTGCGAGGGCTGGCTGGCGAGGAAATGGGTGTGCACCTGCGCATCCTCGCCAAAGCCCACGAAGGGGTTCTGCTCGAGCGCGGCGCGCACCTCGTCCTTGCTGCGGATCGCGACGAAACTGTCGATGTCGAAACGCTCGGCCATGATGAAGGCGAAGAGTTCCTCCAGGCCCTCGGTCGGGCGCTCGTCGTAATCGAACAGCACGTTGCCGCTCGCGATCACGGTCTCGACGTTGTCGATCTCCTCGCGCCTCAGGGCATAGCGCAGTTCCTCCATGGTCAGGCGATTGCCGCCCACGTTGAGCGAGGAGAAGAAGGCGCAGTAGCGGGGCATCGTGGCGGTACTCCGGCAAGAACGGAAGAGGATCGGCCCGCAACGCGAACCGTGAGAAAGGCGCAGTCATGCGCGATAGCAGCAAATGCGAAAAGGGGCAGGCATCGCGAAGATGCCTGCCCCTCTTTACTGTTCGCGAGGGCCGGTCCGTACGCGCCGGACCGCCCTCTCAGGACATCAGCCCAGCGTACGCTCGCGGTGGCTGACCTCGAAGACTTCGAGCTGGTCGCCCGCACGGATGTCGTTGGTGTCGGCAAGGACCACACCGCACTCGAGACCGGTGCGCACCTCGTCCACGTCGTCCTTGAAGCGACGCAGCGAAGCGATGGTGGTTGCCGAAACGATGACGTCGTTGCGGGTGAGGCGGGCGTGCAGACCCTTGCGGATGACGCCTTCCTCGACGAGCAGACCTGCGGCCTTGTCCTTCTTGCCGGCCGGGAAGACCTGCTTGATCTGGGCACGGCCCACGACGGTCTCGATACGCTCGGGACCCCAGATGCCGGCCATCTGCTTGGCGACTTCCTCGGTCAGCTCGTAGATGACGTCGTAGTACATCATCTGCGTCTTGGTCTTCTCGATCTGCTGGCGCGCCTTGGCGTTGGGACGCACGTTGAAACCGACGATCGGAGCACCCGAGGCCGAAGCCAGGGTGACGTCGGTCTCGGTGATCGCGCCGACGCCCGAGTGCAGGATGCGCACCTTGATCTCGTCGTTCGAGAGCTTGTGCAGCGCTGCGTTGATCGCCTCGACCGAACCCTGAACGTCGGCCTTGATGACCACCGGGTATTCAATGACGTCCTGCTTGGCCTTGAGTGCCGAGAACATCGTGTCGAGCGTGGCCGGGGCCGAAGCGGTGCGCTTGGCGGTGGCCTGTTCCTGACGCCACGAGGAAACCTCGCGGGCACGCTGTTCGCTCTCGACCACGGCAAGGGTGTCGCCAGCCATCGGCACGCCGCTGAGGCCCAGGACCTCGACCGGCATCGACGGCCCGGCTTCCTTCACCTGGCGTCCCTTGTCGTCGTTCATTGCACGAACACGACCGCTCTCGGTACCGACGACGAAGATGTCGCCGCGCTTGAGCGTACCACGGCGGATCAGCACGGTAGCGACCGGGCCCTTGCCCTTGTCGAGCTTGGCCTCGATCACGGTCGCCTCGGCGTCGCGGTCGGGGTTGGCCTTGAGCTCCATGAACTCGGCCTGCAGCAGGATCTTCTCGATCAGTTCATCAAGGCCCTTGCCGGTCTTGGCCGAAACCTCGACGTCCTGCACGTCACCCGACATCTGCTCGACGATGACTTCGTGCTCGAGCAGGCGCTCGCGCACCTTCTGCGGGTTGGCGTCTTCCTTGTCGCACTTGTTGATTGCGACGATCATCGGAACGCCCGCGGCCTTGGTGTGATTGATGGCCTCGATCGTCTGCGGCATGATGCCGTCGTCGGCAGCCACCACCAGGATCACGATGTCGGTGACGTTGGCACCGCGCATGCGCATCTGGGTGAAGGCCGCGTGGCCCGGGGTATCGAGCACGGTGAGCTGGTCGCCGCCCTTGGTCTTGATCTGGTAGGCGCCGATGTGCTGCGTGATGCCGCCGGCCTCGCCGCGCACCACGTCGGTACCGCGCAGCGCGTCGAGCAGGCTGGTCTTGCCGTGGTCGACGTGACCCATGATCGCCACCACCGGAGCGCGCGGCTTCAGGCTCTCCTCGGCATCGACGTCCTCGGTGAGGTTGATGTCGATGTCGCTCTCGGAGACGCGCTCGATGTTGTGGCCGAATTCCTCGACCAGCAGCTCGGCAGTATCCTGGTCGATCGTCTGATTGACGGTGACCATCATGCCCATGTTGAACAGCGACTTGACGAGGTCGGCGCCCTTCTCGGCCATACGGTTGGCGAGTTCCTGAACGGTGATCGCCTCGGGGACGATCACGTCGCGGACCTGCTTTTCACGCGGCTGCGAGTGGCCCGAGAAGTGCGCACGACGCTCCTTCTCGCGGGCACGCTTGAGCGCGGCGAGCGAACGGGCGCGTGCACCCTCGTCGTCGTTGAGCGCACGGTTGACGGTGAGCTTGCCCGACTGGCGACGGTCGCCGCCCTTGCCACCGGTGCTGCGCGCGGCGGCACCCTTCTTGGCGGGATCGGGCTTCTTGCCACCGGCAGCGCCAGCGCCAGAAGCCTCGGGCTTGCGTGCGACCGGCTCGGGACGCTTGACCGGAGTGAAGCGACGGGGCGCAGGCGCGGGAGCGCCAGCAGCCTCGGGCTTTGCAGCTTCGGCCTCGTCGGCCTTGGCAGCCTCGGGCTCGGCCTTCGCGGCAGGCTCTTCGGCTGCCGGCTTCGCCTTGGGCGCAGCGGCAGCTTCGGCGGCTTCGGCTTCGGCCCTGGCGGCAGCCTCTTCCTCGGCGCGCTTCACTTCCTGAGCGCGGTTGTCTTCGGCGCGGGCCTTCTCTTCCTCGATCGCGCGCAGCTTTTCCTGCTCCTCGCGGCGACGGGCTTCCTCGGCGACGCGCAGGCGGTCTTCCTCGGCCTCGCGCTGGAGGCGGGCAACACGCTCCTGCGGGGTTTCACCGGGAGGCCCCTTGCGCAGCGGAGCGGGCTTCTTCTTGGCAACCGGTGCGGGCGCAGCCTTGGGAGCTGGCGCGGGCGCGGGCGCAGCGGCCGGAGCCGGTGCTTTAGCCTCGGGTGCGCTTGCGGGCGCCTCGGCTTCGGCGCCCTTGGTCTCGGGTGCGCCCTCGGTGCCGGGCTTGCCGATCACCTTGCGGCGCTTCACCTCGACCACCACCTTGTTGGTGCGGCCGTGGCTGAAGGTCTGCTTGACCTCACCGGCTTCCACGGAACGCTTCAGCCCAAGCGGCTTGCGGCCCAGGGTCGGTTTGTTGTCGGTCTCGCTCATAATTCTCGTTTTGCCCTTCAAATTCAATTCTGTGCCCGACCCAGATCGGGTGTCGTCACGGGCACAGCGGCGCGAGCCGGCCCATCGCCATTTTCGTTTTCGGTCGCGCCAGAGAGTGGCGGCGCCAGCCCTCTGAAATGCAGAAGGCGCTCAAGCAGCGATTCGACCCTGCGGGCCGCGCCGGAATCACTGAGCGCCAAATGGACGACATTGTCGCGGCCCAATGCCACAGACAGCGCCTCGCGGTCCAGAGGCAAGCGTGTGCCCTGGAGTCCGGTCCCTTCGAGATCGCGACCCACGCGCCAGGCCTGGTCGAGCTTGCGCGATCCATCCTGGCTGGCGTCAGCCGCATGGCCGAGCCATGCCACCTTGCCCTCTCGCGCGTTCTGCGCGATCCGGTCCGAGCCCATCAGAAGCTTGCCCGATTTAAGCTCGAGCCCGAGCCGGTCTGCCAGAGCCCGGGCAAGCCCGGTCTCGATGCGTTCGGCCAGATCCTCGGGGATCGACATAGACGCGCCCTTGTAGGCACGCGCCAGTGCTCCCTTTAGTTTGCCCTTCGCGACGGCTTTTTCAAGGGTCGTGCGATCAACGCCGATCCACGCGCCGCGCCCAGGGGCACGCGCGTGGATGTCGGGAAGCACCATACCGTCGGGCGAAATCGCCAGTCGCACGAGGTCTTCGCGCGCAGCTTTCCTGCCGGAGAGGATGCAAGTCCTCTCCGCGCCCGGGCTATCGATGTCGGAGCTTAAGCGCTCATTGCGAGGATTCCGCATCGGCGGCCTCCCCGTTGGCGGTGTCGGCCACGTCGGCCTCTTCCGCAGCGCCCTCGGCCACTTCGTATTCGGCGACATCCTCGTCGTCGAACCAGTGGGCGCGGGCGGCCATGATGATCTCGTTGCCCTGCTCTTCGCTCAGGCCGTACTCGCCGAGCACACCGCCCTTGTCTTCCTCGCGGGCGCGACGGTTGACGGTGCCGTCACGGCGACGCTGCTCGGTGCGCTTCTTGGCGATGAGCTCGTCGGTGGCGAGGTCGGCGAGATCGTCGAGGGTCTTGATCCCGCCCTTGCCGAGCACGACCAGCATGGCCTCGGTGAGGTGCGGCAGTTCGGCGAGGGCATCCTCGACGCCCAGCGCGCGACGCTCCTCGCGGCTCGCTTCCTCGCGACGCTCGAGCGCTTCATGGGCACGGCTCTGCAGTTCCTCGGCGAGCTCCTCGTCGAAGCCCTCGATCGCGGCCAGTTCGGCCAGCTCGATGTAGGCGACTTCCTCCAGCTCGGTGAAGCCTTCGGCCACCAGCAGCTGCGAGAGGGTCTCGTCGACGTCGAGCTCGTCCTCGAACATCTTCGAGCGCTCGGTGAATTCCTTCTGGCGCTTGGCCGAGCTCTCGGCCTCGGTCATGATGTCGATCTGCGAGCCGGTCAGCTGCGAGGCGAGACGCACGTTCTGGCCACGACGACCAATCGCCAGCGAAAGCTGGTCATCGGGCACGACGACCTCGATGCGGTTCTCTTCCTCGTCGATGACGACGCGGCTGACGGTCGCGGGCTGAAGCGCGTTGACGACGAAAGTCGCGGTGTCCTCGCTCCAGGGGATGATGTCGATCTTCTCGCCCTGCAGTTCCTGCACGACGGCCTGGACGCGGCTGCCCTTCATGCCGACGCAGGCGCCGACCGGGTCGATCGAGTGATCGTGGCTGATCACGCCGATCTTGGCGCGCGAGCCCGGATCGCGGGCAGCGGCCTTGATCTCGATGATGCCGTCGTAGATTTCGGGCACTTCCTGCGCGAAGAGCTTCTTCATGAAGTCGGGGTGTGCACGGCTCAGGAAGATCTGCGGACCGCGGTTCTGACGCTCGACGCGCGAGACGATCGCACGCACGCGCTCGCCGACACGGGCGGCCTCGCGCGGGATCTGCTGGTCGCGGCGGATAACGCCCTCGGCGCGGCCCAGGTTGACGATCACGTGGCCGAACTCGACCGACTTGATCACGCCGGTGATGACTTCGCCGGCACGGTCCTTGAACTCGTCGTACTGGCGGTCACGTTCTGCGTCGCGGACCTTCTGGAAGATCACCTGCTTGGCCGACTGCGCGTCGATGCGGCCGAGATCGACCGGGGGCAGCGGATCGACGATGAAGTCGCCGATTGCAGCGCCGGGCTGGAGCTTCTCGGCCTGCTTGAGGTCGACCTGCTTAAAGTAGTCCTCGACTTCCTCGACGACCTCGACGACGCGCCACAGGCGCAGGTCGCCGGTGCGCGGATCGAGCTTTGCGCGGATGTCGTTTTCGGCACCGTAACGGTTGCGAGCCGACTTCTGGATGGCTTCTTCCATCGCCTCGATGACGATCGACTTGTCGATCATCTTCTCCGAGGCGACCGCATTGGCGATCGCGAGCAGCTCGGCGCGGTTGGCGGAAATCGCACTGGCCATGGCTTAGTCTTCCTGTTCCTCAAGAATGTCGTCCGCACCGCTGGTATCCAGCGGACGGGTGGCTGCGATCAGGCGGTCGGTGAGGACGAGCCTGGCGGAATGTACGTCGGCAAGCGGGAATTCCACCTTGCCGGACTTGCGGTCCTCGAGCGTGACCACTTCGGCCCCGGGTTCGCCGGCGATACCGAGAAGGTCGCCCTGCAATGCCTTGCGGTTACCGTCGACCGGCGCGCTGAGGTTGATGCGCGCTTCGTGGCCGGCCCAGTTGGCGTAGTCCTTGACCCGGGTCAGCGGGCGATCGATCCCCGGCGAGCTGACCTCGAGGCGATAAGCCTCCTCGATCAGGTCCTCTCCAGCTTCCTCGAGCGCATCCATGCGATCCGAGATACGATGCGAGAGCGCCACGCAATCGTCGAGCACGAGCTGCCCGGTCTCGGGGCGTTCGGCCATGACCTGCAGCGCGATCTCGTCGTCCCCGACTTCGCTCTTGCCGAAGAAACGCACGCGCACGAGCTCCAGACCGAGGGCCTTGACCTCCGGCTCGATGACTTCGGTGATGCGTGCGATATCGGCCAAACGAAACTCCGGTAAACTTGCTGGGCCGCGCGTCCGGCGCGCGGCGGGTGGGGTAATGCGAATCGGTCCGGCTGCAGGTACGTCGTTTCGCGCCGGCCCCTTCCGGCGCCAGCCCGATCCATGTCTAACCAATGCCGGGATGGAGGCCAGATAGGCGCAATCGGTCGAGAACGCAAGGGGAGATACGTCGAGCAGGGCCCGACAGCAACGCATGGACGGCGCGCAACGAAGCTGCCGCGCGCATTTCCAGTGATGCCGCGTTGCCCAAAAAAAGGCGGCGGAACGCACCAGGCGCCCCGCCGCAATGAATGATGGTCGCAACGACTCGCGGTAATGGCGACGAGCCGAGGGTCCATCACTCCCCCATGTGCTCCGTTTGTCAGCCCGCGCCGCGAGGACGCGTGCCGCCCGGAGATTGAACCCAGTCCGCCGCTCGCGACGGGGTGAGCCTTAAAGCCTGCGGCTCGACCGGGGCCGCCTGCTCGGGCTGGACCATGAGCCCTGCCCTGCGCATGCTGACCGCGGCCCGGCCGGCTATGATCACGTGATCGAGAAACTCCAGCTCCATGGCCATCGAGAGCGCCTGCAGACAACGCGTCGTACTGGCATCCGCAGCGCTTGGCGAAGGATCGCCCGAGGGATGGTTGTGGACCAGCGCCAGCCCGCTCGAGCCCAGCCGCAGCGCAGGCTCGATCAGCGCACGGTAGCGCCCCGAAACACTCTGCAACGCACCATCCTGTTCGAGCAGATGCCCCAGCAAACGGCCGCGATCGTCGTAGAACACTGCAAGCAGGACTTCATGGCGCAGCGGCCCCAGATGCCGCACAAGGTGTTCCATCAAGGAACCCTCGAGCGGCATCAGGCTCAGCGCCCGGCGACTTGCCGGCCTGACCTGGCAGCGCCCCGGGACCAGTCCTGCCAGGAGCGATCGACGCCATCCCTGTGCAGCCTCCTGAGGTGCAGGACGGTACCGATCAGCAGCACCGAAAGCACCACGAAGGTCGGACCACTGCGCATCAGCGCGTAGACCAGCTTGGGGATCGCGAGATCCGCCCAGCGCGCGAAATGGGCGCTCAGACTGAGCACTTGCAGTGCTGTTGCGCATAGCGGCCAGAACCTTCTTGCATTGAGGGCGATCGCACCGAAGCCCAGCGTCCCGACAAGGTCGGACAGGAACGCGACGGGATCGACGGCGATGAAACGGCTGGGAAGGAAATTGACGCCAAGCGACTGCAGGGCCCACATCGCGACGAGCACCAGTGCGCCCGCCCGCTCGGGCTCCCCGCCCTTCCACAAGGCCAGTCCGAGACTGGCCAGCATGAGAGCGAAGAAGGCCGGCTGCAGAAGGTCCGCGAGGGTTAACCCTGCTCCCAAGTCACCATCCCATCCAGCTGCAGATCAGGCCGCGTCTTCGAACGCAGTGTCGGCGAGAACGGCGTTCTCGGGGCATTCCTCGACCGGAATGTCCATCGTCTCGGCGAGACGCGAGAGATCGGAATGGGCACGCACCAGCTCCGAGCGGGCGGCCACGAGGTTCTTCTGCATCGCGGCAATGCGCATCATCGGGCGCTGGCCGGCATGCGCGGCATTGGCAGTGGCGATGCGGGCACGGGCCATTTCGGCAAACAGTTCGCCGGAGCGAGCGATCAGCTCGTCCATCGCATCCTCGACCGAGCGCACGGTCCTGCCGATACGCAGGCTGGCTACCTCAGGGGTCATCGTCATGTCTTCGTCTCCGCTGCATGGCCTGCGGCACTTCGTCGTGAAGCCCGCCTGCCGGCAAGTGTCAGGATCGGAAACTTTCGCCCCGGTTACGGCAAGGGGTTAGAAACGCCTTACAGCAACCGCCCCATGACATCGGCAATGGCCAGCACGGTCGCCAGCGTCATCGCCATCAGCAGGGCCAGGACCAGGATCATGCCCAGCCGTCCGAAGCGGCCGAACTTCCTGTCGAAAGCCTCCAGGCCTGCCAGCGGCTCCGGCGTGTCTTCGAACCACCCCTGGAAACTGCCCATGGGAAGCTCCATGGGCCGGGCATCGGAGAGCACGAAGTGCGGATCGACCGGCAGGTCTTGTCCCAAGCTTTCGGCGGTTTGTGCCTCGGGGTCGAGATACGAAAAACCACATATGGGTTTTCCACATAGTTCGCGGATTTCCGCGTATCTGCGGGCGGTATCCTTGCGGTTGGAGGTCCCCCACTTGTCGCGCACCGCAGCGATGCGCTGGTCAACGGTATTGGGGGCAATACCCAGCTCGCGCGAGATCTCCTTGGTAGTGCGGTGCGCAACCAGCAGGTCGAGGACCTCGACCTGCTTTGCGGTCAGCCCCTCATAGATATCCCTGGCATCACATTCGTCGTTCACGACAGGCACGACTCGGTTCCCGTTACCCAGCAGACAATCATCATCCGGCCTCGATTGCCGGCATCGAACACAGGCGCAGACCGGTCTACGACTGGCCCCTTCACACCTGATTAACACCTAGGGACTTTACAGTATCCTGACAGGCGAGACAGCCCCTGGCATCATGTTGTTCGTCGAATGAGAACAGCCTCCCGACGGATACCCGCCCAAAAGCGCCGCCCACCTCTCGAAAACCACCACCGTTCAACCACGCGATGCCTCGTGAAGCCCATGACGCTTCATGGCGTGGCGTAGCTGGTCGTAGCTCAGACCGAGCAGCGGCGCGGTGCGGCGCTGGTTCCAGCGCTGCTCCTCGAGCGCGGCGACGAGCAGGCCGCGCTCGTAGGCCTCGACTGCCCCCCGCAAGTCGCCTCCATGATCTACCACCGCAACATCCAGCGCCGGCTGCGATGCAGGCAGACCCTGCGCCTCGTCCTGCCCCGCCTGCGGCCTCGCGGCTGCCCCGGACGACGCGAGAGCGCCACCAGCAGCATCCGGCACGGCGGATTCAGGCTGAGCGGGCTGTTCGTCCGCACATGCCTGCCAGGGGCTGTCGAACGGATCGAACACGATCGCATCGATGGCCATGTCAGGCTCATCCCAGCGATAGACCGCGCGCTCGACCACATTGCGCAGTTCGCGCACGTTGCCTGGCCAGCCATAAGTCTCGAGCGCGCGCTGTGCGCGGCCAGAGAAGCCGGGCCAGCCATCCCACTGCATCTCGGCCGCCATGCGACGGCCATAGTAATCGGCCAGTTCGAACACGTCGCCTTCGCGCGCGCGCAAAGGCGGCAGGGTGATGACCTCGAAGCTGAGCCGGTCGAGCAGGTCGGAACGAAAGGTCCCCGCGCGCGCCATCGCGGGCAGGTCGGCATTGGTCGCAGCAACAATGCGCACGTCGACCTGAAGCGGACGCGATGCGCCGATCCGCGCGACCTCGCCATATTCGATCGCACGCAGCAGCCGCTCTTGCGCGGCCATGGACAGGTTGCCCAGTTCGTCGAGGAACAAGGTGCCCCCGTCCGCCTCCTCGAAACGCCCGGCACGTGCACGTACGGCCCCTGTGAAGGCCCCCGCCTCGTGGCCGAACAGCTCGGCCTCGATCAGGGTCTCGGGCAAGGCAGCGCAGTTGAGCGTGACCAGCGGCTGATCCCAGCGCGCTGAGAGGCGATGGAGGCGCTGCGCTATGAGCTCCTTGCCGGTGCCACGCTCACCGATGACAAGCACCGGACGCCCGACCGGGGCAGCGCGGCTCGCGCGCTCCACCGCATCGAGAAAAACCGAGGACTGGCCGATAAACTGAACGTCGCGATCCATTGCCAATATCTAGTATAATTTCCCATATAGTAGCAAACTTAATTGGCCTGTACATTCATGGTGCATACAGAAAAGCGCAGAATTCCGGGATTTCTCCAGTTTGGCACGGGCCGTGCAATGAGAGGGACATACCGCGAAGGCGGCTCAAGATTTCTGAGGGAATGAAGGTCATGTCGTTGCACCACGCCAGCATTGAAAACGCCGGGAATGCCAGCCAGTCGTTCTGGCGTCGTTCGACGCTCGGCCGCACGCGGCTCGACTGGGCGATCATCATCAGCCTGCTCGCCATGGGCAGCTTCAACCTGATCGCCACCGCCGACCGCATCGGCCCGGCCAAGGCCTATGCCGCCCCGGTCTGCGGAGTACCCTTGGCATGAGCAGGCTCGACGCGGAAATCGAGGTCCTGCAAGCTTCGCAAGGATCTGCACAGCGGGACCACCGCCCCCGCTTCGGCGCCGCCAACGATCATGGCGAGCATACCGAGCACACCTTCAACCAATACCGGTCGCACAACCAATCGCACCGCCTCACCAGCGGCACGCACTCGAAAAAAGGATTTACGAGCATGGGCATCTTCTCGCGCACCCGCGACATCATCGCCGCCAACTTCAACGACATGCTCGACAAGGCCGAGGATCCCGCGAAGATGATCCGCCTGATCATCCTCGAGATGGAAGAGACCCTCGTCGAAGTGCGCACCTCATCGGCACGCACCATCGCCGACCAGAAGGAACTGCGCCGCCACGTCGACAAGCTCGACCGGCTGCAGGCCGACTGGGGCGACAAGGCCCAGCTCGCACTGAGCAAGGATCGCGAGGATCTCGCCCGCGCCGCCCTGCTCGAGAAGAAGAAGGCCTCCGACATGGCTGGCCAGCTTCACCAGGAAATCGCAGTCCTCGACGACAGCCTGCGCGCTTACGAGCAGGACATCGAGAAGCTGCAGAACCGCCTGCGCGAGGCGCGCAGCCGCCAGAGCGCAATCACCGCGCGCCTGCAGAGCGCCGAGAACCGCGTCAAGCTGCGCACGCTGCTCGCCAGCGAGCGCGTCGACGAGGCGCTCGCCCGCTTCGACCAGCTCGAGCGCCGCGTCGACTATGCCGAAGGCCGCGCCGAGGCGATGGGCCTCGCCGACGAGCGCCAGCCGACGCTCGCCGATGAAATTGCGGCACTCGCAGATGGAGACTCGATCGACGCCGAACTTGCCGAGATGAAGAAGTCGATGGGCTCGCCCGCGACCGGCAAGAGCGAAGCCTGATCCGCAGCTGCCGCGGCGCGGCGCCTTCCCGGAAAGGCGCGCGCCGGACACGGCGGCACCCCGAAAAGGGGGGCAATTTCCGGGGATAGCGGGGGCGATGACGTCCTCGACACGACAACCCAAGGGAAGGGACAACTACAGTGTCACGCGGACATTTCTATCTCGACAAGTCGAACGCCAAGGTCTTCGGCGTGTGCTCGGGCCTTGCCGACTATACCGGCGTCGATGCCTTCTGGATGCGCCTGGGCGCGGTATTGCTCACACTGTTCGGCTTCGGGTCCACGATCCTGATCTACATCGCGATCGCGGTCATCGCCGACAACCGCCCAATGGACCTGTACTCTGCCCGCGAGGAAGAGCGCCTGCTGCGCCGCATGGAACGCCGCCAGGCCCGCCGCGACGGCGTCACCCGCTCCGACCGTCGCCGCGCCGAACTGTCCGACATGGACCGCCGCGTCGCCGAGATGGAAGCGCACTACACCAACAGCAATCCGCGCCTCGCTGCCGAGATCGAAAATCTGCGCTGATTGCCACAAGCAGGCCCCGGCCCTTCACGGGCCGGGCACCAACGGGGACAAGACGACATGGATACCGGAACACTCGCCCTCCTGATACCGCTCGCGCCGTTCATCGTCGGCGGACTGGTGATCTGGACCAAGCACCAGCACAAGATGGCGGAACTCCAGCTTCAGGCCACCGCGGAAAAGGCAGCGCAATACGCCTCCAATGCGGCGGAACTGGAAGAACGCGTCCGGGTCCTCGAACGTATCGTCACCGATGGCGGCTTCGATACCGCGCTGCATATCGAAGCCCTGCGCGACCAGCGCAACGTCGAGACCGAGCGCAATTCCGCCACCGACAAACACGTCAACTGAGGGAGCTGCCGAAATGAACTGGGGTGGCCCCAACTTCGTCCTGCTGATCATCGCCCTGTCCACCGGTGGCTGGCTGATCAACAACTGGATTCGTGCACGCCACGGCTACGCGCTCGAGGACGAATTCTTCGGCAAGACCGAAAAGACCGATCCCGCCGCAACCCGCCGCCACGAAGAGGCCAATGCCAAGCTGTTGGAGCGCATTGCCCAGCTCGAGAAGCGTACTGCCGCGCTCGAGGTCATCGTCACCGACAGCAGCTACGACACGGCCCGCCAGATCGAGGCTCTAACCGCCCTCGACATCGAGCGCGACACCAACCGCACCGCGCAGCCCCGCCCGCGCTGATCGCGCGTCACCACGAAAGGATGCCATCATGGCTCTCGATCTCGCCACGCTCGAAATGCTCAGCCCCGTCATTGTCGTCGCCACGGCCATCGGCACCGCCGGCTGGGTCTTCAACAACTGGCTGCGCATGCGCCACGGCTATCCGCTCGAGAATTCCTGGGGCAAGAGCATCTACCCCAAGACCGACGGCGAGGCGCAGGCCCGGGTCCAGCTGCTCACCCAGGAAAACGCCGAGTTGCGCGCCGAGGTCAGCGCGATGAAGGACCGCATGGCCGCCGTCGAGCGCATCGTCACCGACCAGGGCTACGACGTCGCCCGACAGATCGAGGGCCTGCGCGAGGCACGCAGTCTTGCTCAGGCCGCGGACAAGGAGACGCGCCAGTGACCTTCGGGGACATCATCGGCCTGATCGTAGTTTTCGGCGGCTTCGTCGCCATCGCCGCGGTCATCGCCAGCGCCTACAAGCGCCGGCTCGCGCATATCGAACGCAAGCTCGAGATAACCTCGGGCGAGGGCGCCGAGCGCGCCGTGCTCAGCGCCAAGAACATCGAGCTCGAAAACCGGGTGCGCGTTCTCGAAAGAATCGTTACCCAGTCGAGCGAGAGTGATGAGATCGCCCGCCAGATCGACGCGCTGCTTGAAAGCGCCGACGGACAGAGCGAGAAGACCCTGATGGTAGCCAACGAGGTAAGCAGTCGATGAATTTCTGGACAGCCGTCGTCATCATTTTCGTGATCGGCTGCGTGACATGGCTGAAAGCCCAGAAGCAGCGCGGCGACGGCATCGAACACCGCTCGGGCCGGGGCCGCGCCGGTCGCCTGCTCGATCGTGACGACGACGTCGATCACGAGATCGAACAGCTGCGCGAACGTATCGCCGTGCTCGAGCGCATCGCCACCGACGATCGCCAGAGCAAGGACCTCGCCCGCGAGATCGAGAAGCTGCGCGACTGAGGCAGGTAGCGGGGCTTGTACCGGCCCCTCCGCTCAGGCTGAGCCCGTCAAAGCCGGTTCGGTGCGGTGCCAGATCCTCTCATAATTAACGACCGTCCGCCCCATTGCGCGCAGCTCAGCCCGGCACCTTGGCATCCAGCTCCGCCAACCATACCGCCGCGCTCGCGTCCGATGGCGCGCGCCAATCGCCGCGCGGCGACAGAGCGCCGCCCGATGAAACCTTCGGGCCATTGGGGATCGCCGAGCGCTTGAACTGGCTGAAAGCGAAGAAGCGGCGCAGGAATTTCTCCAGCCAGCTGCGGATGACCGCAAGATCGTACGCCACGCGGCGGTCCTGCGGATAGCCCTCGGGCCAGCTGCGCGCACTGGCGTCGTGCCAGGCATGCCAGGCGAGGAAGGCGACCTTGGACGGCTTCTGCCCGAAGCGCATCACGTGGTGCACGAAGAAGTCGTTGAGCGCGTAAGGCCCGATCTTCTCCTCGGTGCTCTGCAAGGCGCCATCGGTGCCAGCCGGCACGAGCTCGGGCGATATCTCGGTGTCGAGCACCGCAAGCAGCACCGCGCCTGTCGCCGCATCGAAGTCGCCGGTGCGCGCGCACCAGGCAATAAGGTACTGGATCAGCGTCTTGGGCACGCCGGCATTGACCGCATAGTGGCTCATCTGGTCACCCACGCCGTAAGTACACCAGCCAAGCGCCAGTTCGGACAGGTCGCCGGTACCGATGACGAAACCGTTGTGCTGGCTGGCGAGCCGGAACAGGTAGTCGGTGCGCAGCCCCGCCTGCACGTTCTCGAAAGTGACGTCGTAGACAGGCTCGCCATTGGCGAAGGCGTGGCCGATGTCTTCGAGCATGCGGGTCGAGGCAGGACGGATGTCGATTTCCTCGGCGGTGATGCCCAGCGCCTCCATCAGCTTCCAAGCATTCGACCTGGTGCCATCGCTCGTGCCGAAGCCGGGCATGGTATAGCCGCGAATGAAGCTGCGCGGCAGGTCGAGCCGGTCGCAGGCGCGCGCGGCGACGATCAGCGCATGGGTCGAATCGAGCCCGCCCGAAATGCCGATCACCATCGACTTCGCGCTCGTGGCCTCGATCCGGCGCATGAGCCCGTCGACCTGGATGTTGAACGCCTCGTAGCAGTCGGCGTCGAGCTTCTCGGCGCGGTCGGGCACGAAGGGGAAGCGAGCGATCGGGCGCACGAGGCCGATGTCGCCGCGCGCCGGGGCGTGGCGGAAGGCGACCGTGCGGAAGGTGTCCTCGGGACGACCCGCTTCGAGCGCGGCATCGTTGAAGGTCGGCACGCGCATGCGCTCGGCATCGATCCGCTCGCAGTCGACGTCGGCGATGCAAAGTTCGGGATGGAGCGAGAAGCGCTGCGATTCGCCGAGCAGGTCGCCCAGCTCGTAGATCATGCCCTGCCCGTCCCAGGCCATGTCGGTCGTGCTCTCGCCGTGCCCGGCGGCGCAATAGACGTAGGCCGCGACCGCGCGCGCCGACTGCGAACGGCACAAGAGGTGGCGCTCGTCCGACTTGCCGATGGTGATGTTCGAGGCCGACAGGTTGGCAAGGATCGTCGCGCCCGCCAGCGCGCCAAGCGAACTGGGCGGGGTCGGCGCCCAGACGTCCTCGCAGATTTCGGCGAAGAAGCGGAAGTGCGGCAGGACCTCGGAAGCGAAGACGAGATCGGTGCCGAAGGGCACCTCGTGTCCGGCAAGGCGGATCGTGCCGCCACGCAGGCCGCGCCCGGCGGCGAACCAGCGCTTTTCGTAGAACTCGCGGTAATTGGGCAGGTAGGACTTGGGCACCACGCCGAGCAGCTTGCCGTGGCCGATAACCAGCGCGCAGTTGTAGAGCCGCGACTTGTGCGCGATGGCGGCGCCGACCAGCAGCACCGGCGAGAGGCTGGCACTGGCACGCACGATCTCGGCAACCTCGGCCTCGACCGCCTCGATCATCGCCAGCTGCAGGTGCAGGTCGTCGATCGCGTAGGAAGACAGGCACAGCTCGGGAAATACCAGCAGGTCCACCTGCGCCTCGTGCGCGCGGCGCGCTTCTGCGAGCACGGCATCGCAGTTGAAGGCGACATCGGCGGTGCGCACGTGCGGCGTCGAGGTCGCGACCCTGACGAAGCCATGCTCGTGCATGGCGAAGAAGGGATGGCTGCGGTCTTCGTCGAGAGGTGCGCTCATGCGGTTTCCCTGACAGGAAGCGCGCGCCAAGGCAATGTTCCTCGCCACTTGCCCCGATGCGCGCGGCCAACAGGCCCGCCGATCACGGCGCTGCTGGCGGAACCTGCAGACCGCTTGGCCCCTCGCACCGCGCCATCCCCCTTGCCCTTCGTCCGATGGGGACTAAATGGCATGACATGCGCAGCCTCGACGATATCCTTGAAGAATACGAGTTCCTCGATGGCGACGAACGCTATCGCATGCTCATCGAATTGGGCCGTGAGCTCGATCCCATGCCCGACGCACTCAAGACCGACGCCACCAAGGTGCGCGGCTGCTCGGCCTCGGTCTGGGTCTACCCGATGCCGCGCGAGGGTGAGGACAAGCTGCACTTTCTCGCCGATTCCAATGCCGCGATCACCAAGGGGATCGTCGCGCTGGTGATTTCGGCAGTGCAGGACAAGCCTGCCGCCGAAGTGGCCGAGGCCGACATCACCGCAGCGCTGGCGCCGTTCGACCTCGGCAACCAGCTCAGTTCCAACCGCACTCAGGGCGTGCCCAACATGATCTCGCTGATCCGCGAGACCGCCGCACGCAATGCGCAAGCTTAAACGCTCGTTCTGGCTCGCGGCGGGGGTCGTCTTCGTCGCGCTGGGCACGATCGGCATCTTCCTCCCGGTCATGCCCACGGTGGTGTTCTACCTCGCCGCGGCCTGGTGCTTTTCCAAGAGCCATCCCGAGTGGGCCGAGCGGCTCTACAACCACCCCAAGCACGGCACGCACCTTCGCGCATGGCGCGACCGGCGCGCGATCAGCCGCAAGGGCAAAGTCTCCGCGATCCTCGCGATGACCTGCTCGATCCCCTTCACTTGGTTTGTCGTCGGCTTTCCTGTGGCCTTGATCCCGGTCGGCGTGCTCGCGGTGCTGGGCCCCTGGATCTGGACCCGCAACGAATAGCACGCTGCCGTGCGCGCCCGTCAGATCTCGGCGTGGATCTGCCCGTAGGCGAGCATCGCGAAGAGCCCGGTCCCGCCGATCACGTTGCCGGCGAAAGTTGGTGCCAGGTACTGCAGGAAAGCGTCGCGCGCCGAAATCTGGCCATCGACCACCAGCATGAACATCTCGGTCGATCCGGCAATCACGTGCGTGAAGCCCCCCGCCGCGATCAAGGCGGTGAAGAGCATGACCACCCACAGCTCGAATCCTTTGGAGCTGGGCAGCATCCAGACCAAGGCCGCAATGAAGAAGCCTGCCGGGATTCCCTTGACCAGTGCCTCCCAGCCTTGCGTTTCGGCAGCATGGTGCGAAACCTCGAGCATGGCCTTGACGTAGCCGGCCGGCTCGCCGCCGACCTCGACGCTCATCGCCAGCACGAAGAAGGCGGTAAGGAAGGTGCCGATGAAGTTGGCCGTCAGCACGATAGCCCAGAGCCTTGCCGACAGACCCAGCTTGCCCCAGCTCGGCTCGGAGAGCATCGGCAGGACCACGCTCAGCGTATTCTCGGTGAACAGCTGCAGGCGCGAGAGGATGACCAGCACGAAGCCGACGCTGTAACCCAGCGAGGAAATCAGCCAGCGATTGGGGTCGTCGGGAAAATTGGCGTAGAGCAGGCCTTGCGCGAAGACCGAGGTGGAGATGCCGATACCCGCGGCAATGCCCGACCACCACAACGAGGATGTCGGGCGGCGCAGCTCCTCCTCGCCCTCACGGGCGATGATCGCGTAGACCGTCAGCGCGCTGAGACGGCTATGCTCGGATGCGCGGCGCCGTTCCTTGCGCGTGAGCGTCGAGCCGCTCTCGATCTCGCGCTCGGCATTCTCGCGCTCGGCCTTCTGTTCGGCGCGGCGCTGCTCTTCGATCTTGTCCTCGTCAGTTTGCGGGGTCGGCGCCTCGGCGCCGGTGGCAGTGTCGTTCACTTTGCTGGTCCCTCCTGGAGATCAACCCTAGCTAGGCTCAGGACCGAGTACTCACGCCTACGAGGCGCCGAAATGGCGAACAGATCGGGCCGCAGTAGCCGCCGGACGGGCTGGTTGCCCGTCCAAGGCCACTTCGGTTCGAGATGGAAGCCATTCCGGCGTCCCGGAGGGATTTGATAAAAATGGCCCAGCGCAGCGTCAGGAAGTCTTGAAATATCGACATATTCCTTTGCCTTCCTTCCTCGCTCTGAGCCATTTTTCTTCAAACCTCGTAGGCGCGAGTACTCGGTCCTGAGCCTAACCCGCCAAAGGCCCATAAGTTGCCGCGAGGCAGGCGTCGTCAGGCGTCCACTGCATCGCGCAGAACGGCGATGCCGCGCTCGCGCTGGGCCCGCAGCTCGCGCTTGAGCACCGCCGGATCGCGCGCCAGCACGAAACCGAAGGAAACGCCCCCCTCCTTGCCGATGGTCGCATGGTGCAGCTTGTGCGCCTGGACCAGACGTTTGGCATAGCCACGCTTGGGCACCCACTTGAAATAGCGCTGGTGAACGAGGCCATCGTGCACCAGCGTATAGATCACGCCGTAGACGAGCACGCCCAGCCCGATCCAGGTCCCCGGCTCCCACGCCGAGGTGCCCATGACCAGCGGCGATCCCAGCGCGAACATCGCAATGCTGATCGCCGCGCCGAACAGGGCGTAAAGGTCGTTCTTCTCAAGCAGCTTGTCGTGCGGCTCGTGGTGGTCGCGATGCCAGGCCCAGCCGAAACCATGCATGATGTACTTGTGGCTCGACCAGGCCACGAACTCCATCGTGGCGACGGTGGCAAGGACGATCAGGAAGGCGGCAAATGCGGTCATGTCGATCCCTATAGCACCGCCCGCGCGGACCGCGACACTCTCTTACAATTGCACACGATCCTGCGACGGGAGAGATAACTGGCGTTCATCTTTCGAGGCTTAATCCTGAATGCACGGAACGAGGCCGAGCCGCCCGCCACGGCGAAACCTCCAGACCGAGCTACGAAAGGAAAGCCCGATGCGTACCCTCACCAAGATCCTCGCCCCCGCCCTCGTCGCCAGCTTCGCGATCGCCTCGGTCGCTCCTGCAAATGCCGCCGCTGTGCACAACGGCAACCGCGCACAGGCCGCGCACATGACCCCTGCGCGCAACGACACGATCCGCACCCAGATCAGCCAGCTCTCGCGTGACATCGACCGGGCCACCCGGCGCGGCACCCTCTCGCGCCGCGAGAGCGCCAGCCTCAAGCGTGACTTGGGCGAGCTTCGCGGGCTCTACGGACGCTATGCGCGCGGCGGTCTCCAGCGCAGCGAAGTGCGCATGCTCGAGCGCAAGGCCGACCAGATTCGCGCCTCGCTGCGAGCAGAACGCCACGATTTCAACAAGAAGCCCCAGCACGCCCGCCGCTGACAGGCTCCCGTGACTGTCCAGGCAGGAGCGGTTCCCCTTCCACCGCTCCTGTCTGGCGATGCCCTTCGGGGCTGCGCGGCAGACCGGGACCCTACGCCCGGTTTGCCGCGCGTTGCCCACGCGGGCTTCCTCCTGCCGGATAATTGCGCGACAGGGCATGATCGTCATGCTTGAATTGCGCGGCGCGCAGGCCTAAGCGCGCTTGCATCATGACCACGAACCCGCGCACACTCTACCAGAAGATCTGGGACGCCCACGTCGTCGACACCCGCGACGACGGTACCTGCCTCATCTACATCGACCGGCACATCGTCCACGAAGTGACGAGCCCGCAGGCTTTCGAAAGCCTACGTGCTGCTGGCCGCAAGGTACGCCGCCCCGACCTTCACATCGCGGTTCCCGACCATAACCTGCCCACCACCGCGCGCCGCGACGCGAGCGGCAACCGCGTGCCGATCGCCGATCCACAAAGCGCGCAGCAGCTCGAGATGCTCGAGAAGAACGCCCCCGAGTTCGGCATCCGCTACATCGGCGATGCCGATATCGAGCAGGGCATCGTCCACGTCGTCGGTCCCGAGCAGGGCTTCTCGCTGCCCGGCGCGACGATCGTGTGCGGTGACAGCCACACCGCCTGCAACGGCGGCCTGGGCGCCCTCGCCTTCGGCATCGGCACCAGCGAGGTCGAGCACGTCATGGCGACGCAGACCCTGCTGCTCAAGCAGTCCAAGACCTTCCAGGTCAACGTCGAGGGCAAGCTCGGCGCAGGCGTCTCGCCCAAGGACGTGATCCTGCACGTGATCGGCAAGGTCGGCACAGCCGGCGGCACCGGCTACGTCATCGAATATACCGGCAACGTATTCCGCGAGATGTCGATCGAGGGTCGCCTGACGGTCTCGAACATGTCGATCGAGGCGGGTGCACGCGCCGGCCTCATCGCCCCCGACGAGACCACTTTCGCCTACGTCAAGGGCCGCCCCTATGCGCCGGTCGGCGAGGACTGGGACAAGGCCGTCGCCTGGTGGAAGAGCCTCGCCAGCGACGAAGGCGCAACATACGACAAGTCGATCCACATCCGCGCCGAGGACATCGAGCCGACCGTCACCTGGGGCACCAGCCCCGAGGACACCGCACCGATCGGCGCGACGGTCCCCGCCCCCGAGGACTTCGCAGACGCCTCCAAGCGCGACGCGGTCAAGCACAGCCTCGACTACATGGGCCTGACCCCGGGTACCAGGCTGACCGACATCGCGATCGAGAACGTCTTCATCGGCTCGTGCACCAACAGCCGCATCGAGGACATCCGCGCCGCCGCCGAGATCCTCAAGGGCCGCAAGAAGGCCCCGGGCGTCAAGTGGGCGATCGTCGTCCCCGGCTCGGGCCTCGTCAAGGCGCAGGCCGAGGCCGAGGGGCTCGACAAGATCATCACCGATGCCGGCCTCGAATGGCGCGAGCCGGGCTGCTCGGCATGCCTCGCGATGAACCCCGACAAGGTGCCTGCGGGCGAACGCTGCGCCTCGACCTCGAACCGCAACTTCACCGGCCGTCAGGGTCCGGGCGCACGCACGCACCTCGTCAGCCCGGCGATGGCCGCCGCCGCTGCGGTGACCGGCCACCTTGCCGACGTGCGCGACCTCGAAAAGCTCGCCTGAGCGAACAAGAGAGCAGGAGACCAGAGCATGTCCGACGACACCGACACCTCGCTGGCCGGCAAGGCCGCTCTCGCCGCTGGCGCGGCCATCGGCTCGGCCGCGATCGCGGCTGCGCTGCTCTTCGTCAAGCGCCGCAAGTCGCGCGCCGACGAGAAGCCCGCGCACCCCGAGCAGGCACCCGAGACCGACTGAACAGGCCGAGAAGAAGAGCAACCATGCAAGCGATTTCCCAGGTTTCCGGCCGCGCCTACCCGTTCGGCCGCAAGAACGTCGATACCGACGTGATCATCCCGGCCCAGTGGCTCAAGACCGTCACGCGCGAGGGCCTTGGCGTGGGCTGCCTCGAGTCGGTCAAGGCCGAACCGGGCAACGTCTTCACCGACCCGGCCTATGAAGGCTCGCCGATCCTCATTGCCGGTGACAACTTCGGCTGCGGTTCGAGCCGCGAGCATGCCGCGTGGGCGCTGCTCGACATGGGCGTCACCTGCGTGATCGCGCCCAGCTTCTCGGACATCTTCTCGGGCAACGCCTTCAAGAACGGCATCCTTACCGTCGCGCTGCCGCAGGAAGCCATCGACCGCCTGCTCGAGGTGGCGAAGACCGAGACTATCGACGTCAACCTCGAGACGCAGACGGTGACCACGCCCTTCCAGGATCGCTTCCGCTTCGAGATCGATCCGTTCCGCAAGCACTGCCTGCTCGGCGGGCTCGACGAGATCGGCCTGACCCTCGCTCAGGGCAAGGAAATCGACGCCTACGAAGGCAAGGCCCGCGAGAGCCTGCCCTTCCTCGCCAACCCCAAGCGCGCGGCGGCCTGACACATCCTTATCCCCGGGCCCGCGCCTTGCGCGCAGAAACGGGATTGAACGCTTCGTGCGCGGGCCCTATCGGCTATAGCAGTCCGATGGAGGCCCGCTTTCGCATTTCGCGAAGTGCCGTCCTCGTCTTTTGGGGTTGAGACATGACCAGCTTTGACGATCGCGAGCGCGCCGAGGAAGCCAAGTTCGCACACGACGCCGACACCCTGTTCCGCATCCAGGCGCGCCGCAATCGCCTCGTGGGCGAATGGGCAGCCGAGCGCATGGGCCTGTCCGAGGCCGAGACCGAAGCATACGCCAAGGCCGTCGTCCAGGCCGACTTCGAGGAAGCAGGCGACGAGGACGTGATCCGCAAGCTGCTCGGCGATATCACCGCAGCAGGTGTCGAGACCAGCGAGAGCGAAGTGCGCGCCGCACTCGAGGCCAAGCAGGTCGAGGCCCGCCGCGCTTTCCTCGGCGCCGCCTGATTTACTTTGCGGGACGCGCACCATGCGCGCCCCCGCACCACTGAAACTACGGAGTACCCGCCATGGCCATGGCCGCTGACGAGATCGAGACGCTGATCCGCGCCTCCCTGCCCGATGCGCAGGTCACCATCACCGACCTTGCCGGCGACGGCGACCATTATTCGGCCCACGTGGTGAGCGCCGCCTTCGCGGGCAAGCCGCGCGTTGCGCAGCACAAGATGGTCTATCAGGCACTCGGCGGGCGCATGGGCGGGGAACTCCACGCCTTGCAACTGACCACCGCCGTTCCCAACTGACGTACACACGCTTTTTTCAGGATCCGTTTTCCATGTCCGACGTCAACGCCCGCATCGGCGACCTTGTAAAGTCCAACGACATCGTCCTCTTCATGAAGGGCACGCCGCTGTTCCCGCAGTGCGGCTTCTCGAGCCGCGCGGTCGCCATCCTCGATCACCTCCGCGTCCCCTTCGAGACCGTCGACGTGCTGCAGGACCAGGAAATCCGCCAGGGCATCAAGGCCTACTCGGAATGGCCCACGATCCCGCAGCTCTACATTAAGGGTGAATTCGTCGGCGGATCGGACATCATGATGGAGATGTACGAGGCCGGTGAACTGCACCAGCTCGTCTCCGAATCCGGGATCGCTCCGCAAGGCTGAGCCCGAGCACGCTGGCAGACATGAGAGGCCCGGAAAGGACACCCCTTCCCGGGCCTTTTTCGTGCGCGCGCGAAGAGCGCAGCAAGTCCCGGGGCGGGAAGAGATCGCGATGTCGGGGAGAGGCTCGGGGGAGACGGGGCCGGGAGACTGATCGGCCCCGTCTCGGTCGAGACTAGCTCGGGGGGTACGTAATACCTTAAGCACACACCGTGCCAGATTCGGAAAATGGCAGAAACCGGCCACCTTTCCCGTGTGCCGGGAGACGGTCGATGAACACCTTGTAAGGCCTACCGACAGGCGCTCCGTTCGACATGGCAAGGCGCGGGATGGCCATGGCGCGCTCACGCTGTCGCGCAATCCGGAAACGAAAGCGCTTGCCCGATACGCTCAGAGGCGGGACAAGCAGGGCATGTCACAGGCCAGCGCTCCCAGCGACCAGCCGATGCCCGCACATGCCCCGCGCGTCATCCCTGCCGCAACCCTCGTCATCTTCCGCAATGCACCGCAGGCCGGGCAGCCGCCCGAGTTGCTGTTCGTCCAGCGTTCGCGCGAGATGCGCTTTGCCGGAGGCGCCACCGTATTTCCCGGTGGGCGTGTCGATCCTGCCGACCGAGAGCTTGGCGCCCGGCTCCTGCCCGCCATGCCCATCGAGATGGCTGCCGCGCGGATCGCCGCAATCCGCGAGACGCTCGAGGAAACCGGGCTTGCCATCGCGGTCGATCGCCCGGTTAGCGTGGACGAAGCCCGCACGGCGCGCGAGGTGCTGCTGGAAGACGGCAGGCTCTCCACTGTCCTCGACAGGTTCGGCTGGACGCTCGATCCGCAAAGCCTCGCCTTCTTCGCGCACTGGTGTCCCTTGTGGGAAGGCGCCTTCGACACCCGCTTCTTCATCACCGACCTTGGCACCGGCGCGGTCGACGTCACCGTCGATGCCACCGAGAACACGCGCCTGTTCTGGGCCAGCGCAGCCGAGGCGCTGGCCATGGCCGATCGCGGAGAGATATCGGTGATCTTTCCCACCCGCCGCAATCTCGAACGCCTCGCGCTCTATGCCAGCCACGAAGAGGCCCTCGCAGCCCTGCGCCGCTTCCCGCAGCGCCGTGTCCATCCCTGGGCAGAACAGCGCCCCGACGGCGAGTGGCTGGTGATCCCGGACGACCTTGGATACCCGGTTCTGGGCGAGCCGAAAGCCTCGGCCCGGCGCGGCTGACCCCGCGCCCGAGCGATCAGGCAGGCTTGCGCGCGTAGAACCCGAAGCCCGCGATGATCGCGTAGCAGATCGCCGGCAAGGCGAGCGCAATCGAGAGGTTTCCGCCAGCGGCATCCGCGATTGCGCCGGTCGCGACTGGGACGATCGCACCGCCGCAGATCGCGACGTTGATCAGGCCCGAACCGTCAGCCGCACGCGTACCCAGCTTCTCGCAGGCGAGGCTGAAGATGGTCGGGAACATGATCGAGTTCATCAGCCCCACCGTCAGCAGGGTATAGCCAGCCAGTCCCCCCGTCGAATTGGTCGAGACGACGATAAGCGCAATCGCGGCAAGGCCGTTGAAAGCCAGAACCTTGCCCGGGCTCACCAGCCGCAGCACGGCCGAACCGATGAACCGCCCGACCATGGCGCCACCCCAGTAAAAGCCGAGGAGCTGCCCCGCCGACTGCTCGGGCAGCGCGAGCACGTGGTCCTGCATCAGGTAGTTGACGATGAACGAGCCGATCGTCACTTCCGCGCCGACATAGAGGAAAATGCATAGCGCGCCGTAGGCAAAGCGCGGCCGACGCAAAAGGTCCAGTCCGCCAAAGCCCGACGCTTCGTCACGCACCGCACTGCGATCGTGCGGCAGGCGATTGCGCATTGCCCAAACCGCGATCGCAACCAGCGCCAGCGCCGCCGCGATCCCCAGGTACCCGTGCACGATGGCCTGGCTCTCGGCGCGGCGATAGGCATTGAGCGCGGCGCCGCTCAAATCGTCCGCCGAGACCGAAGCAAGGCTGCCCAGAATCAGCACCGAACCTGCGACCGGGAAGACGGTCGTACCCAGCGAATTGAAGGCCTGCGCGAAGGTCAGGCGCGAATGCGCGGTCTCGGGCTTGCCGAGCAGGCTGATCAACGGGTTGGTCACGACCTGCACGATCACCACGCCCGCCGCGAGCACGAAGTAGGCGGCGAGGAACAGCCAGTAGATCGCCGAGGTCGATGCCGGGATGAAGGCGAGGCAGCCCGCGATCATCACCAGCAGGCCACAGGCCGCGCCACGCATGTACCCTACCTTGCGCACCAGCATCGCTCCGGGAATGCCGATCAGAGCATACGCCGCGAAGAAGCAGAACTGCACCAGCATCGCCTGCGTGTAGCTGAGAGCGAAGAGCTCCTTGAGCTTGGGAATGATGACATCGTTGAGGCTGGTGATGCCACCGAAGATGAAGAACAGCGCGAAGACGAAGTAGCGCAGCTCGGGCGCCTCGACATGGCCGCTATCACCGCCATTTTTCGCCCCGGCACCGCTATCCATCATTGCCGCCATCGTTCGTCTCTACCCTTCGCCGATCGACCCAATTCGACCCGGCACGGCAGTGCGCGCGTTTCACTTTCAGCGCAAGCCCTTGGAATCGAACCGCCCGGTCGCTGACCGCAGGGCGGAAGCGACGGGCGCGAGCCGAAGGCGGCGTGCTTTAGTCGCGGCGCGGTGGTGCGGTCGAGCCGCGCTCGACCAACCCGACGTCAAGCAGGATCACGCGCGCCTCGCCCCCTGCCCCGGCACGCCCGAGTATGAGCTCGCGCACCGCGCGCGCGGCGAGGTCGGCGATGGGCTGGTCCATCGCGGTCAGTGGCGGTCGGGTGAAGCGCACCAGAGGCGTGTTGTCGAAGCTGAGGATCGAGAGGTCTTCGGGCACGCGAAGGCCCAGCTCCTGCGCCACGTCGAGCGCTGCCAGCGCCATCTGCTCGCCACTGGCGATGATCGCGCTTGGTCGCGGCGATCGGCCAAGCAATTCGCGGGCCGCTTGCGCGCCCGTTTCGTAGCTGAAATCGCCCGGCGCCATGAGCCCTTCCGTCGCAAGGCCGGCTTCGCGCATCTGGGCCTGCCAGCCCTCGACGCGCCAGCTCGAGAAACTGTAGGCGCGCAGACCTGCGATAAACCCGATCCGCTCGTGCCCCAGGTCCTGCAGATAGCGGGTCGCCAACCTGCCCGCCTCACCTTCGTCCATCGCCACGCAAAGGCCCTCGCCTTCCTCGCGAGAGCCCATCCGGGCAACCGGGATCTGGTGCTTGCGAAAGGCCTCGATGATGCGCGGGTCATCGCAGTGCGGCGGAGTGAGGATCACCCCGTCGGGCTGGAGGGCGGCGATCGTCGCGCCAAGCTGGCGTTCGATATCGGGAGCATTGGTGTCGACCAGCTCGAAGATCAGGCGGTAGCCGTGCTCGGCACACTCGAGCATGCCGCCCAGCAGCAGCTGATCGACCCAGTCCGTCCCCTGCCGCGCCTTCCAGTCGGCGATCGTGCGCTCGCGGTCATTGAGCGCGAGGATCAGCCAGGAACGCGAGCCCCCCATGCGCTGGGCAGCGATCGACGGGACATAGCCGAGCTTGTCGATCGAGGCCTGAACCTTCTCGCGCATTGGCGCGCGCACGCTCTGGTCGTTGTTGATGACGCGACTGACGGTCTGCAGCGATACGCCCGCATCCGCTGCAACATGCCTGATCGTAACTGCCTGGCGCCTGCGCCCCATGAACCTCTCTCCTAGCGAAGAGAAGTCCTATCGCCGCATACCGCTCCTGACCAGTAGGCTTGCGCGGACAGGTGTATGCAGTGCCAATGCTGCAGGCCAGTCGCGCTCAGTCGGTGAGGGTGCGGCGGACCGCCTGCTGCCAGCCCGCAATCAACCGCTCGCGATCGGCGGATTTCATGGCGGGTGTAAACATCCGGCCCTGGCTCCAGGTGCGGCCGAGCGCGGCAAGATCGGGCCAGACCCCGGTAGCAAGACCTGCGTGGAAGGCCGCACCCAGCGCCGTGGTCTCGAGGTGGATCGGCCGCTCGACGGGCACCTCGAGCATGTCGGCAAGGAACTGGCACAGCCAGTCGTTGGCGGCCATCCCGCCATCGACGCGCAGGCCTGCCGGGGCCTTGCCGCCGTCGGCCTCCATCGCATGTGCCAGGTCCATGGTCTGGTAGGCGACCGCTTCCAGCGCCGCGCGCGCAAGGTGGGCTTGCGTCGCGCCCAGCGTCAGCCCGAAGATCGAGCCGCGCGCGTCCGGGTCCCAGTGCGGCGCACCGAGGCCGACGAAGGCCGGGACCATGTAGACCCCGTGGTTGTCGGGCACCTGCGTCGCCATGTCGTTGGTCTCGCGCGCATGGGTGATCACGCCGATCCCGTCGCGCAGCCACTTGACCGCAGCCCCCGCCACGAAGATCGAGCCCTCGAGCGCATAAGTCATCTTGCCGTCGAGGCGATAGGCAGGGGTCGTGAGCAGGCGGTTGCCCGACTCGATGGCCTCGCCACCGGTGTTGAGCAGCATGAAGCAGCCGGTTCCGTAGGTCGACTTGGCCATGCCGGTCTCGAAGCAGGCCTGTCCGAACAGCGCGGCCTGCTGGTCTCCGGCAAGCCCTGCGATGGGAATTTCCGTACCGAACAGGTCCTTCGCGGTGTAGCCGAAAACGTGCGAGTTGTCGTGCACCTGCGGCAACATCGCCATGGGCACGCGCAGGAGACGGCACAGTTCCTCGTCCCAGCGCTGCTCGCGGATGTTGTAGAGCATCGTGCGCCCGGCGTTGGTCACGTCGGTGGCATGGACCGCGCCGCCGGTCAGGCGCCACAGCAAGAAACTGTCGACGGTGCCGAAGGCGAGTTCGCCCTTCTCGGCCCGCGCGCGGGCACCGTCGACGTTGTCGAGGATCCATGCCAGCTTGGTCGCCGAGAAATAGGGATCGACGAGCAGGCCGGTGCGCGCACGCACGTCCGCCTCGACACCGTCGGCCTTCATCTGCGCACAGAGCTTGGCGGTGCGCCGGTCCTGCCACACGATCGCGCGGTGGATCGGCCGCCCGCTCTCACGCTCCCACACCACCACCGTCTCGCGCTGGTTGGTGATGCCGATGCCCGCGATTGCCCTCGCATCGATTCCGCTCTTTGCGATCGCCTCGCGCGCGGTCTTGACGGTGTCGCGCCAGATGTCCTCGGGATCGTGCTCGACCCAGCCAAGGTCGGGGTAGTGCTGCTCGAACTCGCACTGCGCCGTCGCCACGGGATGCGCCGCGCTGTCGAAGACGATCGAGCGGGTTGAGGTCGTGCCCTGATCGATGGCGAGAACGTGAGTGGGCTGGGTCATGGGGTACTCTCCGGGAATTCTGGCATGTTCTGGACGTCGATCAACCGACCTGTCGAGTGCCCGCGAGCACTGCGACTGCGACAGCGCCGGTCACTGCGGGTCGACCGAGGTTGGGAGCTCGGCCGACCCGCCCTGCGCCTGCGTGCGACCCGAGGGCAGGTATGGCTTGATCAGGAACTGGTAGATGCCCGCGCCCACGACACCGCCGACGAGCGGTCCTGCAATGGGCACCCAGAAGTAGGCTTGCGGGCCGGGCAAGGCGGAGGAGCCCCAGCCCGCAAGCCAGGCAAAGAGGCGCGGACCGAAATCGCGCGCCGGATTGATGGGCCAGCCTTCCAGGTACCCCCCCGAGGCGCCGATGGTCGCGACGAGAAGGCCGATCATCAGTGCGCCGGCATTGGCACGCGGGGCGACTTCGTTGAATTCGTCGGTGATCGCGAAGATGCCGAGCAGCAGGAAGGCGGTGAGAATCACCTCGTCCCAGAAGGCATGCATCGGCGCGATGTGTTCACCGGGGTGCGTGAAGAATACGCCTGCCGCGCCGCCGCCCGCGCGGGTAAGATCATGGGCCGCGTTGTACGCATCGATCACCGGGTGCCACAGCTGCAGCACCAGCGCGGCGCCGATGAAGCCTCCGACCACTTGCGCCGCGATGTAGGGCGCAACCTTGCGCTTGGGAAAGCCCCGGAAGATAGCGAGGGCCAGCGTGACCGCGGGGTTGGCATGGGTGCCCGAAACAGAGCCCGTGACATAGATGGCAAGCGTCACTGCCAGACCCCAGGCGATGCAGACACCCCAATATGCCTGCGCATAGGGGCTGGGATCGTAGAGCGTGATCATGGCCGCCGCGGAATCGCCCAGGGTGACGATGATCACCACCGCCAGCATCTCCGAGATCAGCTCACCGCGCAGTTGTCGCCGTTCCGTCACGTTTCGGGTCTCTCCCAGCCTTCTTTCGTATTGCGCCTGAACCCTGCACATAGTTTCAAACGAACGTCAATAGTTTCGTTTGAACTTTCGTACGAAATTCCATATAGCCTGAAACGAAAGTTCATCCCGTCGGTTCCAACCGTGCGAAACATTGATCAAGGGAGAGACCCATGCAGGCATCCACTGCCGCCACGCCCGAAACCGAACAGAGTTACGACCTCCTGATCGTGGGCGGCGGCATCAATGGTGCAGGCATCGCGCGCGATGCGGCCGGGCGCGGGCTCAGCGTGCTGCTGGTCGAGCAGGACGATCTCGCCAGCTACACCTCGTCTTCCTCGACCAAGCTCATCCACGGCGGGCTGCGCTATCTTGAATATTACGAGTTCCGGCTCGTTCGCGAAGCCCTGATCGAACGCGAGCGCCTGCTCGGCATGGCGCCGCACATCATCTGGCCGCTGCGTTTCGTACTGCCCCAGTCACAGTCGCCTCGGCCGGGCTGGATGGTGCGCCTTGGCCTGTTCCTCTACGACAATCTGGGTGGCCGCAAGGAACTGCCCGGCACCGAGGTCATCGATCTCGACCGCGTCGCACGCGGCAACGGCCTCAAGCCGCAGGCCGGAAAACGAAAGAGCGACACGAAAGGCCAGACTTCGAAAGGCAAGGCATTCGTCTATTCCGACTGCTGGGTCGAGGACAGTCGCCTCGTCGTGCTCAACGCGATGGACGCCGCCGCACGCGGCGCGCGCATCGAGACGCGCACCCGCCTCGTCGATGCGGTTTCCGAAAATGGTGGCTGGAAGGCGACCCTCGAGGGCTCGCAAGGCACGCGCGAAGTGAGCGCGCGCATGATGATCAATGCGGCAGGCCCATGGGTCGACAAGGTCCTCCAGCGCCTCGGCCGCGCTCACAATGATCGCGGCGTGCGCCTCGTCAAGGGCAGCCACATCGTCGTGCCGCGCCTCTATGATGGCGAGCACGCCTTCATGCTGCAGAACCCGGACCGCCGGATCGTCTTCGCCATCCCTTACGAGCGTGAGTTCACGCTGATCGGCACGACCGACGAGCCCTGGACCGAGGCGCCGGGCAAGGCCGAGATCTCGCAGGGCGAGATCGACTACCTGTGCGAAACCGCCAACCGCTACTTCGAGCGCCAGACCACGCCCTCCGACATCGTGTGGAGCTACGCCGGCATCCGTCCGCTCTATGACGACCATGCCGCCAATGCCTCGGCGGTGACCCGCGACTACGTGCTCGACTTCGACAAGCGCGAGGATGCAGCGCCGTTGCTGAGCATCTTCGGCGGCAAGATCACCACGTACCGCAAGCTCGCGGAACACGCGCTCGAACACATCGCGGAAGTCTTCCCCCAGGCCAACACCGCCTGGACGGCAGGCGCGAAGCTGCCCGGCGGCGACCTGCCCGACGGCAATTTCGACGCCTATGTGCACTCGCTCGAGACCGCCTACCCCAAGATGCCGCAGGCCCTTCTGCGCCGCCTCGCGCGCGCCTATGGCAGCCGCAGCGTTGAACTGCTCGGCGCAGCGGCCAGCCCGGCAGACCTTGGCGAGGATTTCGGCGGCGGGCTTTATGCACGCGAGATCGACTATCTGGTCCGCGCCGAATGGGCCCGCAGCGCACAGGACATTCTCTACCGCCGCTCCAAGCTCGGGCTGCACGTACCGGCAGGCGCAGAAGCCGCGATCGAAGCCTACCTAGCACGTCATCTGGCCGAGGCGGGATGACGTGCACGATTGATCTGCCCGGGTGCTGCGCTAGGATCGCGCCCCACACACTGGCAGACAAGGCGTGAGAATGTACGATACCAGCGCGGAGAGCAGCGACGTCGTCGCCCGCCGCCGCGAAACGATCCTTCAGATCGCGCGCGGCACCGGCAGCGTCGAGGTCGACGATCTCGCCGAGCGGCTCGGCGTCACGCCGCAGACGATCCGCAAGGACCTCAATGCGCTTGCCCGCCAGTCGCTGCTCTCGCGCGTCCACGGCGGCGCATTGCTGACCTCGGGCGTAGATAACCTGGCCTACGACACGCGCCGCAACGTCGCCTCCGACGCCAAGGCGCGTATCGGCGCCGCTGCGGCTGCACTGATCCCCGACGGCGCCTCGCTGTTCATCAACATCGGCACCACCACCGAGGCGGTCGCGGCGAACTTCGCGCATCACCGCAATCTCATGGTGATCTCGAACAACCTCAACGTGATCGACACGCTGAGCACGCACAAGGCGATGGACCTCGTCTGCGTGGGCGGCACGGTGCGCACCGGCGATCGCGCCGTCGTGGGCTCGCTGGCGATGCGCTTCATCGAGAACTTCCGCGTCGACTATGCCCTCATCGGCATCTCCGCGCTCGACGGCGACGGCTCGCTGCTCGATTTCGCGATCGACGAGGTCGAAGTCTCGCAGACCATCATCCGCAACGCGCGCAAGGTGATCCTCGTCGCCGATTCCACCAAAGTCGGCCGCTCCGCTCCGGTGCGGGTTTGCGGGATGGAGGCGATCGACTTCTTCGTGTGTGACCGCATCGAGGACCCGGCTTTGCGTGCGGCCTGCGAGCGCAACGGCGTGAACCTGGTCGAGACCCGCCCCGACGCGCTCTCCTCCGCGCAGGCCGGGGCCGATGCCGGAGCGAGCCTGCCGGCGCGATGACGATCGCGCTCGAAGCAGGCGCTTTGCTCGATTGCGAAGTTGTTGGAGTCACCCCGCTCTACGGCGGAGACCTGTCGAGCGTGCACCGACTGGAGCTGGCCGACGGACGAACCCTCGTCGCCAAGCAGAGCCCGAACGCGGGTATCGAGGCCGAAATGCTAGCCGCGATCCGCGCGACGGGCGCCCCTGCCCCGGCGGTGCTCGCAGCGCGCGACGAACTGTTCGTGATGGAATGGATCGATGCCAACGACAGTCTTGCGATGGCCTGGGACGATCTCGCGGCAGTGCTGCACAAGCTGCATCATGTCGCGCCTGCCGACAAGCGCGGCAGCAAGGCCCTCTATGGCTGGCCAGTGGACTACGCCTTCGGCCCGGTAGCCATACCGGGCGGGATGCACCGGGACTGGCCCAGTTTCTGGGCCCAAAACCGCCTGTTGTGCCATATCCCCCACGTCCCGACCGACATTGCCGCGAGGCTCGAACGGCTCTGCGCCGCACTGGCCGACTACCTTCCGCAAGAACCGCGCCCCGCGCTGCTGCATGGTGACCTATGGGGCGGAAACGTGATGGTGCGCGGCGCCTGCGTTGCAGGCCTGATCGATCCGGCCTGCTGTTATGGCGACCCGGTGGTCGACCTCGCCATGCTTACCTTGTTCGACCATCCGCCGCCGCATTTCTTTACAACTTTGCGGCTCGAGGCAGGCTGGCGCGAGCGCCTGCCGATCTACAGCCTATGGCCGCTGCTCGTACACTTGCGCCTGTTCGGCGAAGGCTATCGGCGCGCGGTAGAGAACGCGCTGGCGCGCAGTGGCTACTGACTTACCCCGAGACAGGCCTTTTCAAGGACCTGGCGGACCCCGCCCGCTCGCTCGCGCGGCAAACCGTTTCAAGGATGCGGCAAGTGCAACCGGACTGCTCACGCGTGACCACTTGTGAGTCACCGCGAATCACTGGAAGGTCCGCGAGTCGCGCCCAACAAGGCGGCGAACTGTGGATAACTCACCACAAGCCACCTTTCGGGTGTCCGTTACAGGATTCTCATAGTTAATTTCGACTGATATCGTCCTACGGACTTACCCGGGTGTTTTCGCATGATAACTGACCCTTTGTCGGAAATCATGATGAAGAAACTTGGTTAAGATCGGCTAAGCATAATTCAGTTGTTGCGCGAGGCCTTACGAAAAGTCATTGAATTGGCTGCTTGATAATATCTCTTATGGCGGGTCGTTCCGGTCCAAGAAACCGGGCGAAAGCGAGATCGAGTGACTAGATGACGAACAGTCTACCTTCGGGGCGCGTCGAGATTTCTGACAGGTCTGCCATGGGAGAAGTTTTCAACTTTTCCCTGCAGCTGGAGATCGAGTCCAGATCCCAATTGTGGCAAGCCGCCGCACTGGAATGCATGAAACAGCCCGGCATGACGCTCGAGGATGTCACCGACCTCATCGGTCCGGTGGAAGATCCCTCGGTCCACGACTGTATCATGATGCTTGCCCTGCGCACGCAGGTCGACGGCTGCCGGCGGCTCGATGCGACGCTTGCCGCGCTCGAGATCCTTACCCCGGCTGACGTGAGCCCGCACGAGCTGCAGCACGATGGCCTGCCCGCGATTGCCTCGCTCGACATCGTGCCGCGCTTCGCCCACGCCCGGCCCGTCTGAACCGGCCCAAGCCATCACGCTCCTCTACGCAAGAAGGGCGGGACCTTGCCGGGTCCCGCCCTTCTTGCGTGTGCAGGCCAGTGGATCAGCTCCCCTGGTCAGTCCCGTCCGAAACGGCGACCAGCCCCGAGACCGACATGCGGATGCCGTTCACGCCCAGCATGATGTCCGAGCCGGTCGACACCACGTCGGTAACCTTGGCCATCGAGTTGATCGTCACGTCCAGCGCCTCGCCCGAGGCATCGACGGCGGATACCGCGAAACTGTAGGCTCCCGAAGGTGCCGTGGCGCCGTTCGCCATTGTTCCGTCCCACGCATAGGTACCCTGCTGACCCGGCTCGAGCGTCAGGGTCTGCACGACGTTCCCCGAACTGTCCGAGATCGTCGCGGTGAGGCTCGCAGGCGTTCCGTTCGCGTAGTAGCTCCACTGCGCCGGAGCATCGCCAAGCCCAGCCACCGCGCTGTCGAAGCGCGCGGTGCGTCCGATGAAGTTCGAGGCCGAGGCAAGGTCCTGCGAGGCAAGCTGGCTGAGAATGTCCTGCAGCGCGCCGGTCTGCTGGATCGACTGCTCGACCTGCGAGTACTGCACCAGCTGCTGGGTATATTCCGACGTGTCCATCGGATCGAGCGGATCCTGATTGGTCATCTGCGTCGTCAGCAGCTCGAGGAACATGTTGTAATCGGCAAAGAGCGTGTCGCTCGCCGCTGCGGTGACGCTGCTGGTTCCGCCTGCAGCGGCGCTGGAAATGATGGTCATTGCTGGAAGGCTTCCTATGCCATGAGATCAACGCGGCCACTGCTCGAAAGCGGCTGGTAGGCCTGCTCCTCGCTCGTGCCGAACTGGTTTGCGGCAAAAGCCGGATGGCCCTGACCCTGCCCTTGCTGTCCCTGACCGTGCTGGCTTTGGGCCTGCTGACCCTGACCGCCCTGTCCTCCGGCGCGGGTATCGAAGCGCAGCGACTGTCCGTCGGCGCGCACTCCGGCATCGGCCAGCGCACGGTTGAGATCGGTGCTCTCGCGGCGCAGCAGGTCTGCAGCGGCGGCGCTGTCCGCCGAAACCGTGGCGCGCAGCATTCCGTCATGGTCGAACGAGAGGCGCACGTCGATCCGGCCCATGTGCCGCGGATCGAGACGGACCAGCAGGTCCTCGCTGCCCTTGTCGAGCGCGCGCGAGATCTGGACGCCGATGTCGGTCCCGAACTGGCCGGGCTGCACGCTCACTTGCGCGCTGTGGGCCTGACCGGTCTGGCTCGCGGGAGCATAGGGCAGCACGCCGCCACGGCTCACCGGGCCATTACCCGCGAGCGCCTGGCTCTGGATCGCACTGGGCAGTCCCGAAGTGTCACCGCGCGTTTGCGCAGACGCGCCCTCGAGTGTGCCCGCAGCTTCGCCGCTTGCGGCAAGGGTTTGCCCGCCCTGCCGCTCTGCAGCCTTGGGTGTCGCACTCTCGCTCGCTGCGCTTGAGGCCGAGCTTGCGCCACGAGACGCCTGTGCACGGCCGCTTCCAACGCCGGTGCGGCGCAGTTGAGAGGCAAAGGCGAGATCATCGCCGGCGCTCTCGTCGTCGCCACCCTCGTCACCAGCAGTCTCCTGACCACCTGCATCTGCCGCTGTTTCGAGCCCTGGCCCGGCAAGCGCGGCGCCCGGGATCTGACCGGCAAGATGGCCACCTGCCGTAGCCGAGGCGAGTGCAAGCCTCGATGCGCCCGTGGCCATCGCTGCAGGAGCAGGTACCTCTGCCGGAACCGGCGCAACGAAGGCAGCAAGCGCCGCCTGCGGCTTGTTCTCGTCGAACGAGGACTCTTGCGGATCCTGCGCCTCGTCATCCCCGGCGAGAAGCTCCTGAGGCTCGCGCGGCACGCTGGCAGCGCGCGCCTCGGTCTTGGCGGGTTCGGCGGCCTTGCCTTCTCGTGCCACCGCCAGAGCAGCCTCGCGCGTACGCACGGCTTCGGCCTCGAGGGCAACATCGCTATCGCCCGAAGCATCATCGGCGGCTGCAGCCATGGTCGCACTGCCTGCAGCCGATGCCAGGGACAGTTGCGCGACCTTCGCCTGACCTGAGGGCAAGACGGCAAGCGCGGAGCCTTGAGGAATCTCCATTTTCCGATCAGCCTTGGGCGACTTCGGCCGGGCGTGCTCCGGCCTGATTGCCAAGCCCTGCCCATCGTCCTGCGGATTGTCGCCGGAACCCGACTGGGGCTGCTGCGCAGGTCCCCCCAACATCGCTCCGAAGCCCGGCGCAGCCTCATCGGCCGACGCGCCCGCGCCGCCGCCGGCCAGCGCCGCGCCTGCGGGCGAGAGCTGTGGCAAGGGACCGAGGGGAAACGACATGGGCTAGATCCTCCGGCCGGATCAGACCGGCCCTCGATACATCATAGAGGCCTGGGGGCTATTCCGGTCGGCCCGTCACACCCGCAGGCGCAAAAACCGCGTCACCCCAGCGTGCCGAGCGAACGCAGCCGCGCGCGCGGATGGATCTCGTTCTGCGAGAGCACGACGGTCGCGGGACGTACCCGCTCGATGATCGAGCGCACGAAGGGACGCAGCGGCGGACTGGTCAGCAGGCAGGGGATCTCGCCCTGCCCGGCGAGACGGTCGTAAGTCTCGCGCACGGTCGCGATGAAGCTTTGCAGCTGCGAGGGCGCCATCGCCAGGTGCAGGTCCTCGCCCTGCCCCACGATCGCTTCCGAAAAGGCCTCGTCCCAGACCCCGCCGAGGCTGACGATCGGGATCGTACCGTCGTGGGTCTGCTGCGCCGAGATCTGGCGCGAGAGGCGCGCGCGCACGTGCTCGGTGATCTGGGTCAGGTTGCCGGTGCTCGCGGTCGCCTCGGCCACGCCTTCGAGGATCGTCGGGATGTCGCGGATCGAGACCCCCTCGGCGAGCAGGTTTTGCAGGATGCGCTGCACGCCCGAGATCGAGATGCGCGCAGGAATGATGTCCGCGATCAGCTTCTCGACGTCCTTGTGGACATCGTTGAGCAGCTTTTGCGTCTCGGTATAGGAGAGCAGGTCGGCGACGTTGTCCTTGACGATCTCGGTCAGGTGAGTGGTGACGACGGTTCCGCAGTCGACCACGGTGAGGCCGCGGAAGCCGGCCTCCTCGCGCATCTCGCGATCGATCCACAGCGCCGGCAGGTTGAACACCGGCTCGGTCGTCGGGATGCCGCGGATGCCCAGGTCCTGTCCGGTCGCGTTGATCACCAGCAGCTTGCCGATCTGCAGTTCGCCGCGCGCGATCTCGGTCTCCTTGACGAAGACGATATATTCGTTGGCCTGCAACGACATGTTGTCGAGAATGCGCACCGAAGGGAGCACGAAACCGTAGTCGGTCGCCATCTGCCGGCGCAGCGCACGCACCTGATCATCGAGGCGCGGTTCGGCGCTGGCATCGTTGATGAGGGGCAGCAGGCCGTAACCCAGTTCGATGCGCAGCGCGTCGATGGCGAGCGTGCGCGAGATCGGTTCCTCGACCTGCGCGGCCTCGCGCTTCTTTTCGGCGGCAGCCTGCTGGGCATCGAGGATCGTACGCTCCTCGGCCTTGCGGGTCATCGACCAGGCGAGCCAGCCGCACAGGCCCGAGAGCGTGGCGAAGGGAAAGAAGGGAAGACCCGGGAGCAGCGCGAAGGCACCCATCAGCGCGGAGACGATGCCGAAAGCCTTGGGATAGCGGCCCAGCTGCTCGCTCAGCGCCGCGCCGGTCTTGCCTGTGGCCCCGCCCTTGGAGACCAGCAGGCCCGCCGCGGTCGAGACGATCAGCGCCGGGATCTGGCTGACGAGCCCGTCGCCGACGGTCAGGATGGTGTAAGTCTCGAAGGCCTGACCGAAGGGAACGCCGTGGATCGCGACACCGACGATGAGGCCGACGACCACGTTGATGGCAGTGATCAGCAGGCCCGCGACGGCATCGCCCTTCACGAACTTGGAAGCACCGTCCATCGCGCCGTAGAAGCCGCTCTCGGCCTCGATCTCGGCGCGGCGCTCGCGCGCCTGGGTTTCCGAGATCGTGCCCGCGTTGAGATCGGCGTCGATCGCCATCTGCTTGCCGGGCATGGCATCGAGGCTGAAACGCGCGGCGACCTCGGCGATGCGCCCGGCACCCTTGGTGATGACCACGAAGTTGATGACGATGAGGATCGCGAAGATGGTCAGGCCGATGACCGTCTCGCCGCCCATGAGGAACTCGCCGAAGGCGGCGATGACCCCGCCGGCGGCCTGCTTGCCCTCGTGGCCATGCCCGAGGATCAGGCGCGTCGAGGCGAGGTTGAGGCCCAGGCGCAGCATCGTCGCGATGAGCAGGATCGTCGGGAAACTGGAGAGCTGCAGCGGCTTCTCGATGAACAGCGAGGTCATCAGGATCAGCACCGAGGCGGTGATCGAAAGCGCGAGGCCCATGTCGAGCATCCAGCCGGGCATCGGCAGGATGAGCATGGCAATGATCGCGGTGACACCCAGCGCCAGCGCGAGGTCGCGGCCCGCGCCGATCCTGACGAGCAGGGGGTCGATCCTAGAGACAAGGGCATTCATCGTCGGGTCACTCGACTGCGGCGCCATGCGTGCGTGCTCGCACGAAGGCGCGCCGGTTCAGGGATGGAAGCGAGCCACCGCTCGCGACCAGCCCGGGGCGTTCAGTGCTGGAGCGCGCGGTCCGCATCGAGGTCGTCCTCGGCGAGGAAGGCGCGCAGCTTGTTGCGCATGGTGCGCACGGAGATGCCGAGCATCGCCGCGGCACTGGTGCGGTTGCCCTCGCAGTGTTCGAGCGTCTGCAGCACGAGTTCGCGCTCGACCTCCTCGACGCGGCGCCCGACCAGTGCCGATACCGCCGCCGGGAACGCCATCGCCTCGGCCTTCTGCGAGCGCAGCCGGGCCATGACGTCCTGCAGGTCGACCACGAAATCGACCGAGACGAGTTCGTCACCGGGATGGCGCCAGCTGTCGCGCAGCGGATTGGACGCCGGATCGACGGCAATCGAGCCCTTCGCGCCACGCGCCATCTCGAAGGCGAGAGCCATGGTGTCGGCCGGGTCGCCGACGAGCACGATCGGGGTCGCGGCGGGGTCCACCGGCACCTTCATCCCTCCTGCCTCACGATTTCGGTGAGCGTGACGCCCAGCGCGTTGTCGATCAGCACGACCTCGCCGCGCGCGATGAGGCGGTTGTTGACGAAGATGTCGGCCGGTTCGCCGACGCGGCGGTCGAGTTCGACCACCATGCCCGGCTTGAGCTGGAGCAGCTCGCCGATGTCCATGCGCGAGCGGCCGAGCACGGCCTGAACCTTGACCGGCACGTCAAACACGGCCTGCAGGTCGTCGGGTTCGAGCGGCCCTTGGCTTGCGCGGCGCAGCGCCTCCTGGCGGGCATCGGGTTCGGGTGCGGTGCTCGCCGCGATCTCTTCGGTCTCGCCGAACTGGCGCGGTTCGAGTTGTCTTGTCATGGCAACCTCTCTCAGGTGTTCATCCACTGGCGGATCACCGAAGCCGATTCCGCCGGGCTTGCCGCCACCGTGCCGCCGATGCGGCGCAGCGCGGACTGCTTGATCTGTCCATCGACCTGGGCAAGCGCGATCTCGTCATCGAGCTTCGCATCGCCCGGAAGCCGGTTCTGGTCTTCGAGCAGGTTGCCCTCCTCGTCGAACTGGTCGACCGAACGGCCGGTCAGCTCGGTCACGCCGTCCTCCTCCTCGCCAGGCCCGCGCCGCTGTTCGACGATGCCCTCGAGCAACGGCGGTCGGTTGTTCTGCCCCTTGAGCATGCGGATCGCGAAGAGCACGATCCCGCCCACCACGAGCAGCTTGACGATATCGAACACGCGACCGCCGGTGATCCCGAAGGGCAGCCCGCCACTGTCTTCCTCGAAAGCGTCGGGAGCGGAGAACTTCATCGCCTCGACGACCACGCTGTCCCCGCGTGCGGCATCGTAGCCGACCGCGTTCTCGACGAGACGCTGCATGCGCTGGACCTGCGCTGCGGGAAGCCCCTTCTCGCCCGGGTCGACCATGACCGCGACGGTCAGGCGCGTAACCTCGCCGGGACCGCGCACCGCCACCTTCTGGGTGCGGCTGTTGTCGTACGTGACGTCCTCGGAGGTCTCGTTGCGGGCCGAACGACGGCTGTCGCCATTGCCGCCGGCAAGGTTCATCTCGTCATCGGGCAGCTGGGTACCGACCGAAACGCCGTCCGCACCGCCCGAGCTCTCGTCGTTCTGGTCGCTCGATTCCACGGTGACCTGATGCGCAACGACCTGGTTGTCGGGGTCGAAGGTCTGCGATTCCTCGCGGACCTGGTCGCGCTCGATCTTGGCGGCGACTTCGGCGCGCACCTTGCCACGCCCGACGATGGGCTCGAGCATCGCCTCGATCTCGCTGCGCAGGCGCGCCTCGAGCGATGCCTGATGCTCCTCGAGATCGCCGCCAGCACCATCGCCGCCCTCGCCTGCACGAGCAAGCAGCGCGCCCGACTGGTCGACGATAGAGACGGCATCGGGCGCGAGACCGGGAACCGCCGAGGAGACGAGGTAGCGGATCGCCTGAACGCTTTCCTTGGGAAGGCGCCCGGTCGTCGCGACGGTCACCGCGGCGCTGGCCTTGCGCGGCTCGTTCTCGAACAGCGCGCGCTCGGGCATGACGACGTGGACGCGCGCCTTGCGCACGGTGTCGATGCTCTCGATCGAACGCACGAGCTCGCCCTCGATGGCCCGGGTCTCGTTGAGCTTTGCACGCGAGGAGGAAATGCCGAAGGGCTCCTCCTCGTCGAGAACCTCGTAGCCAATCTTGCCGCCCAGCTGTTCGGAAGCGAGCGACATGCGCAGTTCGGCGAGGCGGTCCACCGGGGCCATGACGGCGGTGCCGTCGGCGGAGAGCTGGAAGGGCACGCTCTGCCCGCGCAGCTTCTCGGTGATCGACTGTGCGGCAGCGGGATCGAGGTCGGTGAACAGATAGCCCATGTCGCTGGTCGAAGGGCGCATTGCCATCCAGCCCAGTCCGATGAGCATGGCGGCAGCGACACCTCCCATCAGCAGGGCACGGCGCGAGCCGATCTGCTCGATAAAGTTGCGCAACGCGTTCAAGTGAGCCTCTCGATGCTACCGCGGGGCCCGATGGCCTCGCCTTGTGGCATTATAGGAGGAGCACTAGGCAAAACTTGCCGAACGGCGGAAAAGTTTACGCCCCCCCGCCGGGATAGGCGTCGCCGGGCAATTGCGCCTCGCCATCGGGACCGAGCAGGCCGCCCAGTTCAGCCAGCACGGCCGCGCGGCGCGCCATGGCATCGACCACCAGTCCGCCTTCGGTCCAGGTGATCTGCGCATCGCCGATGGCAATGGTCTCGTCCTCGACCAGCATCATGTCGATGCGGCGCTGCTCGCGCGCCTGGCGCAGGGCCACGCGCTTTTCCAGATCCTCGCGGATCGCGGGATTGATGCGGATGACCAGCCCGGTCCCGCGCGAGACCTGATCCAGCGCACGCCCCAGCGCCTCGTCGATGGCGCGCACCGGATCGTGATCGACGGCGTGCCCCGCGAGCATGTTCGCCGCCTGATAGGCGACCACCGCTGCATCGCGGGCGATGTCCTCGGAGACCCGGTCGAAATCGCGCCGGGCTTCCTCGAGCGCAGCGTGCAGCGCATCGGTCGCGGCCAGCACGGCTTCCTCGCGTTCACTGCGCGCCTGCACCAGCCCGGCCTCGAAGCCATCGCTGCGCGCCCGCGAGAGCTCGGCGGCATGGTCTTGCGCCATGCGTTCGACGCGTGCCTCGAGAGCTGCAATTTCCTCGCGTAGCCGCGTCGCGGCGACTTCGGCCACTTCGGCAGGCTCGCGCTGGCCCGACTGGAACACGCGGTCGAAGCTGAAGGGCTGGATCGGTCCCGCCGCACCGTCGTCGGGTGTGGTACCGTTCGATGCGGCGTCCTCGAACGCGGCGCCCTCCCCGTCCGCAGTGTGCACGCTGCGTTCGGGTGCAGCCGGCCAGGCGATGGCCCCGACGCCCGCCCTTGGCTGGCGACGCCGGTCACCGACGCCCGAGCGACGGTCCTCGGAATCGCTCATCGCTTTCCTCCTGCGCACCTGGACGCAACGCGCCATGCAGCGCCGATATCCGCAGGCTGCGCCATCAGTAGATCATCGCCTCGTCGCTCTTCGGGTCGGCGATGACGATGTCGCCGCGATCGCCGAGTGACTTGGCAAGGCGCACCAATGCAGCCTGCGCATCCTCGCACTCGCGCGCGCGCACCGGCCCCATCGCGGCCATGTCATCGCGCATCAGCTTGGCCGCACGTTCGGTCATGCCGTTGAAGAAGACCTGGCGCATCTCTTCGGGCGCACCCTTGAGCGCCAACGCCAGCTCGCGCTTGTCGCTGTTGCGCACCAAGACCTGGATCGAGGCCGGGACGAGATTGGCCAGATCCTCGAACGTGAACATCAGCGCGCGGATCTTGGAGGCGGCGTCGGGCTCGCGCGCGTCGAGCGCGGAAAGCATGGCTTCCTCGGTCGAGCGGTCGAGCGCGTTGAACAGTTCGGCCATGGTCTCGTGGGCATCGACCTTCTGCGCGCGCGAGAAGTTTGTCATGAACTCCGCCTTGAGGGTCTGCTCGACCTGGGCGAGGACGTCTTTCTGCACCGTATCCATGCGCAGCATGCGCATCACCACATCGGTACCGAGATCGCGCGGCAGTTCGGCCAGCACCCGCGCCGCGTGGTCGGTGCGCAGCTTGGAGAGGATCACCGCAATGGTCTGCGGATATTCGTTCTTGAGATAGCCCGCGAGTACCGCCTCGCTGACGTTGGAGAGCTTGTCCCACATCGTACGCCCGCTCGGGCCGCGGATGTCCTCCATGATCTCCTTCACGCGGTCCGCGGGCATCATGCCCTCGAGCAGACGCTGCGTGGACTCGTACGAGCCGTGGAAGTTCGACATGCTGGAAACTTCGCCGAGAAACTCCACCAGGAGATACTCGATGACGTTGGCCGGAACCCGGCCAAGCTGCGAGATCGCCGAGGAAAGCTCCTTGACCTCCTCGTTGGAAAGCTGCCCCCAGATCGGCCCGCCATGCTCCTGGCCGAGCGCAAGCATCAACGCCGCAGCACGCTGCAGCCCCGAATACTTCTTGAGTTCCGGCGGCTCTCCGATCGGGGCTACCTTGGTCACGTCCTTCAATCCTCGTAATAAAAGTGCACGGTTCCGGACCCGAACGCCCGCAAGCTATCTATCTTATAGGATGACAACGGCGGCGATGATCCCGGGAAGGTACAATTCATGGTGAATGTGAACAATGGCCTGATCGGTCTTTCCATCCTGGGAGGGACGAGCGCCTACAACACCTACTCCTCCGGGCTTTCCTCCAGCGACAGCCCGGCAGTGACGCGGGCGAAGCAGGCCTTCACCCTGCCCCAGACCACCCCGCCCTGGGAAGAGGAGCCCACCACCTCTTCCACCAGCGCGCAGATCACCGCGATCAAGAAAATGCTCTCGATCATCGATACCGAGAGCGACTCCTCCCTGGAGGACCTGCCCGACATCGAGGCTTCCTTCACCATCTACAAGGCGCTCGACCGCTTGCGCGTGATCGCCGAGAGCGCGGCCAAGTCGACCACCTCGGAAACCGAGCGCACTGCCCTCAACAAGGTCTTTGCCAAGGGCATGGCCGACCTGCAGGCCTACATGGGGTCTGCGCAGACCGACATGCTCACGCTGAACTACGGCGTGCCCACGAAGCGCGTCCAGACCGTCGCCGTGACCAAGTCGGACGTAACCGGCTCGGTCGTCGCCGGGACGACCTCGATCAAGCGCAGCGACGTCATCGCCGGACTGACCGGCACCGAGGTCTTCCAGTTCACGCTGACCAAGGGCTCCACCACCGAGACGGTCCAGGTCGATCTTTCGCAGATCACCGACCCTCTCAACCTCGACACGATCGCCAACGCCTTCAACGCCGCCATCGGCGCAACCCCGCAGCTCGATGCCGGGGGCAATCCCGTGCTCGACGCCGATGGCAATGTCGTCAGCCAGTGGCAGTCGAACTTCTCGCTCAAATATACCGACGAGAAGTGGGGACTGGTGTTCAATCCCTCGGGTATCGAGAACGTCGCGATCGACCAGGTCGGGGGTACCGACGCGATCGTGGTCGCCAGTGGTGAAACTCGGCGCGATTCCTACACCGATGCGAGCCTGTTCCGTTTCGAGGACATCGACGGAGCGATGACCCGCACAAGGCTCGGTTCGATCGCCTCGATCGATGCCGACGCCACCGCCCAGGCGGCCACCGCCGCGAGCCGCGATGACGACGAGGACGTCGACTACACGGTCCACGCAGACACCAAGGCGCGTTCGGTCGTCACCGACGCTGAGGGCTTCAGCTATATCGTCGGCACTACCGATGGCGACCTCGGTACCAACCTTTCGGACGGCGAGGACGACCTGTTCCTCACCAAGGTCGATTCCGAAGGCAAGATCGTGTGGCAGCGCAGCCTCGGCGCCTCCGGTTCGGCACAAGGTGCCGCAGTCTCTATCGCCCCCAACGGCGAGATCGTCGTTGCCGGAACCGTCAGCAGCGCCTTCAGCGGCAGCGATGGCAGCGACACCGACATCCTCGTCGCCCGCTTCAATGCCCGCGGCGAGGAACTCTCCGCAACCGCGGTGCGCCAGCTCGGCAACGAGAGTGCGAGTGCGCTGACCATCGGCGATGACGGGAGCATCTACGTCGCAGGCCGCGCTTCGAGTGGCGGCGGCGATGCCTTCATCGTCAAGCTCGACGCCACCGGCAAGCAGGTCGAGCGGCGCACGATCGACAGCGGTGGGGCCGACCTGGTCACAGCGCTCGAAATCGACGGTTCAGGCAACCTGCTCGCGCTGACCAAGGAAAACGGCGTTGCCACGCTGCGCCGGATCGATTCGACCTCGATTGCCAACGACCTGGGTTCGATTGCACTCGGAGCAGTCGAGGCGCGCGCCATCGCCGTTTCCGACAGTGGCCAGATCGCCGTCGTCGGTGCTGCCGCAACGGCGGTCTCGGGCAGCCAGACCAATGCGATCTCGGGAGCACGCGACGCGTTCGTCACGATGATCGGCGCCGGTCTCGGTTCTGCGAGCACGACCTATATCGGCAGCGCCGAGGACGATCAGGCGGACAGCGCGACCTGGATGAACGGCACGCTTTATGTCGGCGGGCGCAGCAACGGCACCATTTCCGGCACGAAGAGCGGTACGGTCGATGGCTTCCTCGCGCGCCTCGACGCCAGCGGCACGCTCGAGGCGGTCTCGCAATGGGGGCTCGTCGCGACCACCACCGAACCGGTGCGTGTGTCGGCAGCGAGCGGCGGCACCACGGCGCTCGGCGCGCTTGGCCTTGCTCGCGGTACGCTCAACCAGCGCACGTCAGCGACGCTGACCTCGCAGACCAGCATCCGCGCCGGGGACGAATTCACGATCAAGGTCGACGATGGTTCGACCCGCACGATCACCATCGATGCAAGCGAGACGATGACCACGCTCTCGCAGAAGATCCGCCGCATTACCGGTACGGCCGCGAGCGTCTCGACCGCACTGGTCGATGGCAAGACGAGCCTCAGGATCCAGGTCGCGGCGGGCCACAGCATCGAACTGGGCTCGGGCGCAAACGGCGAGGACGCCCTGACCAAGCTCGGGATCGAACCGGTCCGCCTCGTCGCCAAGGCCGCGACCGATGCTGATGACGACGACGAGAACACCGTCACCCCGGGCGGCACTTATAGTCTCGCCCTGAGCAGCGCCCTCAATCTGGGCAATGCCAAGACGGCAGCCGTGGCGCTCAGCAAGATCGGCTCGGCCATTTCGATGATCCAGTCGGCCTACC